>JBDTUK010000169.1:0-24202 GCA_040007795.1 Ferruginibacter sp.
ACTTTGTCTTTTATTGATCGTTGTTGGTTTCTTACATCAATATGTTGTTGGGTTTGATACTGACAGAACACTGCTTTATATTGCCCTTGCTTTTGCTATAGTTCATTTAGTTGTATTTGCAAGAAAGCTGGGAAGGGTTGAACCTGAAGTATAAATGATTAAATATTATTTATTAAAATCCCATCCGTTTAAAAACGGGCGGGATTTTTTTATTACTGTATTTGTATCTCATCAACAAAAATATGTGTATCACCTCCTGCCCCTTCGTGCCATGCAGGTAGTTTACCATATTGCATTGCCCTTACCCTCACATATCTTGCTGGAACAGGAGTAAAGGGTGCTTCAATACTTTTTACCTGTACTTTTTTATCTTCAATGGCTAAAAAATTTTCACCACTGAATACTTTGATAAATTGTTTACCATCTGTTGAAACCTCAACAATAAGTTCTTTGGGTGCAATGATCCATGCCCCCATATCCTGCAAAAATCCTGCAGTAACTTTTGATATCGTTTTTATTTCCTGCAGATCAATTACAGCATCCACATCTGCTTTTTGATATCCCTGCCAATTCCCTTTGCGCCAATCAGCACTACCATGAATATCGTCAATCAGTCCTGCGGCTCCACCCCCATCATACTGTTGTTCATAAGCGGTATTCAATTTTATACTCCAGTTATGCGGAGTTTTCCTGTACTTCGCTGTTGTAACATAACTGGTTTCTCCTTTACCATTTATTGCAATTGCTTTTACAGTTGTTGATGTATCAATAGTAATTGAACCGGTATACTTTTTTGACGCAGCTGTTGGTAAAGAACCATCCATTGTGTAATAATAATTGGCATCGCTTTGATTTGAATAAATGCGAATAGCTTTATTTCCTTTAAAAGAAATTTCGCCTCCATCTATTACCGGGTTCAATACTATTTTATTATCTGTAATTGCTGTTGATGGAAAATCGGTTGCGCCAAATGCTGAAGGATTTGCACCCATCACAAATTGCATTTCTCCTCCTTTTGCAATATCAAAATAAGATAATGACGATGCTGTATGTGATTTATTATTTACTGATGCTGATTGAATATAAAAGCCCCTCTCTAACTCTCCCCCAGGGGGAGAGGACTTTAGAGTATTATTATTTGCGGCGTTTGCTTTTATTACAAACTGTTTGCCATTTTCTAATTTGATAATTGCTTTATTAAATAAAGGAGTGCCAATAATATAATCCGTAGTTCCAGGTGTAACCGGGTAAAAGCCTAATGCACTTAATACATACCATGCACTCATCTGTCCGCAATCTTCATTACCGGCCAATCCATCCGGTGCATCATGATACATTTCATTCATGATACGATGAACCATGGATTGTGTTTTGTAAGCGGCTCCTGCAAAATTGTATAAGTATGCAATATGATGACTCGGCTCGTTTCCATGTGCGTATTGACCAATCAATCCTGATATATCGCTTTGATCTCTTCCCGTAGTTTGAGAATTTTCCGAAAATAACTTATCCAATTTTTCTTCCAGTTTTTTTCTACCACCTGTCATTTCCATATACCCAGTAATATCCTGTGGCGTGTAAAAAGAATATTGCCAGCTGTTGGCCTCTGTAAAATTATTATTCACTTCCCTGGGATCAAAAGGCGAGAGCCAGTTACCATTTTTCCTGGGACGCATGAAGCCGGTTTGAAGGTCTAATATATTTTTATAAGATTGTGCCCTTTTGATATAGTTTATATAATCAAGATCATAGCCCAGTTTTTTTGCAAACTGTGCAATACACCAGTCATCATAAGCATACTCTAATGTTTTACTTACACTTTCATGTTCATCATCCATCTCTAAGAATCCATGATCCATTAATGCAGGCAAACCCAAATGATTCCATGTAGCGCTTTTTTTCATAGCCTCTAATGCAAGTTTTGTGTCAAACTGGTTTAGTCCCTTCATATAAGCATCTACAATCACAGGCACACTGTGGTAACCGATCATACAATCTGTTTCGCATCCGCTGAGTTCCCAAACCGGTAAGCGGCCTCCTTCCTGGTATTGTGCCAGGAAAGATTTAATGTAATCTATCGTTCTCTTTTGATCAATGATGGTGTATAATGGATGAGCCCCACGGTATGTATCCCAAAGTGAAAAGACAGAATAATTGGTAAAATCTTTTGCTGTATGAATCAGGTTATCTCTTCCCCTGTATTGCCTGTCTACATCCATATTAATATTGGGCACAACCATTGTATGATACAAGGCTGTATAAAAAGTACGCAGTTGTTTTTTGTTACTACTGGAAATATCTATTTTACTTAACTCAGCATTCCACTTTTTTTGTGCATCAGCTTTTACCTTTTCGAAATTCCAGCCGGGTAATTCTGTTTTAAGGTTTTTTTGTGCACCTTCTATACTTACTCCAGAGATTGCAACTTTTGCCATTACCAAGGGCTTATCCAGATTTGCAAATTCAAAAAATGCTTTTATATTTTTTCCTGATAGTTCATTTTTTTTCTCTGTCAATTTATCGTTATCCCATATCCCGTATTTTGTAAAGGCAACTGAAAATTCGATCACAAAATATACATACTGATCTTCAGCCCATGCTTTGCTTCGACGTAAGCCTGCAATGGTGTGATCGTTTATTATTTTCAAAGAAGACTCAAGTACTTCATCACGGTGTTTAAGATCAAGAATTATACTTGCAGGCTTACCATTCCCAAAAAAGTAATGATGAAACCCCACCCGTTCGGTTGCTGTCAGCATAACATCCACCCCATTATCCAGTTTAACCGAATAAAAACCTGCGGATGCTTTTTCATTAACGTGAGAAAATTTTGAACCATATATTTTATTATCCGGAGATGGTACCCCGGTCATTGGCATCAATAAAATATCGCCATAATCACTACAGCCCGTTCCGCTCAGGTGCGTATGGGTAAACCCATAAATATAATTATCGGAATAATGGTAGCCACTGCAACCATCCCATCCATCCAGTCTTGTATCGGGGCTTAACTGCACCATACCATGAGGCAAAACGGCTCCGGGATAGGTATGCCCATGCCCACCCGTACCAATCATCGGATCGACATATTGGATATAGTTTTTTTGAGCAAAGAGATTGAAAGAGAACAGGAGCATTACCAGAATAGTAAATAAAGATTGTTTTTTCACTGCAAACATTTTGCACAAGATAAAACTTTATAAAAAAGTTACCTCAATAAAAAAAGCTCCGCAATTGGAGCTTTACATTTTTTTAGGGATGATAGTTTAAAATGGTAAATCATCAACAGGTGCAGCAACATTGGCAACCTCTGTTTTAACTACAGGCGATGTAGTCAGCCCGGTATTGGTCACATTGCCTGAGTTGGCTCCCTGGTTATCTTTGTTACCACCGCCCAGTAACTGAATATTTTGAACCCTCATGCGTAATGTTGCAGCAGCCTGGCCCTCTTTATTGGTATAGGCATCTGCTTCCGGTGACCCTTCTGCATAAACAGTAGTACCTTTTACTAAGTAAGGTGCAATAGCAGTTCTGTCGGTCCAATACGCACATTCTACCCAGGTGGTTCTTTCTTTTTGATTGCCCTGTGCATCTTTAAAGCGCTCCGTGTGTGCTACACTAAAGTTGATCACGTTTTTACCATTGATTTCTTTTACGATACAATCTTTACCAAGATTGCCGATGATCTGAAGTTTAATCATAACTGTGTTTTTTAATTATTAATCGATGTATCTGGTTGTGCTAAAGTTATATTTGGCTAAAGATAAAAGTTAATCCCATATAATGGCCCGTGGTGCTTTTAATGTGCGTAAATAGTCAAGTAACTGCCCGGTATGCACACTTTCATGATAGGCCATCCGTAATAAATAATCACACAGCTTACGATGCTGGTTTTTTTCCTTACGACTGATATACACTTCCTCTAATTCTTTTAAAGAAAAGGAATGCACCATTTTTAAAAATTTCTCCCGGTAAGGCTGTGCATTTTTTAGTTCATCGTCCACAGTAGTGTATGGATTTCCGGTTAAGGGGCTTTCATAATTACCTATTGCACCCCGGTGAAGGATGATATGATGATATATATTTTCGGATTCCAGTACGTGACGTATCATTTCAAAGCAACTCATCGCATCAGGGTCAGGTCTCCAAAACAAATCTTCTTCAGAAATATCTTTCCATACCTTGATGCTCCTGCGACGTACCTCTTCAAAATTCAATATCAATAATTCTTTTGCATTCATTGCCTGCCTGGTGTTTTTTGTATCAATATAAATTAGTTCATTTTCTTTTTCAATGTACTCACCTGGCTCTGTAAATTGTTCACCATACTGGCTAAGGAGTTCACATCCCAGCGTTGTTGCAGGCTTACCTTACTAATCACCATTTGCGCCTGCCACAATTCAACCACATCTTCTGCATTTACCTGGTATGGCTGGTATTGCGGATTATCACTTACCAAAGTCAATTTATTTTTACTGCGGTTATTTTTCTCCACTCTTTTGTACACAATACCTTCATTACGGCTTACTACAATATAGGCCTGGCTGTTTTTTATATCAGTTGTGTTTTCTATTTTTTCACCAACAATGATACTGCCGCTGGGTGTGGGTAACATACTATCGCCAATAATTTCAAATGCCCGGTAATTACCCCCCGATAACATGGGCAAGGTAAATGTGTTCAGTTCATCAATAAATTCACTATCAGCATAACTGGCTAAATAACCAGCTGCTGCTTTTACGGGTACAAAATGAATCACATTTCTATCTGCAGTCATCATTTTCTGCTGACGACGCTTGGCAAGATAATTATTAGAGGTATTGCCCAGGTCTTTTAATAAGAGTTCATCTAAAGTTAACTTGAACATATCAGCAACGATCTCCAGCACATCAAGCCTGGGATCAGCACGTTCTTCTTCATAAGCGCCAATTAATGATCGCTTGATATGAAGTTTGTTTGCAAATTCTTCCTGTGTCCATCCACGGAGTTTGCGTAAGTATTTAAGGTTTTGTCCGGCTGTTGACATGGTACAACTAATTTGATTAGCACAAATGTACTAATATATTTAGTTTTACCAAATTTATTTTTATTATTGGCATAGAATCACAGAGACACAGAAATTTTTTATTGGTCCAAGAATTTAAAAATTGTAACCCTATTCTCTATTAAGACCGGGTATTGAGATAATCTAATTCAGTTCCTGTATTTTTGCAGCAAATTTATTTTTATGAACTATTCACTTATCATACATAGTATTCTGCGTTGGGCAGTTTTGATACTGGGCCTCTGGGCTGTATTATCAGCTCTGTTTGCTGTCATTTCAAAAAGAAAATACAGCAGCAGTGATAATAAAGTGAGCCTTTTTTTTATGACCAGTTGTGATATTCAGTTGTTGATGGGTTTGATCTTATATTTTACCGGTATGTGGTTTGAAAAAGTAAAAAGCGGAATGGGGGCTGTTATGAAAGACCCTGCTGAACGCTTCTTTGCGGTAGAGCATGCCCTGATGATGATCATCGCCTGGCTACTGGTTCATATAGGCAGAAGTATGGTGAAACGTGCCGATACAGATGCACAAAAACATAAACGCACACTAATCTATTTTGGAATTGCGTTAATTATCATTATAGTAATGATACCATGGTCTTTCCGACAGCCGGGTATTGCAAGACAATTATTTCCTAAGTTTTAAAATTCAGAATGACTAAGAGTAAAAAAACCAAGCCTATCATTCTTATTACAAACGATGATGGCATTACAGCCCCCGGCATCCGCAATCTGGTAGAAGCTGTAAAAGACCTCGGAAAAATAGTAGTGGTAGCTCCGGATAAACCACAAAGCGGAATGGGACATGCTATTACCATTGGCCATCCGTTACGTATGCATAAAGTAGATATTTTTGGTGATACAGAAGCCTGGCAAACCACGGGTACCCCGGTAGACTGTGTGAAACTCGCCGTAGATAAAGTACTGCACCGAAAACCGGATCTCTGTTTAAGTGGTATTAACCATGGGGCCAATCATTCAATTAATGTAATTTATAGCGGTACCATGAGTGCGGCCATGGAAGCTTCCATTGAAAGCATTCCCAGTATCGGTTTTTCTTTACTGGATTACAGTGTAGAAGCCGATTTTTCTGCTTCCAGATTTTATATACGAAAAATTGTAAGCGCCTTATTAAAACAGAAAATGGATAAGCACCTTTTACTGAATGTAAACATTCCGGCGGTTAGCCTGGAATTGATTAAGGGGGTAAAGATTTGCAAACAGGCCTATGCCAAATACGAAGAGGATTTTACTGAACGCAAAGACCCCCATGGTAAAAAATATTACTGGCTTACCGGCGAGTTTGTAAATTTTGATAAAAGCAAAGACACCGATGTGTGGGCCCTTAAAAATAATTATATAAGTGTGGTACCTGTGCAATTTGATCTTACCAACTATACACTGAAAAAACAATTAGAAAAAAAGAATCTCTTCAAATGATATTTAAGAAAGACAATTTTATTTTTGGTTTTATTATGGGCATGATCGCCCCTTTTGCAGGCTTTGCCGTTTTTAAATATACCAAACTGGGGCCTCTGAATTACTTTGAAGCCCTGCAATATATTTTTGTAGAACCCGGGCATCGTTTGTTAACCGTAGCCATCAGTCTTTCATTAATGGCAAATGCCATTTTGTTCACCATATATATTAATGCAAGAATTGATAATACTGCAAAAGGCATTTTTGTAGCAACACTCATTTATGCAGTAACGGCTTTGAGTATTAAAACATTTGGGTAATTATCGTTTACTTTAGCATATGAAATATTACATCATTGCCGGAGAAGCAAGTGGCGATTTACATGGCAGTAATCTTATTCATGAATTAAAGAAAAAAGATGCTGCAGCAGATATTAGATGCTGGGGAGGCGATAAAATGCAGGCAGCCGGAGCTACCCTGGTAAAGCATTATAAAGAGCTTGCCTTCATGGGTTTTATTGAAGTGGTAAAAAACCTGGGTACCATTTTCAAAAATTTAAAATTCTGTAAAGAAGACATCCTGCTGTACAAACCAACTGCTTTAATTCTTATAGACTATCCCGGTTTTAATTTACGCATTGCCAAATGGGCAAAGGAACAAAACATAAAAGTGATCTATTATATCTCACCACAGGTTTGGGCCTGGAAAGAGAACCGGGTAAAGCTGATAAAAGAGTGTGTAGATAAAATGCTTGTTATCTTACCCTTTGAAAAAGAATTTTACAAAAAATGGAATTATGAGGTTGAATATGTTGGGCACCCTTTAGTAGAAGTAATAGAGGAATTTGGAATCAGGAATTTGGAATTGTGTATTGTAAATTCAAAGCCTCTCCTTCCCAATTCCGAATTACCAATTCCTGGTTTACCTCTCATAGCATTACTCCCCGGCAGCAGGCAACAGGAAATTTTAAAAAAACTTCCCATTATGCTGGAAGTAGCAAAACATTTTCCGGCTTATCAATTTGTAGTAGCTAAAGCCCCCGGTTTAGAAGAAAGTTTTTACGCTGACCTTTTAGCACCTTATAACAATGTATCATCTGTAGTAAATAAAACGTACGAATTATTAATGCAATCAAAAGCAGCATTGGTTACCAGTGGTACTGCAACGCTTGAAACGGCTCTATTTGGGGTGCCTGAAGTTATTTGTTATAAAGGAAGTTCTTTTTCTTACCAGATTGCCAAACGCCTGATAAAAATAAAATTCATTGGCCTGGTTAACCTGATCATGAACAAAGAGGTAGTGAAAGAGTTAATACAGGGTGAATTGACTGTTGAAAAACTTCAACACGAACTGAATGAATTATTAAACAACCAGGCAAAACAAAAGCAAATTAAAGAAGATTATATTTTACTTAAAGAGCTGTTAAGTAAAGGAGGCCATGCATCTGCCAATGCTGCCCAAAGTATCTATACTTATTTAACTAAGCTACCGAAGTAATTTTATAGCCAGTATGATCATGGCCAGCAGGAATAATAAAATGGAAAGCCTGTTTATTCCATGCATATATTTTAAAAAGCCCGAATTAGGCCTGTTAGGATCTTTTTTCTTCAGGTATAAATATTCGGCTATCTGGTTAAGTACACTCATGATCATTTAACTTATTCACCTAAAATTAATGCTTAAATTTATATTCCAAAAGATTGTTAAAGCTTCGGGTATAAAAAACTAAAAACGTTCATACTTCGTAATTTAGATAAACAAAGCACATGCAAAAAATCATATTTTCTTTCATTTTTTTAATTATCGCCATGGGTGTAAATGCACAAACTTCTAAATATACTGTTACAAAAACAGATGCCGAGTGGCGTAAGCAATTAACCGCTGAGCAATATGAAGTTACCCGTAAAAAAGGCACTGAAAGAGCCTTCTCCGGCATTTATTGGGACAACCATCAAAACGGAATTTATAAATGTATTTGCTGCGGACAGGAACTTTTCAGCAGCAGCACCAAATTTGAAAGCGGAACAGGCTGGCCTAGTTTTTGGAAAGCCATTAAAAAAAATAATGTAGAAGAACTTACTGATAACAGCTATGGTATGGTTCGAACAGAAGTTAACTGCAGCAGGTGCGGTGCTCATTTAGGCCATATTTTTGATGATGGCCCAAAACCAACAGGGCTGCGGTACTGCATGAACTCAGCCTCCCTGCTATTTGAAAAAAAATAAACCAACGTGACCGAAAAAGACTCCTGCGACTCAAAACTGCTTTTAATAAGAGGCTTTGATATTTTTGAACATATTACAGAGCAGGAATATGAAGAGCTTGACCTGGTACATAATTTTTTAGAAGCAGCTAAAGGAGAATATATTTACTTCCCCTTTCAAAATCACAACAAGTTATATTTTACCAAAACCGGGTTTATAAAACTGGGCTATATTGATGAACAGGGCAACCAGATCATCAAAGAAGTTATTCAAAAGGGAGAAGTTTTCGGGCAACTTACTTTAGAAAAAAACAATGACCAGGATGAATTTGCACAGGCATATAAAAGCGATGTAAGCCTTTGTGCATTTACCATGGAAGATTTTTTACGCCTCCTGCACCGGAAACCCGAAATGGCTATTGCTTTTAGTTTTCACTTAGGCAATAAGCTACGCAAAGTAGAGAACCGGCTTTTAAATATCCTGAATAAAGATGTTAAAAGCAGGTTAGTGCAATTGCTGTTACAATTGGCTGCCGACAGTAATGCCATAACTGAAAATAAGGCCGTTATTGAAAAGTTTTTAACACATGATGATATTGCAAAACTAATAGGTTCATCCCGACAAACAGTTACCACCACCCTTAACCAGTTTGAAAAACAGAATCTCATAACTGTTTCAAAAAAACAGATCAGCATTAATGATATCAGTTCATTTAAAAAAATCGCAGACCCGCTAACTGATTGATTTTTGAACCTGCACTACCTTCTTATCCGAAAAATTCATTTCTCCTCACTCAATCATTATAATTTTTTAGCCGAGTAGTTTTTCAATAACCGTCCCGGTATTTTTACGGCTGTTTGAGTAGTTGTTCAAATACCTGAAACGAATATAAAGCCAAAACAAAAAATAAAGCCAAAAAACTATACTAACGCTGCATTAAAAAGCGTTCATTAAATACTCTGATAAAGTTCATTCAAACCGGCATCAATCCAATTCTATGAACCAAATTAATATCCGATGAGAAGACTTTTATCTATTCTATTCTTACTGCTTTCGTCAATAGTTTCTGCCCAAAAGCCTGCAGGGTCCATTATTGCAGTAAAAGCTGCCGGTTCCAAATTTAAATTTGTCAACTCGCAGACCGGTATCCCCGTTAACCAACAGTTGTGGGATGAAACAGATCCATTCAGCAATGGATTTTCCAGGGTATTCCTTAATAATAAATTTTCTTTTGTAAATGACAATGGTGTAACTATCCATCCGGTAGAATTTGAAGATGCAAGAAATTTTTCCGGTAATCTTGCTGCTGTAAAAAAAGATGGGAAGTGGAGCTTTGTTTCTGAAACCGGGAAAATAATTTTCCCTTTTAGCTATGACATTGTTTTTGATTTTGAAGGATCGGTATCGGCTGCATTTGGCGATAAAAAATGGTGGCTGATAAATAATAATGGAGAGGTAATTAAGCCATTGGATATATCTGTTTGTTATGGTTTCAAAAATGGAATGGCAAAAGTAGCCAAAGATGGGAAAGAAGGTATTATGTATCCGAATGGGGAAATAAGCCTTAGCCAGTTCAAAAGCAATATAAGCAAACCCATACCCTATCATCCGCATGCTGTTAATAATAATATAATAGCAGACTGCCCGGATAATATTGATTTCGAAAACGGAGACTTTTTTAACTGGGAATGTTTTATAGGCCAGGTTGATTCTGTTGGTAATACTAATGTTATCACTGTTAACCCATCACCACCAACACCTAACAGGCATGTCCTGTATCAGAAGACTACTCCATCTGCAATTGATCCTTATGGACTGTTCCCGATAAATCCACCAGATGGAAGTAATTTTGCAGTAAAGTTGGGTAATACAAATGTGGGTGCGCAGGCAGAAAGAATAAGATATACCATCCATGTTCCTCTAAATGATTCTAATTTTTCAATTAAATATGACTATGCAGTTGTTTTACAGGATCCGGGCCATACCATGTGGACGCAACCAAGATTTAATGCAAAACTTTTAGATTCTGCAACAAATACTTATATAGCCTGTGCTTCTTTCGAATATATTTCAACCTCTAATCTTCCGGGCTTTGCTATCTCTCCTGTTAACTCTTCGGTAATTTATAAGCCCTGGGCCAGTGTTTTTTTCAGTATGAGGGGCTACGGAGGACAAACCATCTACCTGGAATTTACAACTGCAGATTGCGTAAGAAGAGCACACTGGGGTTATGCTTATGTAGATGTACAAAGCACTTGTGGTCAGGCTATCGAAACACAATATGATTGTAACTTCCCCAATATTACTACGCTAACTGCCCCTCCGGGTTTTCAAACTTATAACTGGTGGGACTCTGGATTTACAACCATCATAGGTAACGGTCAACAACTGGTTTTGAACCCGGGGCCAACAACAAACTCAGTTTTCTGGGTAGAAATGATCCCTTTTGCAAATTTTGGTTGTACAGATACCTTAAAGGCAACAATTACAGGTGAGTTGAATACACAGTTTACCATGTCTTCACCTGCAGCCTGTGCACCGCATACATTTACATTTTATAACAGTAATATTCCATCAACATCAGCCACCTGGGACTTTGGAGATGGTAATACCGGTACCGGAGATACGGTAACTCATACTTATACAATACCTGGTACATATGTAGTACAACTTAGCGTAACAACAACAAGCGGGTGTAACGGAACTGCCTCACATAATGTGATTGTAAGGCCGCCATCAAATATGAATCAACCACCGAACCAGAATTTATGTAACAATATGCCAACAAGCCCGATAGGTTTTACATCTACCTTAAGTGGGACCATTTACAGTTGGACAAATAATAATACGGCTATTGGATTAGCTGCAAGCGGTACAGGTAATATAGCAGCATTTACACCAACCAATCCAACCGGTGTTCCAATTATAGCAACAATTATTGTTACACCATCTACCGGAGGTTGCCCCGGGCCTTCCAAAACATTTACAATAACTGTAAAACCTTCGCCATCGGTTGTGCAACCACCAAATCAATCCTTGTGTCAGGGTGGAACTACAAATGCGATAATGATGTCCGGGTCATTGTCAAATACTATCTATCTCTGGACAAACGATAATACTTCAATTGGATTGGGTGCAGGTGGTAATGGTAATATCCTGCCATTCACTGCTATCAATACAAGCGATACGCCAGCTATTGCTACAATTACAGTAACTCCTTTTGCAGCAAATTGTATAGGACCTCCTGTAACATTTACAATAACTGTAAACCCTGCACCAAATGTGGTACAGCCTTCAAATCAGTCTATTTGTAATGGAGCCGCAACGAATGCGATAGCATTTACCGGACCAGTAAATGGTACAACTTACACATGGACAAACAGCAATACTTCAATTGGATTAGCAGCAAACGGCAATGGTAATATTGCTTCTTTTATGTCAATTAATACAAGCATAGCACCGGTTACTGCTATCATCACAGTTACACCCTCAGCTGCAGGTTGCCCCGGTACTCCTAAAACATTTACGATAACTGTAAATCCAACACCCAATGTGGTAAAACCTGCAGACCAAATTTTGTGTAATAGCACATCAACCAGTGCCGTAATATTTACAGGTGCATTAGGTGGTGCAACTTATGCCTGGACCAATAATAATACTTCAATTGGTTTGCCAGCCAGCGGTTCAGGTAATATTGCTTCATTCATAACAGTCAATTCAACAAATATATCTGAGGTAGCTGCAATAACCGTTACACCTTCAGCATTTGGTTGCGTAGGAACACCAGAAATATTTGCTATAACAGTAAGCCCAACACCTAGTATAATTCAACCACCTAATCAATCATTATGTAACAGATCAATTACGAATGCTATTATATTTAATGGGCCGGTAAGTGGTACTACTTACAACTGGACCAACACGGCTCCTTCTATAGGTTTACCTGCCAGTGGTTCTGGAAATATTGCTCCTTTTACTGCATACAGCAATGGGTTTTCTACTTCAGTTGCAACAATTACGGTAAGGCCAACAGCATCAGGCTGCCCGGGAACTACTAAATTATTTACTATAACTATAAACCCGGCTCCTAACGTAATACAACCGCCCAGCCAGGCATTATGTAATGGCTCGGCAACCAATGTAATCAATTTTACAGGTGGTATGGCTAATACTACTTATAACTGGACAAACAATAATCCTTCAGTAGGATTAGCTGCTTCAGGTACTGGTAATATTCCTTCATTCACAGCAATCGATGGAGGAAATACCGTGGAGGTTGCAGCAATCACTGTAATACCATCCACAAACTTTTGCTCAGGTACACCGGCTACATTTTTCATAACGATTCATCCAACGCCTGCAGTTGCTGCCGGAAACGACAGAATTGTTTGTATCGGAAGTTCAGCACAATTGTCTGCTACGGGTGCTGCACAATATACCTGGAGCCCTGCAACAGGGCTAAGTTGCACAAATTGTCAAAATCCGGTTGCAACACCTATTGATACTATTAAGTACATAGTAAAAGGTACAAGTTCGTTTGGTTGTATAGCCAATGACACTGTTTCTTTAAATGTCATTAAACCGTTCCAGATGTTAATTACTCCAAACGATACTTTATGTATAGGAGAATCAACAGTCCTGAGGGCGAGTGGTGCCAATAGTTATTTATGGTCGCCTCCTGCAGGGTTAAACAGAACTGATATTGAAGATCCCACTTCAACACCAAATGTCACAACCCTTTATCGTGTGGTTGGTTACGACGGGCATAATTGTTTTACAGATACTGATTTTGTCAAAATTACCGTTGGGCCAAGACCAACAGTAAATATTGGGCCTGATCTGACCTTATCAACAGGTAGTACTGTTCAATTAAACCCGGTAACTCAAAATGGACCTATCATTAACTGGGCATGGACTCCATCAGCAGGCCTAAGTTGTACAAGTTGTCCTCAACCAACGCTTACCATAACAGATAACAGGTATTATGTTCTTTCCGTAACAAATAATTACGGATGTATAAGCAGTGATACTATTTTCATTTTTACTTTCTGTAAAAATGCTCAGGTATTTATACCAAATGCCTTTACACCGGATGGAGATGGCTTGAATGATGTGCTGATGGTAAGAGGAAAAGGAATATTTATTAAAACCTTCCGCATCTTTAGCCGTTGGGGGGAGTTGGTTTTTGAAAAAACAAATTTCAATCCTAATGATCTAAAGTATGCGTGGGATGGAAAAATAAGAGGTGTTCCGGCAACACCCGATGTATTTGTTTATACAGCAGATGTGATTTGCGATAATGGAATAGTTTATACTTATAAGGGGAACAGCACCCTGCTAAAATAATTTACAGTCATGAAAAAAAATCTAAAACTCCGGCTCCTGTTCTATTTGTTGCTTATTGCAAATTTTGCAAATAGCCAGGATATTAATTTTTCCCAGTTTTATGAATTGCCTTTATTAAGAAACCCGGCACTGGCAGGAATATTTAAGGGCGATATCAGGGCTACATCAGCATACAGAAGTCAGTGGCAAAGTGTAACCGTACCATACCGTACCATTGGCCTTGGTTTGGAATATAAAAAACCAATGGGCCGCAATACAAATGATTTTATAACAATTGGTTTCCAGGCTACCAATGATATAGCCGGAGATTCAAGGCTCAGGCGAACACAACTTTTCCCGGTACTCAATTATCATAAATCACTGGATAGTGAAAAAGATACCTATTTGTCTGCAGGTATTATGGGAGGAGCTGTAATGCAACGCTTCGATCCTTCGCAACTGAGTTTTGATGATCAGTTTGTAAATGGTTCCTACAGTTCGTCAAACCCCACAAAACAGGTTTTTACCAATACGGGGTTCACTTATTGGGATGCAGCGGTAGGCTTAAATTTCAGCAGCACCGCCGGAGAAAATACCCGTTACTATTTTGGTGTGGGTTTATTTCATTTTACAAAACCTAAAGTAGCTTTCCAAAAACAATATGATATTAAACTGAATCCAAAATGGGTGGTAAATGCAGGTTTGTCAATTCCAACCAGCGATGTGAACAAGCTTATTGTTTATGGAGATTATTTTATGCAGGGTGGCAGCAGGCAAATACAGGGAGGATTATTGTTCAGCCATGATCTTATACCCGATGCCGAAAACCAAAACGTATCCATTTCAGGTGGCGCCTTTTACCGCTGGAATGATGCTTTCATGCCGGTTATTAAACTGGACTATTATCAATTTGGAATTGGTATAACCTATGATGTGAATGTAAGTAAATTAAAAACGGCTTCGCAATACAGGGGTGCATATGAATTAACGCTGTCCTATAAGGCATTTCGCAATGGTAATGAAAATTCTTCCGCCAATAAGGTAAGGTGCCCGGCATTCTATTAATGGCCATTGATGCAGAAAAAGATCACAGGTTATAAGTAGTAGCCAGTTCTTTCAATTCAAGCAGGTTGGTAACACTCAGTTTGTCAAATAAGCGTGCCTTATGCGTTCCTACTGTTGAAGTTTGAATATTTAACGAGTGAGAAATATCCGTAACTGTTTTCCCATCTAACAATAAAGAAACAATTTCAAATTCCCGTGGCGAAAGTTCATTGAACGGGTTACCTGATTTTCCGTTAAAAGAATCTTCTGCCAGTTTCTCGGCAAACGTATCACTTATGTATTTTTTATTATTGAGAATGATACTGATGGCCCTGGTTATTTCTTCCAGCGGTGCTTCTTTTGAAATAAAGCCATAAGCCCCTGCTTTCATAAAGCGTTTGGCATAAATATTCTCGGCACTCATTGAGAACATCAAAACCTTTGCTTCGGGATAAGTGATGTGAATATACTCCATCAGTCCGAGTGCATCTGTATTGGGCATTTGAATATCCATTATAATAAGATCAAATTGATGCTCCTTTAGTTTCAGAACAGCACTCTCGCCATTCATTGCTTCATGAATTTCTGCAGAATTGTAAATATCAGATAAAAGTATTTTTATACCGGACCGGACAACCACGTGATCATCAACAAGAAGGAACTTCTTCATTTTCTTTGCTGGGTTTAGGTTGCAAATGTATTATATAGATACAAATGCTTTATAAAGATAGAATTTTTTCTACATCATAATAGCTAAAACTACTATATTTTAATTTACGCAAATTGATCACCTTTATATTAGTAAATACCAATCGTGTATCTACGAAATAAAAGACGTAAAAACACGTTTATAAAGTAATGTTTGTAAACGTGATTTTGTGTTTTCTATTTGTATTAATTAAAAACCATGGATTTTAACCTGAATCCAATTCTTACAATGCCAGAACAGTATTAAATATGAAAAAGCCTGATTCCATTACGCCATATTCCCCTCTACCCAACGATTCTGTAACCCGGCAGGATTCATTCAATAATAAAGAAGAAAAATACAGAGCAATTATTGAGAATTCAATTCATGCATTCTTCCTTACCGTTCCCGATGGAATAATATTAGAAGCAAATCACGCTGCAACAGTTATGTTCGGGTATAGTCCCGATGAATTCAAACATTTAAAAAGATGGCAGTTTATTGATCACAATGACCCTAATTTGATACAGGCTCTGGAACTTCGTGAAAAAAATAGTTTTGCAATGACCGAAGCTACGGGTATAAAAAAAAATGGAGAGCATTTCCCGGTAGAAATAACGTCAGCTGTTTTTATTGATATTGATGGGGTATGCAGGAGCAGTACAATGGTGTCTGACATTAGCGAAAGAAAAAAAACAGAAGCAGCCATGAGGCTGAGTAATGAACGGTTTGACCTGGTTGCAAAAGCTACCAATGACCTGGTTTGGGACTGGGACCTGGTTACCGGTGAAATTTACAGAAGTGGAAGTAGTTTAGCTGATGTTTACGGACACAACAGCAATGAATTCATTAAAAATATACAATCCTGGGCCGGCTTCCTCCATCCCCATGATAAAGACAATATCAGCCAGCAAATTGCTCACTTAATAAATTCAAAAGAAGAAACTGCTTTTAATTTTGAATACCGCTTCAGAAGAGAAGATGGCACGTATGTTTACATTAATGATAAAGGATACATCATCAGAAATGAAGAAGGAAAAGCTACCCGGATGATTGGCGCAGCCAGGGATATTACAGAACAAAAAAAAGCAGCACTTGCTTTGGAAGAAAGTGAACAGCGTTATAAAATGTTTGTTGAGCAAAGTACCGAGGGTATCTGGCGTATTGAGTCCAAAGAAGTAATAGACATTACCGCAACCGCAGAAGAAATGTTTGATCAATGTTTTAAGAATTCCTTCATAGCAGAATGTAATGATGCCTACGCACAAATGTATGGTTTTGAGAAAGCGGCCGAATTGATCGGCATTCCATTGAATAAATTATGGCCAAAAGAAAATGTAGTTAGCATTGAATTCATCACTAATTTTTTTAAAAACGGTTTTAAGGCAACGAATGAAATAAGTTATGAGTATAACAGGAATGGCGAACAGGTGATCTTTATCAACACCATGGCAGGAATCGTGAAAGATAATTCATTGACCAGTGTCTGGGGAATACGAAGCGATATAACAGAGCAAAAAAAAGCAGAACAGGCACTTGCTGAAAGTGAAACCCACTTGCGTACTATAGTACAGGCCAACCCTGAATGTATTAAACTGCTTGATGAAGAAGGCATAATCCTGGAAATGAATCCGACTGGGCTCGCATTGATAGAAGCAGACAGCCTAGACCAGGTGGTGGGTAAAAATGCCCTGAACATTGTGATGCCCGAACATCGTGTGGCATTTAAAAGATTAGTTCATAAAGTTTTTGAAGGAAATGCCGAAAAACTTGTATTTGAAATCAAAGGATTTAAAGGTAGACAGCTTTGGCTGGAAACACATTGCGTTCCTTTAAGAAATACAAATGGAGATATCATTGCAGCATTATCTGTTACCCGTGACATTACAAAGAAAGTTCAACTCGAAAACAGCCTGAATGAAGAAAGACAGATCAGGCAGCAGCAAATTACAGAAGCAGTTATAACCGGCCAGGAAAAAGAGCGTACCCTGTTAGGCCAGGAACTTCATGATAATATCAACCAGATACTGGCATCTACTAAATTATATATTGAATGTGCACAAAAAAGCATAGAACCACGGGAAGACCTGCTGAATGAAAGCAGGTTATTGATTGAAAAAGCAATGATCGAAATAAGGAACCTGTCAAAATCACTCCTGCCCCCGTCCCTGGGCGAAGTTGGATTATTACAGGCTTTGAGTGAAATGGCAGATAATATAAAAGAGGTTAATGAATTAAACATTTCAATTGACTGGAATGACCTGGATAAAAATGAACTATCCAATAAACTAAAGCTCACCATCTTCCGTATAGTTCAGGAGCAGTTGAATAATGTTATAAAACATGCAGAGGCTAAAAATGTATGGATAAGTATAAAAAAAGCATACGAGATGATACAGGTGAGTGTTAAGGACGACGGATGTGGTTTTGATACAGCCCTGAAAAGAAATGGTGTTGGATTAAGAAATATCACAAGCCGTGCGGAAGTAAATAACGGAGTAGTTTTTATTGATTCAAGGCCCGGTAAAGGTTGCGAATTGCTTGTGAATTTTCCTGCGCCCAACGCCTTCAGGCAAACGGCTTAATTAAGTTTTACTATTTATTCCCTGCCGCTAAAGTGAGCAAATGCTCCTTAATTAGATCATAATGCTCCCAGGGAATAAAATGGCTGGCACCGGGAATGATAATGATCTTAATATTTGAATTGTGCCGTAATTTCTTCTTCCCATATTCTACATTCTTTACCGTAACAAATTTATCAGCATCACCATGAATAAAGGCGATCGGCATATTTAACAGCCCATACCCGGTATCAATACGGTACAGGTCCTTTTTAAAATAAACGATCTCATTATTGGAAGGCTTAAATGCACCCGGCATCAGCAATCCTAAAGGTGAGTACGCAAAAAGATACCGCCAGTATTCTTTAGGTTCATCCTTTGGCGAAATAGAACCAGCAAGTATAGTTAATGATGCAAATTCATCGGGATGATCCTGTGCCAGTTGCACAATAACCGGCCCGCCAATGCTGTGGCCTATCAAATGAACCGGCTTTCGGTTATTTTCTTTCTCTATTACTTTATTGATCATCTGCGCCTGCTCTTCCAAATGATAAGCACTGCCAAAATCACTATAACCAAAACCCGGCCGGTCAATAGATATAATTCTGAAATGATTGAGCAAAGCGGTATCCATCATGTATCCCTTAAAAGCATCCCAGCTGCCGGGTGAACCATGAATAAAAAATAAAGTGGGTAAACTATCCGAACCTGTTTTTGCATAGTGCAAAGAAATACCACCCGCTTTTAAATTCTGAAAACTGATATGCAAACCTTTTTGTTCAAATTCAGTGCTGGCTTTACTATCTTCTATTCTAAACTTCATACAGGATTGAGCAAAAATTATCCATACTGCTATAAAGATCAGCAAGCCCCATTTAAATTTCCTGTTCATTTTCCAGCCCATCGGGCAAATTAGATAATTAATAATTTTTCAGGTTTTTCATTACTGCTTTATTCTCTTTGAACATCTGCATGCCTTCTTTCACTGTCAAATATGGAAACCCCCGTTTATGATTTTTAATACTGATGGTACATAACAATTTAAAGTGCCGGGTTATTTCTTTCCAGGCAAAGAATAAAGAATGTTTGGGATCATAAATATGCGTTGGTTCACTCCCTGCACCATTCAGTTCAATGATTGAGAAATTTTTTCCGGCTTTCAGGTCTTCCAGGTTCTTATACATGATGTCTAGCCTTCCAAAATAGAATTCTGGTACCTGTTTACAAACTTCATCAAATGTTTTGGTGAATTTTTCATCGGCCCAATGGCTCACATCAATAAATTTGGCGCCCCTTGCATGGTTACCAAAAGGAACCATGTTCTTCAGTTCATCCTTTGCTAAAACGATATTCAGTTCTTCACCATATATTTTTTGTAATGCTTCCAATTGAAAATGATAGCGTGGTTCCTTTTCCAGTATTTGAGTGATAGTTGATATACCATCTCCCTTAATGATCAAAAACTCTTTAGCTACGATCCCGGTGATCACTCCATTGGCTTCACCCGGGATACGGCAATAAAAAATTCCAACTTCTTCAGGAAATAAAATAAGCTCCTGTATCAAAAAATCCATATTGATCCTTGACGCATACTTTGCTATATCTTCAGTTGTATAAATCTTTTCCACTCCCCTGCCCTTGCAGCCTATATCTGGCTTGGCAATGCAGGGAAAAGAAATATTTGCTGCGGCTACAGCTTTTATAATGTCTTCGGCTGTCGTTCCATTTATAAAAAAAAGTGTCTTAGGAATGTATTGCGCCGGGATGATGTCGTAAATTTCTTTTTTTGATTCCATCAGGAAACCTGCATTCTTAATTCGTGGATTGGCTGCGTTAAAAAAGAAAAAAGACCTTGCTTTGGCAGCATAATAAAACCACACAAAATACATAGGGATATAAACTACGTCGAACGACCAGTATTCCCAATGCGTTAGTTTATGTATGTATAATCTGAATTTTTTCACTTATGAATTGATCAGTGCATTGCTGATAATCATGCTTTGCTCAAATTTTTGATGCTGTAAAAGATCAGTATGTAAAAAATCAACAGTTTCATTTTGCAAAACGGCCTGGGTGATACTGAATGTTTTCAGGCCCGTTTGCCGGTTAATGACAAATCCGTTCTCATCATCCTCATTATTATTGGAATGAAACTGATAAATAAGATCAGCAGTAATTGTTGCTGTATTATCAACAAACTTATCAAACAAATTTTTGCGGTGCTGAATAATTTCATCGGTATACAAGGTTGCAGACGACCATATATAATTACCTGAATTATTCAATAACAATTCATGCTTACTGTTTCCATCCCATCTTAATTCATGTAATGTGCCCTGCTGGTAAAGCACTAATGTGAACGGTTCAATATTTTGCAGGCTCATTACTGCATAAAATGATAAAGGATTATCTGATTCAATAATTTCCAACAAAATAAGCCCACGGCTTTTACGATATGGAGGTGCAGGTACATGTTTTACAAAAGCCCCGTTCAACAATACAGCAATCACGCCATTATCAGCAGCGGCAAACCAGGTGCCACCGGCTTTTGAATCTTTCGGGAAGATTATTTTTTTATTATTCAGTATTTCAAAATCAGGTGCAGAAGCTTTTCCCCGTTGCACATTCTCATCACGGTTTGAAGTGATTATTTTTTTATTTCCTGCTGAAATAAAACTTACTGTGCACATTGCTGGCGGTATTGCATGGTGGATGGGGCTATGCCAAATTCTTCGGATATCAGGATGTCTTTTGCAGAAATAAGCGCTACCCTGATCAATGCCTGGTGATGAATACAATGTTCCAGGTTATACAATATCTCCCGGTTATAATTGGATTGTATGGTAACCGGGTGATCATCACATTCACAAATAACCGACAATGGTTTATCTGCCCTGTCAATATTGTTTTGTATTTCTTTAATTACAGCAATAGCTTCTTCTTTATCATTTTCGTAGAGCTTATTCCTTTTACGGTCATCATAATTTACAATACCGCACTCATATCCTGCCAGCAGGCATTGATACAACTCAATGATATGACGGGTATGCTGCCCGATGGTAGCATCACTTAAAGCGGAGCAGGGTTCTGCATAACTGCTTTGAGATGGCAACTGATCCAGTACATTGATTATATCAGTTAATGCAGTTCTTGATTTGTTAAAAATACTTGTCAAAATTTTAATTTTAAAAGTTGAGGTATATTTTTTTTGTAAATGATGATCAATAAGGCGCAACAAACAAAAGTAATTACAGCATAGGTAAACAAAATGGCATCACCGCCAAAATAAATACCCAGTTTGGTAAGATGAAAAAAGATAGCCCCACTCATTAATCCCAATCCCATAATAGCACCAATTAATGTTGTTCTTGGGATCAATATCAGTATAGAAGCGATCAACTCACCTACACCTGTTCCAATACGCCCCCAGGGTTCCATCCCAAGCTTTGTAAATAATTCAACCGACTCGGGTTGGGCCGTAAACTTAAAATAAAGTGTCTGCAGCAAAATATATGCGGCAATCAACCTCAATAGCCATGTAAAAATTGTCTTTGCCATAATGTGCAATATTATTGCAGCCGGTCTACTAATATTGTCGTACAAATGACAACGATAAAGTATTCAACTAAATTATTGAAAATTTTCAATATCCAAAATTACGCAATAATTACTCTAAGGGTTTTATCCCGTCCATTATGCTGCATCATTCAAATAAAAGCAATAACTACATATAAACCGGTCATTAATATATTACGTAACTGTTAAGTATCTGCAAACTGTTCCTGTTGTCATATACCCGACAGATAACAGGCTTCATTTTGCTTATTTTTGTTTTATAATAACCAATCAAATGAAATCGATCCTTTTTTTAGCAGCAGTAAGTTTTCTTACCATATCAGCCGTGGCACAGGATGCAACCGGCCTCCGTAAAAAACATTTTAACCTCGATGATGGTATTGCCATCAGTGGCTACGACCCCGTTGCGTATTTCACTCAAAACAAAGCCGTGAAAGGAAAAAAGGATATGGCCATTTATCATCAGGGTGTTACCTACTATTTTTCTTCTGCCGGCAATAAAGAAGCATTTAAAGCTAACCCTTCAAAATATGAACCTGAATATGGTGGCTGGTGTGCTTATGCCATGGGTGAAAAAGGAGAGAAAGTTTCTGTTGACCCGGAAACATTTAAGATTGTAGGTGGCAAATTATATCTTTTTTATAACCGCTTTTTTAGCAATACACTTAAAGACTGGAATAAGAACGAAGCTTCACTGAAGGCTAAAGCTGATACCAACTGGCCCAAGTTATTTCACTAGAAAAAAAAACCTGTTTTTTGTCATACCGAGGCACGAGGGATCTGCTCGGTTAATTTAGCAGATTCCTCACTGCGTTCGGAATGACAAAGCAATTATTGTTTTTTATTCGGCACAAACCCATCTCCCTTCAGGTACTTATCCAAAAAGGTCAATGTCTTGTTGGAAGTAGTAATTTGATTTTCTTTTTTCGCAAAGCCATGCCCTTCATTCGGGTAAGTAACATATTCTACCGGTACATTATTCTTTTTTACACCGGCTACTATCTCTTCACTTTCTACAGGTAATACCCTCACATCATTCATGCCCTGGAAAACGATCAATGGTTTATTTATTTTTTGATAATTGTATAATGGTGAAATATTTTTTAGCCGTACAGAATCGGCAGTATTGGGATCTCCCATCTCATCATACAAAGCTTTTTTAAATGATTCCCAATAGGGCGGTATACTACGCAGTGTACGTATCCAGTTGGCCACACCAAACAGGTCAACCCCTACTTTAAATTCATCGGGATGAAAAGCCAGTGCACCCAATACCATGCAGCCACCATAACTACCACCTTCAATGCCAATTTTTGCGGTATCAATATAGTCCTGCTGCTGCAGCCATTTTTTACCCCATACACAATCTTTAAGGTCGCCATTGCTGTGATCTTTATTATCCAATTTATAAAATGTTTTTCCATAACCACTGCTGCCCCGGTTATTAACCGCCAGCACCGCATAACCATGATTTACCAAATGCTGGATGCTGTTTGAAAAACCGATCCTTGTCTGTCCACCAGGGCCGCCATGTATCCAAAGCAATGCCGGCACCTTATTATCTTTTGAAGCAGTGAGCGGTTTGTAATAAATGGCCGGTATGTCTTTTCCGTCAAAGGATTTAAAATGTACCACTTCGGCGCTTACCAGGTCATTTACATCTACCGCTGCATTTAATGTTTGTGTAAGTTGTTTTAAAGTTTTTGTTTCAAAGTTGTAACTGTACAAATTATTCGGGCTGCGGCTGCTACCTACAGTAAGCAGCATATTTTTTTCTGTGGGTGAAATGATCACACCCTTCACATCTCCATCTTTTATTTCGGGAAAGTCAACCGGCTTATTGGTAGCATGGTCAAACAACAGTATTTTATTCTTTCCGTCCTCGTTAATGAATATGGTATGATACTTTTCATTTTCACTCAGGCTCATGCCACCCACATCCCAGTTGGTGCCATACATTTTATCTGCTTTGCCGCTGTTGATATTATATTTAACTAAGTACGAAAACTCATCTCCGTCGTTGGTGATATAATACATGATGCTGTCATTCTTTTCAAAACCACTTGCGCCCCAGGTAGCCTCATTATCATTGCTAAGCTTTTTCATGGTCTTGCCTGACCGGTCAAAAAGATACAATTCATTTTTATCTGTTGTAATAGATTTTGAAAGGGCAACATAGCGCTCTGATTTACTGATATCATTTGCATCATATCCCGAATCATTCTGAAAGAACATGGTAAAATTCCAGGTGGCTGTATCTGCTTTCCAGATATCAAAATATTTGGGGTTGCGTTTGTTACTGCTTATATACATTGATTTTTTATCTGCACTCCATCCAA
>JBDTUK010000170.1:0-6382 GCA_040007795.1 Ferruginibacter sp.
TCAATAGTCAGAACAGCATTTAGGGATACAAAATTTGCACAGTGATAAATATGACAGGATTTCCAGGTAGTTGCTGTAGCAATACTGCTGCCAACTTCCTCTACTATCCTGCAAGCGGGAGCAGTTGATTGGATGTGCAATGTTTTTGAAATACTATTTGTACCTCCCTTTCCTGTTGCTGTTAGTGTTACCGTGAAATCACCCGGTATACCAAAGCTATGCTGGGGATTAGCTACTGTTGAAGTATTAGTGCTTGATGAGGAGTAATCTCCAAAATCCCATGAATAGCTGCTTGCATTTGTAGAGCTACTTGAAAAAGTAATGCTATTGCCTGTAACAAGCGCTCCTGAATAAGAGAAGTCAGCTATAGTTGGCTCGGGTATAATATCCTTAATACATGAGCTGTTAAAAAGTATTAATACGCTCATAACAGTACAAAGAAATATCTCTTTGATAAAATGCCTATTAGTAAAAACGGCCGGTGGCATTGGAGTGAATTTGTTATTTTTCATTTTTATAAAAATTAAAATTTCGCCTACTCTTTTCGGTTTTCGGCATCCCCGTTTATTATTAATCATCCTGAAATCTTACGCAAAAATGAAAATTGCCTGATCAATATCCATCACCCGAAACAGTGATTCAGACTAGGTCGCCGAAAATCACCCGAAACTGGTATTTTAATGGAAATGTTTGATTTTGTGAAGGAGAATGTCAATCTTTATGAAGATTACTATTTTATTTACCATGCTATTTCTAAAATCATACTTTATACCGGTAGCCATTATTCTGATGCTGCATTTATGCAGCAGTGCTTTTGCACAGACAATTCCGGATAGCCTGATAAATAAGCTGAACCTGGCTTCCAATGATTCATTAAAAGCCAGGACTTTATTAGACATTGGCGAAACAATTGAAGAAACACAGACTGAAAAAAGCTTTACCTATTACCAGCAGGCATTGGTCCTGAGTAAAAAAATAAGGAATAACCATCTCATATTATCATCACTTAATGATATCGGCGTTTGCTTTATTGAGCTAAACAAAATGGATAGCGCTGTTATTACTTTTGAACAGGCCATCCTGGTTGCCAGGCAATTGAATGACACATTAAGGGTAGCAAGAATAATGGCGAATATTGGAAATGTTTATTTGCATAAGAATGACCGGGCAAAAGCAATTGAATATTACCTGCAATCTGTACGTCTTTGGGAAACCTGTTCGGATAAAAACCGTTTGTCAGCATTGTATTCAAACATTAGCTGGTTATTCACTGAGCAAAAAGAATATGATAAGGCCATAGAATATGGCAATAAAGCTTTGGCTTTATCACAAAGCCTCGGGGATGATAATTCTACAGTAAATGCATTATTGAATCTTTCAGGAACCTATGGCGATCTAAGCAATTATAAAAAACAATTTGAGCTGTTACAGATGGCATTACCCCTGGCTAAAAAGGGAAACGATATTGAGCAGGTAGCTACGGTTTATGATGACCTGGGGAGTCATTATTTTCTGCAGGAGAAATATAATTCTTCTTTGGAAAATTACCTGGAAGGACATAAGTATGTATTGCAATTGGGAAATAAATATCATTTATGCACTTCTTTTTCTATGCTGGCATTGGTATATCATAAATTAAACCAGGATAAAACAGCTTTACAATATATCCTGCAGGCCGAGCATGTAGCCAACGAAGTAGGCGCAAGAGCCAACCTGAAAGAGATCTACATGACAAGGGCCGAGATAGAACAACAGGCCGGTAATTATAAATTGGCCAGTGAGTATTTTGCAAAAACACTTACCCTCAGTGATTCATTGTTTAAAGCAGAGACCAGTAAAAAAATTGCAGAAATAGAAGCTCAATACCAAAATGAGAAAAAACAAAAAGAGATAATCGGGCTGGAAAAAGACAAGCAGATACAATCTATTTCATTAACACAAAAATCGACCCTGAATTATTTTTTACTTACCCTTTTAACGGCTTTAATAATAGTTGGATTCTTAGGCTATCGGAATTTTTATCACCGGCATCAATTGGCAAAACAGCAGGATGAATTGCAGCAACAACGGATCAGTGAATTGGAAAAAAATAAACAACTGGTTGCAGTTGATTCTATGTTAAAAGGGCAGGAAGAAGAGAGAAGCCGGTTGGCCAAAGACCTTCATGACGGGCTGGGTGGTTTATTATCGGGTGTAAAATTTTCGCTAAGCAATATGAAAGACAATTTAGTTATAACAGCAGATAATATGGCTGTATTTGAGCGGTCATTAGATATGATAGATAACTCCATTAAGGAGCTGCGGCGTGTTGCCCATAATATGATGCCTGAACTGCTCACAAAGTTTGGATTGGATGAAGCATTGAAAGAGTATTGCAATACTATTAATGCCACAAATCTGCTTTCCCTGAAATACCAGTCTATGGGAATGGATGCAAGGTTGGAAACATCAGTAGAAATAATCACTTACCGTATCATCCAGGAATTGATTAATAATATAATGAAACATGCCGCAGCAACAGAAGCCATGGTACAATTGATCAAAGAAGATGATCGGTTTAGCATTATTGTAGAAGACAATGGAAAAGGTTTTGATACTTCTTCGCCGAATAATAATAAAGGGGCAGGGCTTATTAATATTCAATCGAGAGTAGATTATCTGAAAGGCCGGTTGGATATTCATTCAGAAGCCGGTAAAGGAACGTTGGTTAATATTGAATTCAAAATATAATTATGATCCGTGTTTTTATTGTAGATGATCATCCAGTTGTAATAGAGGGAATACATTCATTGCTGCAAAATGAAAAAGACATTGCATGGATGGGTGAGGCAATGAATGCCCAATCCTGTCTTGGTTTTTTTGTAAATAATACGACAGATGTGGTATTAATGGATATCAGCATGCCGGGCATGGATGGGGTGGAATTATGTAGAGTGATGAAAGAAAAGTATCCGGGTATTATGATACTCGGGCTCAGCACATTCAACCAGGGGTTGTATATAAAAAAGATGGTGGAGAATGGAGCATCGGGCTATATTTTAAAGAATTCATCCAAAGAAGAATTGATAAAAGCAATACATGCTGTGCATGAAGGATATATTTATTTTAGTGGTGAAGTAGGCATGGCTTTACAGGAATACCAAAAGATATCGAAAGCAGAATTGCCGGCTTTAACTTCCCGGGAAAAAGAAATTCTTGAATTAATAGCGGAAGGGTTTACCAATCCACAAATAGCTGAGAAAATATTTTTAAGCCCGTTTACGGTAGATAGCCACCGGAAAAATATACTGGCTAAGCTGGGTGTAAAAAATACCGCCAGCCTTATAAGACTGGCGGTAGAAAAAAAATTGATTTAATTGTTACTCAGTAATTGACTTAGCTTTTACTTTAACAGACGCCATTTCTCTTAATACTGCTGTAATACCATTTGCATCAATGCCTATTTCATCATACAACTGCTTGGGTGTTCCGTGTTCCACCAGCCTGTCAGGGATACCCATGATCTTTACATCAGCTTTATAACCATGTTCATTCATAAATTCTAAAACGGCACTTCCAAATCCACCCACAATGGTTCCGTCTTCAATAGTTATTATTTTATTGAATTTACTGAATACCTCATGCAGCATTTTCTCATCCAGTGGTTTTACAAAACGCATATCATAATGTGCCGGGTTAATACCTTCTGCCTTTACATCCCTGATTGCTGCTGCTGCAAAATTACCGGGATGACCGAAAGATAATATGGCGATCTCTTTACCATCCTTGATTTTTCTTCCTGTTCCGATCTCTACTTCCTTCATTTCGGTTTTCCATTCAGGCATTACACCCTCTCCTCTTGGATAACGTATAACAAATGGATTTTTGGTAGAATCCAATTGTGCGGTGTACATCAGGTTTCTTAATTCAGCTTCATTCATTGGTGCACTTACAATCATGTTGGGGATGCACCTCATGTATGCAATATCATAACACCCGTGGTGTGTTGGTCCATCTTCACCAACAAGTCCTGCCCTGTCTAAACAAAATATTACAGGTAATTTTTGAATGGCAACATCGTGTATCACCATATCATAAGCCCGCTGCATAAAAGAAGAGTAAATATTGCAAAACACTTTCATGCCCTGCGTAGCCATACCTGCACTTAATGTAACCGCATGTTGTTCGCAAATACCTACATCAAAAGCCCTGTCCGGCATCTTCTCCATCATAAATTTTAAAGATGAGCCACTGGGCATGGCTGGGGTAATACCAAATATTTTTTTATTTTTTTCAGCTAATTCAATAATGGTATGTCCAAATACATCCTGGTATTTTGGAGGCTGTGGTATATCAAATTTTTTCTTTTGTATTTCACCGGTCACTTTATCAAACAATCCCGGTGCATGCCATTTGGTTTGATCTTTCTCTGCCAGATCGTATCCTTTTCCTTTTACCGTTTTAATATGTAAAAGTTTTGGGCCCGGTATATCTTTGAGATCTTTAAGCGTATCTACCAGTTTAGTAATATTATGTCCGTCAATAGGACCGAAATAACGCAACTGAAGCGCTTCAAACAAATTACTGCTTTGGCTTACCATACCTTTTAAACTTGCTTCCAGCTTGCTGGCCATCCCCCTACTGAATTTTTTTCCAACAGGTAATTTACCCAATGCTTTCCACACATTATCTCTCAGATCATTGTAGGTATGAGAAGTAGTAATATCTGTTAAGTATTCTTTTAATGCACCCACATTCGGGTCAATGCTCATGCAATTATCATTCAGAATAATAAGTACATTACTTTTTTCTATTCCTGCATGATTCATGGCTTCAAAAGCAAGTCCGGCTGTCATGGCACCATCTCCAATTATGGCAATATGCTGCCGATCGTTTTCACCTTTATAATGTGAAGCCATTGCCATACCAAGGGCAGCTGATATGGAAGTAGATGAATGGCCAACACCAAATGTATCATATTCGCTTTCGCTGCGTTTAGGAAAACCACTAAGGCCTTTGTATTTTCTATTGGTAGAAAAATTTTCACGACGGCCGGTAAGGATTTTATGGCCATAAGCCTGGTGGCCTACATCCCAAACCAACTGATCATCTGGAGTATTAAAAACATAATGTAATGCTACGCTCAATTCTACCACACCAAGACTGGCACCAAAATGGCCTCCATAAACACTCACTACATCAATAATATACTGACGCAGTTCATCACAAACCTGGTGTAGTTGTTCCCTGCTTAATTTTTTTAAGTCATCGGGATTATTGATCTTACTTAATAATTTTCCGGCTTTTATTTCCATTTTTTGTATTTCCGGTGTAAAGTTACTGTTTTTAGCTATTTAGCACCGGGTTATTAAACAATTTCAAACGAATAAGGTTTATATAAATTATAATTTATCTTAAATATTTCATCATATTGAGTATCAGATCTGCGTCAGGGCAATTGGCCAAATATTTTTCTCTCTCAGATAATGCACATACACCCGGGTAATCACCCTTCATTACTCTCATGTCCTTAATGATCTGAAAATGCAGGTGAGGCGGCCAATTACCATTTTCTTTAGGCTCACCAAAATGCCCGATCACTTGTCCACGGATTATGTATGACCCTTCACTTAATTGGGCAATATCAAGTAAACTTAAATGACCATAAAGTGTGTGAAATGTTACAGTATCTAATTGATGTAACAAAATAACAGTAGCACCATAGTCTCCAAAATTATCGTTGAAAGCAAAACTGTGCACTACACCTCCTAAAGGGGCATATACTTTTGTACCTGCTGAGCCCCATATATCAATTCCAAGGTGTATTGATCTTACTTCTTCGCCATTAAAAAGTTTACTGCGTTTGTAAAGCGTCCTGTTCTCATTATAGCCACCAATACCATATTTTGAATCTGCATTTTTTAATTTGTTGTTGATGTATTGAGAAAAAATATTTGTGTCTGAAATATCGAATGCATTTAATTCTGTATTAGCTGATGTGAAATCAAAGTGAAACAGTTTTTCATTCAGCGGATCAAAATTTACAACAGGATGAAAATCAGATCTATTTTTTTTGAGTGTGTTTTCCAGTTCGGTTATCATAGAATGAAGGTAGGTATATCTTTTACAAAAAAAAATCCTCCCGCCTAAGGCGGGAGGATTGTATAACTAATTATTAGTTAGTATTATTGTATTACCACTCTACACATGGTCAAACGGGCACCATTCACATCCATGATCTCAACCCAGTATAAACCTTTTCCAAATTTCCTCAGATCAACATCCATTCTGTCATAAGGTCTGCCTACGATGTAATTTTGTACAAACACTCTATCACCTTTGGAATCGAAAACAGATATTCCTCTTGGCAACACATTGTTTGGCGCACTGTAGTATCTAACCT
>JBDTUK010000171.1:0-14197 GCA_040007795.1 Ferruginibacter sp.
TTGAAATTAAAACATACCGGTATAAAGGACACAGTATGAGTGATCCACAAAAATACCGTACCAAGGATGAACTGGAAGAATACAAGGAAAAAGACCCGATAGACCATGTGTTGAAAGTTCTAAAGGACCAATACAAGGTTACCGATGCCGAAGTGGATACAATTATTGAAAGGGTAAGGGCCGAAGTGGAAGAATCGGTAAAATTTGCAGAGGAAAGTCCATGGCCGGGTGATGATGAATTACTGAAAGATGTTTATGTGCAGGCAGACTATCCTTTTATAACAGACTAACAATTTTTAATTCTTAATTTTTAATTCTTAATTCTTAATTTTTTGTAATGGCAGATAAGCAAGTTAAAGTAGAAACAATAGAAGCGGCTGATGTAGTGGAAAGGGCAAGGGGATTTTGGGCAAAATACAGTAAGCGTATTATCATAGCAGGATCGACAGTGATCGTATTACTGGGAGGTTATCTTGGTTATAAGTACTTCTTTAAAATACCCAACGAAAAAAAGGCAAGTGAACTGGTTTTCCCGGCTGAAAAATTGTTTGGAAAAATGGCCAGCACATCATCTTATAATAAAGACACGGTGAATATGGTAATGAATGGTGATAAGGCTGCCGGCATTACCGGCCTCTTAAAGATCATCAGCAGTTATGGTGGCACGCCATCCGGCAACAGGGCTGAGTATATGGTGGGAGCATGTTACCTGCAACTAAAACAATTTGATAAAGCCATCAGTCACCTTAAAGAATTTGACGGTAATGGCGCAACCCAGATACAGAGTAAAGCATATATTTTGTTGGGACATGCTTATGCCGAACAAAAGAAAACGGATGATGCGTTAAGCTATTATAAAAAAGCAGGCTCCATCTCTGATCTTGATGAAGCCATGGCAACAGAAGCATTGTTTATGGCTGGCAGGTATGCAGATGCTATTGGCAAAACAAAAGAAGCCATTGAGTTATTTCAAAAATTGAAAGATAATTACCCGGCAAGTCAGAAAGTTACTTCGGGTGATGCAGACAGGTATTTGGCTAAATTGGGTGTTACTAAATAGTATTTGGTAATTAGGATTTAGGAATTGGTGTTAACAGCACTATTCAATTTCACGACTCACGTCTCACAATTCACAATATGTCTACTGGCTCATCGAACTTATATAATGCAACAGGCATCCAACTTTTAAAGGATGCCTGTGTTGTTATTGTACGTACTGAGTGGAATGTGGAAACAGTAGATAAACTGGAAGAAGGTTGCCGGAAAGTACTGGCTGAATATAAAGTGCAGCACATGAGTATTACTGTACCGGGTGCATTTGAAATTCCTTTTGCCGTTAAAAGTTACTGGGAGGCGCATAAATATAAAGAAGATAAGCCTTGTGCATTTATAACATTGGGTTGTGTGTTAAGGGGCGATACCCCGCATTTTGATTATGTATGTAAAGCAGTAACAGACGGAGTGGTACAGTTAAATGTATTATTACCGGTGCCAACCATTTTTGGTGTGCTTACGGTAGATAATCAACAGCAGATAGATGAGAGGACTGGTGGCAAGCATGGCCATAAAGGAGAAGAGGCGGCTGTAACTGCTTTAAAGATGATCGCCCTTGCAAATTCATTCAAAAAAAATTCTTAATAAAAATTATTCTCCGTCAACCGGCGGAAGACGAACATGAAAGTTCAGTTATTCATACCTTGTTTTGTTGACCAGCTTTATCCGCAAACCGCTTTTAATATGGTTAAAGTGCTGGAGAAAGCAACCTGCGAAGTGATCTATAATACCAATCAAACCTGTTGCGGCCAGCCGGCTTTTAATGCAGGCTTCTGGGATGAATCAAGAGCAGTTTGCAGCAAATTCATTAAAGACTTTGAAGGAGCAGATTATATTGTAGCACCCAGCGCAAGTTGTGTTGGCTTTGTAAGGAATTATTATAGTAAGATATTTGAGAATTCATCTCAACATAACCTCGTAAAAGATCTTAGCAAAAGAATTTATGAGTTTACTGAGTTCTTGACCGATGTTTTAAAGATCGAGAATTTTGGCGCTGAACTAAATGGAAAAGCAACCTACCACGATAGCTGTGCAGCGCTGAGGGAATGTAAAATAAAAACCGGCCCCCGCAAATTATTAAGCCGTGTAAAAGGTCTTGAGATAGTTGAGATGAATGATGTGGAAACCTGCTGTGGTTTTGGCGGTACCTTTGCCGTAAAGTTTGAAGCTATTTCCATTGGTATGGCCGATCAGAAAATTACCAATGCACTGGCTACAGGTGCCGAATATATCATATCCACCGACCTGAGTTGTTTGATGCAATTAGACGGGTATATAAAAGGTAAAGGCTACCCGCTTAAAACGATGCACATTGCCGATGTACTGGCCAATGGCTGGGAGTAGAGAATAATGAACAAGGAACAAGGAATATAAAATGATGAACGAAATGAGCATTACTTCAAAGTTCAGCATTCCTTGTTCCTTGTTCGATATTATTTTGAGTTATTTTTAAACTGACCAGCTTAATTTCCCGTATATAAAGCAAAACTTAACAACCTTGAAACAGACCATCACTGGTATTGCCATCTTATTACTGGTTGCATCCTGCAAAAACGAAAAAAAAATAATTGTATCTGCAGCTTTTATGGAAAGCCTGATTACAAACTATACCCAACCCGAAGTTTACAAATCCAATGAAACCGATCTGCAGTTCTGGAAAAGCAGGATCGATCCTAAAAGCCCGGGCCTTGTCAATGAATTAAAATATGCTTCCACATTGGTTCAACGTTTTCATTTATCAGGAGATATTAATGATGTCATTGCTGCTGATAGTATTTTATATATAGCCGATAAAGCATTTGCACATAAAGAACCTGCTCCCGATATGGCATTGGTACGCAGCAGTATTTTACAACACAGGTTTAAAGATGCCGATTCATTACTTGACCAGGCAAAAAAAAATGAAATCAAACCTTATGAATCCATTACTACTTCTTTTGATGTTGATTTTGAACTGGGCAGGTACCAGCTTGCAGAAGCGGAATTAAAAAAGATAACAGACTATAAAGACTATGGTTACAATTTCAGGCTTGCAAAGCTGGCGCATTACAAAGGAGAACTGGATACTTCGATTGCCGCCATGCACAGGGCAGCAGAAATTGCTGATAAAAGTATTCCTCTTAAACAAGCGGCTTTATCAAACGAAGCTGATCTTAATTTGCACAGCGGCAATTTGCAAAGAGCAAGTGATCTTTATGCCGAATCAATCCGTTTGGGTGCTGCTGATCTGCATTCCATAATGGGTTTAGGGTGGATAGCTTTGGTACATGATAAGAATGATTCATTAGCAGAAAAAATATTTTTGTTTGTACGTTCCAAAACAAAAGTGCCGGATGTTTTATTTAAATTATCACAGGTTGCAGATGCAAGAAGGGATAGTGTTATGCAAAAGAAATATGCTGATGAATTTGCAACGATAGTAACTGCTCCTGTCTATGGCAATATGTACAACAAGTATGTCATTGAACTTTACACCGGCATTTTACATGATCCTGCCAAAGCAGAAGCCATTGCTAAAAGAGACCTGCTGAACCGGGCAACCCCGCAAACCTATGCCTGGTATGTATGGACATTATTCACGAACAACAAAACTGCAGAAGCAGATAAAGTTTACCAGCAGTATGTTTCCGGAAAACCATTGGAAGGTTTGGAATTATACTGGATGGGAAAATTCATGCAGGCACAAAAGAAAGGCTACAATGCACAGCAGTTTTTTAAAGCGGCGAATAAAAACAGGTATGATCTGAGTCCTTCAATGGTAAAGGACATGGAGAAGGTTTTAGAATAATGACCTCATATAGAAATTCTAAAAGCCAACACTTTCCCATATTTTTGATTTAGCTGCAATGCTAACTTGAAACTATATGTTATTCAAAATTAAAAGAAAAGACTGCTTCGATAAATTTCCCAAATTTCCTAAGTCAAATAATTATAGGGAAGAATTCTTTTTCCCAAAATGCTACAAAGGTTATACACTTACGCTTGATGCCCTTTCTTTAAAAGGCCATATTAAACTCCTTTCAGAAGAGCTGACAAGTTTGGTAGGTCTTTTTGGCTACGATACCTTAATCTTTTTAGGAGATGCAAAAAATCCCTGGCTCTGGCAGGACAATGACTACAAGCCGGTAAAAGAAGCTCTGCATTACTTAAAGGTTAATAAAATAAGCAGGACATTTAATGGTGGCATAAAGGTCGGTAAAGCAGAATTGCCAACATTCCTGAAACATTTAACCTGGTTGGTAAGATGTAATTCCGCCTTACCTGATTTCTATTTTATGGATGAAGGGCAAAATATTGTGGGCAATATTTGTAAATATGCAAACATTCATCTATTCACTGTAAATGAATTAACTGACAAAATTTTTTCCAAAAATATTAAAAGCACCAGGTTAGAATCTACCGGTGCAGATAATTGTTATAATAAATATTATAAGTCTGGTGCAATACCTGGCAGACAGACTATAATTCGCTAAAAGGATGAAGTTGACGAATACTTAATACAGTAAAATACTCTTCCCTGGTATGGTGCGTACTTTTTTATCGGGCCCTACTACTTTTACATTATCAAAAACAATCATTGACCCTGGTGCACAACGATCCATAAATTCCTTTACCGGTTTCAGGCTATTGCTGTTAATAGCACCTTTTTCCACATTCCTGAAATTAGCGCCGGAGAAATAAACAGTGGCACTTACCACTTTAAATTTTACATCAAATTCAAAGTCAGCGGGCAATTCTGCACGGCAATATGCCTGGGCTTTAAATACCGTGGCCGATAACTTTCCCGGTTCCTGCTTATCCTGGAAATTAAGGATCCCATCTTCCTTATCACTAATAATGCAGGAAGAGTAGCCGGGTGAAATGAATGGGTTTTTAGTGCCGGTAATTTGTTTACTTCCCGGTGATATAAAAAAACCGGGTAAAAAGCAAAGGAGCAGTAATTTCATTTTACAAAGTTTTAAATGGTGAGAATATTTATCTAAACTAATATTCTATACGTGAAAAGAATGTTATAATAGAGTTGCCGGATGTTAAACCCTTTCGATCCTGCAGATAAAACAACAGGCTTCTGCATTTCTTGCATGTAAATAATCTATTAATAGATTGGATTCAAATATCTCCGGGATCAGTTCATCCACATCGGCATCTCCAACCAGTTTAGTAAGGACCATCTTTTGGTTTTTGCTATACCCGATCAATGATAAAGGAAAATGCACCTTATCTGCTTTTATCTCCGGTGGAAAGCGGTAAATGTCTTTATAGGCTTCCACTTCTTCTGCATTAATGAATATGGGGCCTGGCTGGTTAAAGGCATTGTCAATGGTAAATGGACTGTGGGAGAGAAGCAATCTTTTTTCTTTACCCACTTTAAAAGGCTTTAAAGAAACCCTGCAGGGGCCTTTACCTTTTGCAAGCTGTTCAAGTACTTCATGTCCAAAATCATCTTTATGGGTTTCACGTATTTGTTTTGCATATTCCTCACTTAAAGGAACGATCTTGAATTTTTTCATGTCATTAAATTGAGATGTAAAAATGCAAAAGGGAATGAAGAGCAACAACCCGAAACTTGCTGACTTAATTTTCTGAAGAAGTTTTAGCGGCTTCCCAACCAAGTATGGCTGTCTTGCGGTTACTTCCCCAGTGGTAATCGCCAATGATACCTGATGATTTTATAACCCGGTGGCAGGGGATAAGGAAAGCAACGGGATTGCTGCCAATGGCCGTACCCACCGCTCTTGAAGCTTTCGGATTTTTAATATCATCCGCAATGGATGCATAAGTGGAAATATTTCCGAATGGTATCCGCAACAACGACTCCCATACTTTCAATTGAAAAGCTGTTCCCTTTAAATGCAGTTTTACTTTTTGCAGGTCATTCCAGTCGCCCGTAAAGAAACGTAAGGCATCCTGCTGTATCATATCCGTTTTTTGTAAGAGGGTGGCATTAGGAAAAAAGTATTGCAGGTTTTCTATACCTTGTTTTTCATTCTTTACAAAAGCAAGCTGGCAAATTCCTTTTTTGGTTGAGGCAATGATGATATCTCCAAATGGGGATTCAGCAAAACTATAATTGATCTGCAGCGCTTCACCGCCGTTCTTAAATTCACCGGGAGTCATACCTTCAATGCCGATAAATAAATCATGAAGCCTGCTGGTACCCGACAACCCTGTTTCAAAACTCACATCACTCAAAGGCATATTTTGTTTCAACAATCCCTTGGCATACTCAACGCTGATGAATTGTAAGAATTTCTTCGGGCTTACACCAGCCCAGTCTTTGAATAATCGCTGAAAATGAAAAGGGCTTAGATGAACCTGCCTGGCCACATCATCCAGTTCCGGCTGTTCTTTAAAATTTTCTTTTAAATAAACGATCGCCTTTTCTATTCTTTCATAATCTGTTATCATGATACAAAAGTATAAAGACTTATTTCCAGTTGAAACCCGAATCTTGCTGAGTTTTCTTTTTTCATTAGAAAAGGGTACAGGGAATTACTTATATTTATATGTTATCAGTAATTTTATGTACACATTATGCGAAAACTAACAGCCACAATAATTTCCTTATTTTTTTTAACAAATATCTTTGCACAGGTTACAGATAGTAATTTGAAAATTGCTCATTTAACCGGTGACTTTTATGTTTTTACCACATTTAATTTATATAAGGGAGCCCCGATACCGGCAAACGGGGTCTATCTGCTGACAAACAATGGCGTTGTTATGTTTGATACACCGTGGGATACAACACAGTTTCAACCGCTACTCGATAGTATAAGAATAAAACACCATAAAAATGTAACACTGTGCATTGCTACACATTTTCACGAGGACAGAACCGGGGGGCTTGAATATTACAGGCAGCAAGGCATTAAAACTTACACGACAAAAAAAACTGATGAACTTAGTAAAAGCAGCGGCAAGAAAAGAGCTGAATTTTTAATTGACAAAGACACTGTTTTTACTGTCGGACAATATTCGTTTCAAACTTATTTTCCCGGGCACGGCCATGCACCGGACAATATTGTAATTTGGTTTGAGAAAGAAAAGATCCTTTATGGTGGTTGCTTAATAAAAAGTGTAGAAGATGATGACCTGGGTAATTTAGGAGATGCAAGTGTGAATGATTACGCAACAACGGTAAAAAACGTTCAGAAAAAATGTACGAGACCAAAGTTTGTTATTCCCGGGCATAATAGCTGGAGTAGTACAGCATCATTGAAACATACTTTGAAAATGGCACAGCAACTCGAAAAGAATAACCAGCACTAACATGAGTGGGGTTTCACAATTACACTATTCCGATTTAAAAAGTATCCAGGCAAAAATCCCGGCGGGATAGGATCATCCGGATCAGGTTACCCTTTAAAATTTTCTTTTAAGTAAACGATAGCATTTGCCATCCTTTCGTGATCTGTTATCATGATGCAAAAGTATAAAGGCTTATTTCCAGTTGAAACACGAACTTTGCTCAGTTTTCTTTTTTAAATAGAACTGTGTACAGTGAGTTGCGTATATTTAAGTGTTAGCTGCAACCCTAAAAGATACCTCACAGTACTAAAATAATCTTCGACAATGCCTGCAAATAATTTCAACATAAAAGGTCTTACGAATGAGCAGGTAATTCTTGCAAGGGAAAAATTTGGACAAAACACATTAAACTACAAACAGGAAAACAGCATTTTAGATGCCATAAAAAATTTGGCGAAAGAGCCAATGATCATTTTATTATTAGTTGCGGCGCTGATTTATTTTGTAAGTGGAAAAACGGGGGATGGAATCTTTCTTTCATCTGCCATCATTATCGTTTCTGTAATTTCCTTATTCCAGGACTCAAGAAGCCGTAATGCTTTACAAAAACTAAAAAACCTGACACAACCCAATTGCAAAGTAATCAGGAATGGCAAGACGGAAGAAATTACAAGCGAAGACTTAGTAGTTGGAGATAGTTTGATAGTAGAAGAAGGGACTTCGATCACAGCCGATGGGGTCATTGTTCATTCCAATGATTTTTCGGTAAACGAATCTATTCTTACAGGAGAATCGTTCCCTGTTTTTAAAGACCAATCAAAAGAAGATAATTTTATTTTTAAAGGTACGACCGTTGCAAGTGGGTTAGCCATTGTTAACATTACAAATATTGGCAATGAAACCAGGTTAGGAAAAATTGGCAAAAGCCTCGAAAGCATTAAAGAAGAAAAAACACCATTAGAATTACAAATAAGCAATTTTGTAAAGAAGCTGGTCATTGCCGGTGCCCTGGTTTTCGTAGTGGTTTGGGCTATCAATTATTTTCGGTCGTACGATTTATTGGACAGTTTGCTCAAGGCCCTTACTTTGGCTATGAGCATTTTACCCGAAGAAATTCCGATGGCATTTACCACGTTTATGGCAATTGGTGCCTGGCGGTTAATGAAAATGGGGATTGTGGTAAAGCAAATGAAAACAGTGGAAACATTGGGTTCCGCCACGGTTATTTGCACAGACAAAACAGGCACTATCACCGAAAATAAAATGACTTTGGCAAAAGTATTTTCGCTGACTTCGCAAAAAATAGCTAACCCTGATGAAGCTAATGACGATGAAAAAGCGTTGATAAAAATAGCCATGTGGGCAAGTGAACCTATTCCGTTTGACCCGATGGAAGTAGCATTGCATAAAGCGTACAGTGACTTGAATACAGAAGATGAACGACCCCATTTTAAATTAATTCACGAATATCCATTGGGTGGAAAGCCGCCAATGATGACCCATATTTTTGAAAACAATTCGGGTAAAAAAATTATAGCAGCCAAAGGTGCACCCGAAGCTTTGATGAATGTTTCCAATATGTCAAAAGAAGAAACGCAGCAAATTGAAAAAGCCATACAAACCATAACCAATGAAGGATATAGGGTTTTAGGTGTTGGCGAAAGTGATTTTGCAGGCAGCAATTTTCCTAAAACACAACAGGAATTTCAATTTAAATGTAAAGGAATTGTAGCTTTTTACGACCCTCCAAAGAAGAATATCGAAACCGTTTTAAATCATTTTTACAAAGCAGGTATTGCAGTAAAAATAATTACAGGTGACAATGCGGCAACAACCACAGCCATTGCTAAACAAATAGGCTTTAAAGGATTTGAGCAAAGTTTGACAGGGGATGAACTAATGAAATTATCGGATTCAGCATTGCAGGAAAAAGTGATGCATACAAACATTTTTACAAGAATGTTTCCCGAAGCAAAATTAAGAATAATTACTGCCTTAAAAGAGCAAAATCAAATTGTGGCAATGACAGGTGATGGCGTAAATGACGGACCAGCTTTAAAAGCGTCACACATTGGTATTGCCATGGGAAAGAAAGGAACAGAAATAGCCAAACAAGCCGCTTCGCTGATTTTATTGGAAGATGATTTATCAAAAATGGTGGATGCTGTTGCCATGGGCAGAAAAATTTATACTAATCTCAAAAAAGCAATTCAATACATTATATCCATTCACATACCGATTATCCTCACCGTATTTATTCCATTGGCGTTAAGCTGGATCTATCCAAACATATTTTCACCTGTACACATCATTTTTTTAGAATTGATAATGGGGCCAACCTGCTCTATCATTTTTGAAAATGAACCAATGGAGAAAAATACCATGTTTCAAAAACCACGACCATTTACTACTACTTTTTTTAATTGGAAAGAGTTAACAACAAGTATAATTCAGGGAATAGCCATTACAGCCGGAACTTTATTTGCTTATCAGTATTCGGTTTACCAGGCATTTGATGAAGCACATACACGAACAATTGTATTCACTGTTTTAATAACTGCCAATATTTTTTTAACCCTTGTAAATCGTTCTTTTTACTATTCGATCTTCACTACTTTGAGATACAAAAACAATATGGTTTTGCTCATTATTGCCATCACCATTGCTATAACAGGACTATTGTTATTTGTACCCCCATTGACAACCTTCTTTGAATTTGAGACACTTAATATTTCACAGTTATTTACCTGTATTGGAATAGGTTTTATATCAGTAATTTGGTACGAATTAGTAAAAATAAAAACAAGGCTAAAAAGCAGTGCAGGCAGACAGGGCAGCAGCTAACAAAAAAATGAATGCAAAAGTTTTTTATTCCGGTGCTTAAAAGCTGGAGCACAACAGCATCATTGAAACATACTTTGAAAATGGCACAGCAACTCGAAAAGAAAAAACAGCGCTAACATGGGCGGGTTTCACAATTATAATAATCCGATTTAAAAAATATTAGGGCGAAAAACCTATTGAGACTGGGTATTAAAAAAACAACCTCTCAATCGTCCAATACCCTGCCATTAAAGTAATCAGTATTGACAAAGGAATTACAATATACTTACGGTAATAAGGTTTGTTACCAAACCATTTTCCAAATAAGAAAAAAGCAGATAAGATGACGGTAAGTTGTCCAAGCTCTACACCCACATTAAACATGATGAGTGAAGTGAGGTAAGAATTTTGCGGTAAGCCCAATTGCCCGAGGGCATTGGCAAAGCCCATTCCGTGTACCAGACCGAATAAGAAAACAACCCCGATCCTTGATTTTTTTAAAGTAGGAGAGAGGATATTTTCCAAAGCTACATACATGATGGATAACGCAATAATTGGTTCTACAATTTGCGGTGATGGTGTGATCACTTTAAACATAGCCAAACCCAATGTAATAGAATGAGCAACTGTAAATGCTGTTGCCTGCCAAAGAACTGGTTTTAATTTGGGGCTGAGTAAAAACAGGCTCAACACAAAAAGTATATGATCGAAACCCAGCGGAATGATATGTGTAAAGCCTAACTGCAGGTATAAAATGGCAGCGTCTGATTTGCTCATCTTCTCCAGTTCTCCAACCACATCGTGTGCCCATAAAGGCTGGCTGATGAGAAAGCTCAGCAAAATAAGCCCTGATAGTCGAAAATACTGTCGATAGCTAAATGCTTTCACGCTGGATGGTTGTGTTGGTTAAGTATCAGATATACGTAATTGAAAAGGAAACGGATTGTATTACAGCTTGATAATACATTTTAATTTAACTATGGAGGGAGCATCTTTAAATAATTCGGAGATATGATCATCATAAGTATTGATCAGGCTTCCGTTTACACCGTTGATATAACTTTCCAGGATATCATTAAAAGAAACCTCTGTAATAAACAAGGTAGCTTTCCTTTTGGTTGTTTCCTTTAACATAATAAAAAGAAGATTTGATATAACAGAACCGGGTTGCTGAATAGATTCCGGCAGGATGATCAATTTCTTAGTGGGTATACCAGGAGTGTGTTTTTCTTTTTTCTCAAACAGTAAAACAGTAAATTTCCCGGGTATGATCAGTTTATCTTTTATGCTGCTTTGAGTAAATCCCGTTACAAAAAAAAAGAATGAAAATAAGATTGTATGAATTGCCCTTTTCATTTTTTAGGATCAGTTAATGATAAATTTGGTATTGATAAATTTAAGAAACCTGTTGAATTTATATACGGAACAGCGGTGCAAATGGATTTACAATTACCCGGAAATATGGCATCGGCGAAACAGCAAACGGCGAAGAAAGATCTTCGCCGTTACTTTTTCTATCGTTTGAGGTTTAGAAAGGAGATGCTAAATAAGGGAATGATACTGAAAATGCTTTATCATTTGCACTTACATTGTCATTTGTTAATCCAGGGTTACTTGCGCCGGTTGGTCCACCGAATATTAATAGTAACTCTACATTAATTACATCATCCGCTAATGTTCTTCCACTTAAAGTATTAGCCGGGTTACCATCAAAAAATGTAGTTGTTCCGGTTGTTGATGCACCTAATACATCAGTAGCCAATAAAGTGGTAAGCTGTGCTGCAGTTTGTGTTAATGCATTGGTTGTATAACCTGCATTTAAAGCTAACAACCTGGCCTGGAATTTAGCCTGGAAAGCTGCATTCATGGTTGAAGGTGTGGTAGTGTTAAAGGCATCTTTATCTGCCGCTACTGTTAAAAAAACAGTATTGATGGCCGGCCTTCCCATTTGATCCTGCTGTTGGTAATAAACCGTTGGTGCAGGCGTATCGTCAGTTGTACTTTTTTTGCAGGATGTTGCAATAAGTGTACTTCCCAGTACTATTGCTATTAATTTTATTGTTGTGTTCATTATTATAAATTTAAATAGTTGATTTAATTATATTTTCTTTTTTGTTTCTAACCATACATTGATCTTTCCGCTACTGTTCAATAATATCTTTGGAACTTCCACAACAACGCTCATTACATTGGTTCCGGCAAAAGTATCGGCAGCTGTTCCAACAGGCAAAAAAGCTGTTGCAGTACCTGCTATTATCTTTTTGTATTGGGTAAGGTCAAAGAAGAAAGGATCATCTCTTGGACCTGCAAAAACTTTGATACCGGTTGCACCTGTTCCGATATTTGGAGAAGCTGCACCATAAGCGGTAACGACAGCAGATGCACTTACACTTCCTTCCAGTTTGCTACGTGTGCCTTTTTCAGAAGGTAAAATAGGGCCGTAAACCTGCATACTGTTTGAAGCTGCATCATACTTGCATTGAATAACGAGGTCTTCAATATTATCAGCATTATTGTCAATATTGAATTCAATAACGGTGTTTTCATCAAATTTAGCAGCAGCAGTACTTCCTGGAGCTAATAAACCTTGTGTGTTAGCAACAAATACAAGATTGCTTGTAGTTTGTCCCTGGAAAACATACAGATCCGTAATATCTGATGATTGGCCGGTAACTGCAGGCGTATCTATGTGGTCAGCCGCATAGATAATCCCGCCCGTGATAAGCGCTACAGCAGCAAAAGCTGTGAGCAGTAATTTGTTTCTTTTCATTTTAATTGTTTTTAGATTAATGATTTCATTTTTTTGTCGCCTGGTTGACAACAGATACAATTACGGGAAATGGATAAGGTTGGATTTACCTGGAGGAAAAAATATAGCACGATAATAAGCCAACAGTTTTTTTTTCGCCACAGAATATCTCTACTTTTGAAGTCAACTCATAATTTATAATTCATAACTCATAATTAAGATGGCTTATTGGTTAGTAAAATCAGAACCCTCAGCTTATAGCTGGGATCAATTGGTAAAAGACAAACAAACCTGCTGGAGCGGTGTTCGTAATTATGCAGCCCGTATCAACTTAAGGGCTATGAAGAAAGGGGATGAGGTCCTTTTTTATCACAGTAATGAAGGTGTAGAAATTGTAGGCATTGCCAAAGTGGTTAAAGAAGCCTACCAGGATCCTACTATTGATGATGACAGATGGGTAGCAGTAGATATTAAGGCCCATAAAAAATTAAAGAAGCCGGTTCCTTTAGCAGTTTTAAAACCTGATAAGCGTTTCGCTAATATGGATCTTGTTCGCCTGGGCAGGTTAAGTGTGCAAACGGTTAAGCCGGAAGAGTGGGAGATGATTATGAAGATGGCTGGAGAGTAAAATTGCCACAGAGGCACAGAAACACAGAAAAATTTTGCAAAGTCTACAGTCAACTAAAATGTCTTTTTATTTCATTTAACATTTAATGGTGGTTACTATTTTTATGCAATTTGTATCAATGAGTATCTAATAACTCTAAACTCATTGTTATGAAAACAAATTTTTTTGTTACTGCACTTTTAATTTTCACAATTTTCATCTCCTGTAACAGCAAAAATAAAAATGCTGAACTTTTGGTTGATAAAGCTGAGATGGCTGATCTAAAAGCTCCGCAGCAAACTGCTGCTAAAGAGAAACAGCAAATTCCAGTTGGGAGCCTGCAACAATTTACTACCGATTCAGCAGCTCCTCAATTACCTGTAAAAGCGGCTCCAAATCCTGACTGGGATAAGAAGATCATTAAAACTGCAACACTCAGGCTTGAGGTAAAGGAATTTAAAAAATATAATGAGAATGTTCATAAAACCGTAAAACAATTTGGCGGCTATATTGCACAGGAGGAACAAAATCTTACCGATGAAAAATCTGAAACGGTAATATCTATAAAGGTTCCGGTAGAGCAATTTGAAACCATGATGAACCAGTTGCCTGGTGATGATGTGAAAGTATTGGAAAGAAAAATAACTACGGAAGATGTTACGGGAGAAGTGGTGGATACCCGGTCGAGGCTGGAAGCAAAAAAACAAATGCGG
>JBDTUK010000172.1:0-9344 GCA_040007795.1 Ferruginibacter sp.
AGTAGCCTGATCTTGCAGAATCAACAAAAGGCACATTTAAAGAATTGAAAATGGAGTTCAACTCATTTTTCAAACCAAAATAATTATATTGAAAACTGTCTGCCTTATTAATAATTACATATTGCTTTGTACTCAGGTAGCTGCTATAGATCCTGTCGCTGATCTCTTTAAATACAGTCCCTGAAACATCTGCACCATAAACCATTTTTGATTCCTTACTGTTTTGAATAACAACAGCCATAGTATATTTAGGCTGGTTAGCCGGAAAATAACCAATGAAAGAAGCCTGGTAAATTTTGTTTCCTTTGTTATAGCCTTTATTATCCAGTGCGGTTACTGCTGTGCCTGTTTTGCCGGCAATAAGATAAGTGCTGTCTTTTATTTTTCTAGCAGTGCCATGTTCATCCTGTACTACAGCCAGTAAACATTCTTTAAGCTGGGCAAGGGTTTCATCGCTGCAAATTTTTTCTACTAATATTTCGGGTTGAATTGTTTCTATTTCTATGCCATACTTCCTTATAGAGCTAACTAAATAAGGTTTCATCATTTTGCCATTATTAGCCACTGCATTGTATAACATCAGCATGTGTAAAGGAGTAACCAATTCTTCGTATCCATGCGCCATAAAAGGAATAGTTGTTTTACTCCAACTCCTGCTACCTGCTTTTTTTATGTATGGCTTACCCGATGAAGCAGTGATATCTATACCGGTCATCTGGTCTAACCTGAATTTGTGTAAATGATCAATGAATTTTGAAGGCTGTTCATGATAATACTGATCAGCTAATTTTGCAAACGCCACATTACTGCTTCTTTCAAAGGCCTCCTTAACCGTTATATCGTAAGTACCTAAATGCGAGTCTTTGATATTTAATCCATAAAAATTCTTGACCCCTCCTTCGCAATTGACATTTGAATTAATGGTTACATATTTATCTTCCAGCAAACTCATTAAAGTTGCCAGTTTAAATATTGACCCCGGCTCCGTGGCTTTACCAATTCCATAATTCAGATCTTCTGTGTAAATGCTAAGACCATCTTTATCTTTTTTAGTGCTTCCATCTGCATTTTTTTGTTGCCCTAAATTGGCAATTGCTTTTATCTTGCCGGTACTGGTTTCCATAACTATAGCTGTACCATGTAATGAATTGTTGCCAACCATCATCTTCATCAATGCATTTTCTGTAATGTCTTGTATATATGTATCCAGTGTTGAGATGATATCTTTTCCATTTTCGGGATCAACATCTCCACCATCCACAGGCATGTATGCACCAGCAATATATCTTACCACCTGCTGCCCGGTTTTGCCTCTCAACATGCTATCGTAACGTTGTTCCAGGCCAACATTATTCGCCGCGTTATCTCTCGATAAACCAATGGTTCTGTTTGCCAGTAAAACATAAGGGTTAATGCGTTTATCTTTTGAGTTAATGATAAACCCACTTTTATTTTTACCCAGCTTTACCAATGGAAAATCTCTTAGCTCTTTGTATTGTGAAAAAGATATTTTCTTTTTCAGTGCATAGTACCTGTCCTTATTTTTATAGGCAAGCTTCATTTCCTTCAGGTATGCTTCAGGAGTTTTATCATTAAAGAGGTTAGCCAGGCAAATACTTAAGGTATCCGCATTGTCTTTAAATCTTTTTCCCTCTTTTTCTCTTAATCCGTCTGCTGCAAAATCAACAAACACATCAAAAACCGGGACTGATGTACTTAACATATTTCCATCTTCACTATAGATGGTACCACGTTCTGCATCTATAGGAAAATATTTTAAATGCAAACTGTCACCCATACTGGCCCAGTATTTACCTTCAACCTGTTGTATATAAAAGGCCCTGCCCACAACCACTGCACCCAGTAATACTATACCCAGGAAACACAGGTAAACCCTCCACAGTATGTCATTTTTTACTTCCAATTTTATTGCTGTTAATGATGCTTGTAAATTATTTTTTTATTTAGCTGTTAATAAAACAGGAGGAGCTGTTAATTCTTTTAATCCAAGTGGCTCTACCGCTTTTATTAATTCGCTGGCCTTACTTCTGAAAATCACTTCGCTTTTTATGGTTTTGTATTCGTACTCTAACTCTTTAATGTGTTTTTCTGTTGTACTTATTTTTAAGACAAGCTTGTCGGTAAAATGCCCGTTATATATATATAGCACCGCTAAAAATGTTAAAAACAGGAAGAAGGGTATATTTTTCACAACCCATTTATGGCTCAGATTTTTCCTCCAGTCATTTTTTTGACCGACCGGTTCCCGTTGCTTTATTTTTTTATCTTCTGCCATTTTATTTACCTGTTATCAGGAGTGTGTTAACATTTTAATTATTAACCTGAAACTTTTACTTTAATTCTACCACCCTCAGTTTTGCACTTCTTGATCTTGCATTTTCTTTTAATTCTTTCTCAGACGGCGTTACCGGTTTTTTTGTAATTACCTTGAAAGGATTTTCAAACCGGTGTCCATATATATCATCAGTGCCTGTATCATCAAATGTGCCGCTACGAAAAAAGTTTTTTACAATCCTGTCTTCAAGCGAATGAAAAGTTATAATAGCAACCCGGCCACCCTCGTTTAGCACTGAAACCGTTTGCTCCAGTAATTCCTTTAATGCTCCCAGCTCATCATTAACTTCGATACGCAATGCCTGAAACACCCGGGCAAAATACTTTTGAGGATTACCTTTTACTATATCATGAACGGCTACCTTGAATTCATTAATTGTTCTGATGGCAGTAATTGATCTTTGTAAAACAATCGTTTTGGCAAGTGTTTTTGCATTGGTTACTTCTCCATATTGCTCGAACATTTTATGCAATTGCAATTCGGTAAAATTTTTAAGTACATATGCGGCTGTTACTGTTTGTCGCTGATCCATACGCATGTCTAATTCAGCATTAAAGCGAATTGAAAATCCACGATCTGCTTCATCAAACTGGTGACTGGAAACGCCAAGATCAGCAAGGATGCCATCTACTTTCACAATCTTTTGTAATCGTAAAAAGCGCTGCAGGTGGCGAAAATTTTGAGGTACAAAGGCTATCCTTTTATCTTTAGGCACATTTTTTTCAGCATCTTCATCCTGGTCAAAAACAATCAGTCTTCCTTTTTCATTTAGATTTTGCAAAATAGCCTGGCTATGTCCACCGCCGCCAAATGTGCAATCCACATAAATGCCATCAGGTTTCATATTTAAGCCTGCAATAGTTTCATTTAGCAAAACAGGGATGTGATAATCAGAAGATTTATCCGTTAATCCGTTAATTAGTTTTGTATCTTTTTGCGTTCCCATACGTATTAACCAATTAACAATTTATCCAACTGTCTTATTCATCACTTCATTTGCCAGATCACTAAATGATTGTGGTGTAAAAGTTTCAAAGAACTGTTTATACTTAGTTGTGTCCCATATCTCAATTTTATTAACCGCCGATACCAGCACAATGTCTTTTTCCAATCCTGCATGTTCAGCCAGGTTTTTTGGTAGTAATAACCGGCCAGCTGAATCCAACTCTAATTGGGTAGCGCCATTCAAAAAATAACGCCTGAATTCTCTTACCTTAGGGTCAAAATCATTCAACTTGCTGATTTCAGAAAAAATAGGATCCCAACTTTGCTGTGGGTATAGTGTTAGGCATTTTTCAAAGCCCCTGTTAATGATGAAATGGGTTGCACCCTCTTCCGGCAGTTGCTTTTTAAAGCCTGCCGGTAAAAGAAAGCGCCCCTTTGCATCTAATGTGGCCTCATATTCACCAAGGAAACCTATCATTTTCAAGTATTTAGCCTTATAATAACAGAAGTTTCCACAAAATAACACTTTTTCCCACTTTATGAGCAATTTTGGAATAAACTTTTTTATCCCCAAAAGCCTTTGTCTTACAGGCTAAGGCTTTGAAGGTTTTTTTGTTAACTATAGATGTGAATTGAATGTGGAAACCTGTGGATTAGTGTTAATTACTCGTCTGGTTAATTTAAATTATCAAACTATGGCTTTTGCGGGATATTCAGGTACGCCTTTGATGCAGAAATTAGGTATAAAGCCTGGTATGAAAGTACTTGTACTTCATGCACCCGAAAATTATTTTCAACTGTTGTTATCAGATATATCTAAACAATACGTTGCATCAAATGAAACTCCTGATTTTATTCACCTTTTTGCAAAAACGGATACAATATTCAAGACAGAAATGAAAAAGGTATTGCAAATATGCAGGAAGAAAACTACAGTAATAATCTGGGTATCCTGGTATAAAAAAAGTTCAGGTATTGCAACAGATCTAAATGAAGATCTGATAAGAAGTTTTGCACTGCAAAATAACCTCGTAGATATAAAAGTTTGTGCAGTGAGTAATGAATGGAGCGGATTGAAATTAGTAGTTCCGGTTTCCAAGAGATGAATATTACTTTACCAGCGGAATAGTTATGCAAAAACTACTGCCCTTTCCTAAAACACTTTCCGCTTTTATAGTTCCGTGATGGGCATCAACCATGGTTTTAACATAACTCAACCCCAATCCAAAGCCTTTTACATTATGTACATTTCCGGTATGTGCTCTGTAAAATTTTTCAAAAATCCTGTTCAGGGTTTCTTTGTTCATACCAATACCGTTATCCTCAATTATAATTTTTAACTGATTGCCCGCATTTTTTGTCATCAATTTAATATGAAGATCTTCTTTGGAATATTTTACTGCATTGTCCAGTAAATTATTTATCAGGTTTGTAAAGTGTACTTCATCAGCCAGGATCAGATCTTTTTCTGCTCCCATATCTACTTCCAACTTACCGCTCTTCTCTTCAACCTGTAAATTAATATTATTCAATGCACTTACAATCAGGTCGTGTGCAGCCAGTTTCTTAAGGTTCAGCTGTACTTCCTGTTTATCCAGCAAAGCCGCCTGCAGTATGGTTTCCACCTGCTTATTCATCCTTTTATTTTCTTCCTTGATTATACCGGTAAAATAATTTGTCTTCTCTTTATTACCTGCTACTTTCTCATTTTTTAAAGCATCCACCGCAAGCGATATGGTAGCTAAAGGTGTCTTAAACTCATGCGTCATATTATTGATAAAATCTGATTTTATTTCACTAAGTTTTTTCTGTTTTAATAAAGTCCTTATGGTTATAAAAAATGCAGCGGTTATAATAAGCGTAAACAGAATAGATCCTAAAACAAACCAGATCATTTCTTTCCAGATAAGACTTTTTTGATGTGGAACAATAATAGAAAGCAATTCTTCACTTACCAGGTTTTCAAAATTGCTTCCGCTGGGGGGATCTAGTGCTAATACATGATTTAGATTATTTGCAGAATCCAGATAATATTTATAAAAATTATCACTGTAGACCTGGTCACCATTAATCGAATTTACACTTACATTAAATTCAAAAGGGTAATTTTGCAGGTTATACTTATTAAATCCCATCCTGATAATGTCGGATATTTCTTCCTTAGAAAATCTTTTTATTACTGAAGATTTAAAATATTGCAGTTGCAATTTATCACCTGGAAAAAAAAGGTCATTCCGCTTAGCTAAAGGCTTTAATGTGTTCTTATCCTGGGTCAATATAGTAGCAGCGTAGTATTGAGCATTAACAATATTATCCTCTACCTGTTTATCTTTTGTAGCTCTTGCACTGTCAATCCATAAAATCTGGAAAAAGATAAGCCCCAGCAAGGAAAGCAGGATAAGTATAGTTATGATTGGAAAAATTTTCTTCATCCCTGTAAAGATAAATCAGTATAGCCCTGTAAAATACTGTAAAACCCGTAAACTATAAATTTAACTAAGGTTTAGAATTTCATAAGATAAAAGGAGGGTGCGTTCTTTTTTATATAATTTAATATTACTTTAGAATATGATTCAGCCAGCACCAGGCATATTATTGATTGCAGACCCTTTTTTAAAGGACCCTAATTTTTTACGCACTGTTGTGCTCTTATGTGAACATAAAAATGAAGGCAGTTTTGGCTTTGTTTTAAATAAACTAATTGAACAAACATTAGGGGAATTGATAACTGACATCGAAGGATCTCAATTACCCGTATATTATGGTGGGCCGGTTCAGATGAACACTATTCACTTCCTCCATCAATATCCTGATCTTATTCCTGAATCATGTAAGATCGGTAATGATATTTACTGGGGAGGAAATTTTGAAACCGTTACTGCACTCATAAAAAACAACAGTATTGATCTTAATAAAGTAAAATTTTTTGTTGGCTATAGTGGGTGGGGAGACGGACAATTAGCTGATGAACTAAAAGAAAAAAGCTGGCTCACAGTATCGGCGACTCAAACTTTGGTTTTTAATACACAACACGATGAAATATGGAAAGGCAGCCTGCAACATCTTGGTGGAGATTATGAAATGATGATCAACTTTCCTATTGACCCACAGTTAAATTAGTTAACCCATTCTTTGAATTATAATTATCTTCCCTTTCAAAACCTACAACTCTTTGCTTTATTCTTTTGTAAAAATAATTGCCAGGCTCGCTATACCCATTTACTGCAGGGATATTGCTATTAACAGAAAGGAACTCCTAAAACTTGAAGGCCCGTTAATGCTGGCTGTTAACCACCCTAATTCATTTTTAGACGCTGTTATATTATGTACACTGTTTGATAAGCCTGTATATTCTCTTGCAAGAGGCGATGCCTTTAAAAATAAATTCTTTGCCAGGTTATTATTCAGTTTTAAAATGTTCCCGGTTTACCGGGTTAGCGAAGGCGTAGAAAACCTGGAAGAAAATTATAAAACATTTGAACTATGCAAAAACATCTTTAAACAAAAAGGTATTGTTCTCATCTTCAGCGAAGGCAGGTGTATCAATGAGTGGAATTTGCGGCCTTTAAAAAAAGGAACAGCACGCCTGGCCATCAGCAGCTGGCAGGACGGTATAGATGTAAAAATTTTACCTGTTGCCATTAATTACAGTTCATTTAAAGTATTTGGTAAAAATATTAAATTGTTTTTTGGAGATACGATTACCAAAGAAAATATAGATTACAATGATACCCATGGAAACGCTATCAGGCAGTTTAATGAAAGTTTGAAACTCCAGCTCAATAAATATGTTTTTGAAATCAACAATAATGATAAGGAAACACTTGAAGAAAAATTTTACATACAACAATCCGGATTAAAAAAAATGGTTCTGTTTGTTCCTGCCGTTTTAGGATTTCTTATTCATGCTCCGTTATACTATTTTGCTAAATGGCTTGGTGATATTGTAAACAAAGAAACTGAACATCACGATTCAAAAATGGTTGGGTTACTGTTTATTTTATACCCAGTATTTCTTTTATTGATCTGCAGTCTTGTATTTTATTTTTCCCGAAGCTGGCTTTCATTGCTGGTTTTATTATTACTCCCTTTTACCGCCTGGTCCTTTGTTCAATTGAAGAAACAATTGGATTAAGGTCATAAAAAAAGCCCACACAATTGTATGGGCCCTTAAATCAGTTATTTTTATATGCTTCTTCAGCACCTTCAACAAGTACTGTTGTTTTGTTATTCAGCACTTCTACAAATCCACTTTTAATACTGTATGAAGAAGTTTGCGTTTTATCTTTTAAAATTTTCAGTTTCCCTTCTTTTAAAGCGCTTACCATGGGAGCATGTTTGTCCAATACTTCAAACAAACCGGCAATGCCCGGTAATTGCACACCGTACACATCGCCACTGAAAATTTTCTGTTCGGGAGTTAATATTTCTAATGTCATAAAAGTACTTAGTATATAGAATTTAGTATAAAGATCAGAAAATTCTATTCACTTTTTAAAGAATTATAAAAAACTAGAACCATTTTATATATCTGTAAGATTTCATCATTCAATTTATCAAGCATCTCTTTTGAGATAAAATTAAATCTAAATGAGAGCTCCAGTTGTGTTTGTAATTCATTACAGGAACCCATTGAAATCTCCAGAAAATATTTGAACTGCTTATTGGTTGATCTTCCTGCACCCTCAGAAATATTGCTTGGAACTGAAACACAACATCTTCGCAGTTGCGAAATCAATCCGTATTTTTCTTCCGTGGGAAAGTCTGCCGTAATTTTATATATCGCTTCCGCTAAATCAATTGACCTTTGCCAAATTCTTAGTTCTCTAAAATTATGCATCCCCATATTGAGTATTTTAGTATTCAGTACTTAGTATTCAGAAATTAACTGATGAAGCAGCTCTTTGTCTATATACTCAATACTTAGTACTAAATACTGCCCTTATGCTTTCGCCGCCTCCATTAATTTCTTACCTTTTTCAATCGCATCTTCCAAAGTACCTACCAGGTTAAATGCAGCTTCGGGGTACTCATCCACTTCTCCATCCATAATAGAATTAAAACCACGGATCGTATCTTCAATTGGAACCAACACACCTTTTAAGCCCGTAAACTGTTCAGCCACAAAGAAAGGTTGGCTTAAAAAACGTTGTACTTTACGTGCACGGCTTACAACCAGTTTATCTTCATCACTCAACTCATCTAAACCAAGGATGGCAATAATATCCTGTAATTCTTTATAACGCTGCAAAATTAATTTTACACGGTTAGCTGTGTTATAATGTTCGTCACCAACGATTAGTGGAGTAAGGATCCTTGAAGTACTATCCAAAGGATCAACCGCAGGATAAATACCAAGATCGGCGATCTTACGGCTCAATACCGTTGTAGCATCTAAGTGGGCAAATGTTGTTGCAGGAGCCGGATCGGTCAAATCATCCGCAGGTACGTATACTGCCTGTACAGAAGTGATTGAACCATTTTTTGTAGAAGTAATACGCTCCTGCATCAATCCCATCTCCGTAGCAAGCGTAGGCTGGTAACCCACGGCAGAAGGCATACGACCTAACAATGCCGATACCTCAGAACCTGCCTGAGTAAAACGAAAGATATTATCTACAAAGAATAAAATGTCTTTACCCTGGCCCTTGCCATCTCCATCACGGAAATATTCAGCAATGGTTAATCCGCTTAAAGCCACACGGGCCCTTGCTCCCGGTGGTTCATTCATTTGTCCGAAAACGAATGTTGCTTTAGATTCTTTAAGGTCTTCCATATTCACTGCACTCAAATCCCATCCACCTTCTTCCATACTATGTTTAAATTTTTCGCCGTAGTTCATGATACCAGCTTCAATCATCTCTCTCATCAGGTCATTTCCCTCACGGGTTCTTTCTCCCACACCAGCAAATACCGACACACCACTATATGCTTTTGCAATATTGTTGATCAATTCCTGGATCAATACTGTTTTACCCACACCGGCTCCACCAAACAAACCGATCTTACCACCTTTTGCATATGGCTCAATCAGGTCAATTAC
>JBDTUK010000173.1:0-9155 GCA_040007795.1 Ferruginibacter sp.
CTATTTAGCATCGTTGCGTCGCACTCTTGTACTATTGTTTCTTTATTCATCTTTTTTACCTCATCCTCCATCTCCTTCTCCTTAGGGAGAAGGAGCAGTACATTAAACATATCTAAACATTATATCTTACACATCATCTTTATTACTATTCTCTACAATGGTCAACGCAGCATTCTTTTTATATGCTATTCTTCGTATTAATCTTCGCATAGATCTTCAAGTTCCCTCTCCTTAAGGAGAGGGGTTGGGGTGAGGTAATATCAACTGCAAAAATTTCAGATCCAGCCACCTGTCAAACTTAAACCCCACTTCTTTAAAATGCGCCACTTCCACAAAGCCAAAACTCTTATGTAAATGCAGGCTCACTTCGTTGGTTGCATCAATACCAGCAATGATGGTATGCATATTTAATTCCTTTGCTGCTTCAATGATTGGTGGCATCAATAATTTTCCAATGCCCATTCCTCTTGCCTGTGCAGCCACATGTACTGTATTCTCAACTGAGTATTTATAGGCAGTTGGCACCCGGAAAGGCCCGATAGAACTCATTCCCAAGATCACTCCATCTTCTTCTGCAACAAAAACCGGTAAACCCTGCTGCTTTCTTTCTTCAAGCCATTGCTGCCGCATTTCCAGTGTATGTGGTTCGTAATAATAAACAGCCGTTGTGTTTGCAATGATATCATTGTAGATATCCAGTATCTGTGGCAAATCATTTTCTGTTGCAAGTCTAACAGTAATCATACTATTTATTTATCGCTTCAATCCCTGCCTGAACTGTAATAACAAACCCATATCCTTTACACCCGGCTCTTTCTCAAATTTGCTGTTTATATCAACGGCATAAAAATCGGGGTGCTTAAATGCTTTAAGTTTTGCCAGGTCTTCCAATCCAATACCACCGCTTAAAAAGAAAGGCTTTTCAATTTTTGCTCTGGTTAGTATGCTCCAGTCAAATTGTTTTCCTGTGCCGCCAAAACTTTCGGTCAATCCGCCGGTATCAAATAAATAATAATCACAAACAGCATCATAAGGCGCTACCAGTTTATCAATATCCTCATCTCCGGTAATGCGAAAAGCTTTTATCACTTCTACTTCGCTGCCCAGGTCTTCGCACATTTCCGGACTTTCATCACCGTGCAGTTGTACCACATCTAATCCATAGTCATCAATAGCATCCAACACATCAATCATTTCCGGATTTACAAACACGCCAACTTTTTTCAGATCAAAATCTGAATTTTTCAGATCTTCTTTGGCAATTTTATCACCCATATACCTTGGTGAGTCTTTATAAAAGATCAATCCTGCAAAATCAATATCCAGGCCATCTAACTGCTGCAGTTGTTTTAATTGGGTAATACCACATACTTTAGTGTTCATCTTATACTTTTTTTAGTTTTTCTACAAATTGTTTGAATGCATCGCCGGGGTTTTCTTCTCTCATAAATCTTTCGCCAATTAAAAAACCTTTAAAGCCGGCATCTTTAAAAATTCTAATTGTTTCAATGTCATCAATTCCACTTTCTGCAATTTTTATTTTATCAGCAGGAATTTTTTTACTTAACTTAATTGAACGGTTAATATCAACAGTAAAAGTTTTTAAATCCCGGTTATTCACTCCAACAAAATCTATTTCGTCACAAATATGTTTTAGTTCTTCTTCTCCATGAATTTCCAAAAGCACTTCCAGTTTCAAATGTTTTGCAAATATAGCCAGGTCTTTTACTTCATTGGGCTTTAAACAGGCTGCAATTAATAAAATAACATCAGCCCCCAAAGCCTTTGATTCGGTAATCTGATATTTATCAAAAATAAAATCCTTCCTTAATATCGGGATAGTGGCCGTGATGGCAGCATTCATAAGGTCATCATTATTACCTCCAAAAAATAACGGTTCGGTCAAAACAGATAAGGCTGCTGCTCCGTAAAATTCGTAATCGCCGGTAACGTCATTCACATCTGCCTGGTCATTGATGATACCTTTTGATGGGGACGCTCTTTTAAATTCGGCAATGATACCGGTAGTGGTTTCATCTTCCAGAATCCTTTTTAAAGATATTGTTTTCTTAAAATAGTCAGGCATCATCTCCCATCCTTCCATGGGAATAATCTGTTTTAATTGTGAAACCGTTTGTTTCCTTTTGGCAATAATTTCGTTTAGTATATTAGTCATTATAGTGAAATTAATTTTTGTAACGACTGATAGGCCCTGCCACTCTCCAAACTCTCCACCGCCAATTGATAACACTCCTTATAATTTTCATACTTACCCGTGCATTGTAATGCCATGGCCGAATTCGCCAGCACCACTGCATTTTGTGCCCAGCTTCCTTCTCCTTTTAAGATCTTCAGGAATATTTTCGCTGCTTCCTCTACAGAATTACCTCCATGAATATCCATAGGACTTACCGTACGTTTCCCCAATTCTTCTGCACTGAAAATTTTCTCGCCTTCATTAGTAATTACCTTTGTATCACCGGTCAATGAAATTTCATCGTATCCATCCAGTCCGTGAATAATGGTGAAAGCACTGTTACCCTGCTGTAGTAAATAATTATAAATTCTTGCCATCTCTAAATTATAAACCCCAACCAACTGGTATTTTGGAGATGCAGGATTAACCATTGGCCCAAGCATGTTAAAAAATGTTCTTACACCTAAATTTTTCCGGATAGGCCCTACTACTTTTAATGCCGGATGAAATAAAGGCGCATGTAAAAAGCAAATATTAGCTTCATCCAGTTCTTTCTTTAATGTATCAGTATCTTTTTTAAAAGTATAACCTAATTGTTCCATCACATTACTGGAGCCGCTGATGGATGACGCACCATAATTACCATGCTTGGCAACTTTATTTCCTGTACCGGCAACAATAAAACAACTGAGTGTGGAAATATTGAAAGTGTTTTTTCCATCTCCACCGGTACCAACAATATCCATCACCTCATATCCATTCAGATCAACAGGCAAACAAAGTTCAAGTAATGCCTCACGGAATCCCTGCAGTTCATCAATGGTAATACTTCTCATTAAATACACGGTGATGAAGGCAGCGATCTCAGCATCACTATAAATATTTTTGGAAATATTATGCAGCACTTCTTTGGCCTGTTCTCTTGAGAAGCTTTTATGTTCGAATAAATAGTTTAAAATCTTTTTCATGCCCCTGTCCCCTAAAGGAGAACTTAGATTTGTTGTTAATAATAAATAGTTATCAGTTTAATATTTATAGTAGTCATGTTAAAGTATAAAGCTCCAAAGTCCCCTTTAGGGGATTTAGGGGCTAAGCCAATTTCGTAAAATCTTCTCCCCCTCAGGTGTTAATACACTCTCCGGGTGAAACTGCACACCCTGCACATCAAACGTTCTATGCTGTAATCCCATGATATATCCATTCTCATCCCTTGCTGTTATCTCCAATTCAGCAGGAAAGTTCTCATCACTCACTATCCAGCTGTGATAACGGCCTACTTCAATTACGTCAGGTAATCCATTTAATATTTGTGATTTTACTTTTAGTATTTTGATTGGTGTTGCCACACCATGATAAACAGTACTCAGGTTTATCAGCGTTCCCCCAAATGCTTCTGCAATTGCCTGGTGGCCCAAACACACACCCAATATAGATTTTGTAGCTGCATATTCTTTTATCAATGGCAGGAGTAACCCAGCTTCTTCGGGGATACCAGGGCCAGGTGATAAAATGATCTTATCATATACATCAATATCTTCCAAAGCGATCTGGTCATTACGAAACACATCAACTTTCTCCCCCGTTATCTTTTCCACAAGATGAACCAGGTTATAAGTAAACGAATCGTAATTATCAAATACAAGTATTTTCATTTTTATTATTACTATTTCAATTTTAAAGAATCTTTAAGTATCATGCTCCTGTCTTAAGTCCCTCCTTGGAGGGATTTAGGGAGGCTCCTAACTCAATAGCTTGTTTTAAAGCATTCAATTTGTTATTCACTTCCTGTAATTCACTTTCCGGATCACTTACTGCAACAATACCTGCACCCGCCTGGTAAATTAAAGTATTATTCCTGCTTAAAAATGTACGGATCATTATAGCATGATTAATACTACTGTCAAAACCAATAAAGCCGATCGTACCTCCATAATAATTCCTGTTTGTTGTTTCGTACTCACTGATCAGCTGCATGGCTTTTATTTTTGGCGCTCCGCTTAACGTGCCGGCAGGAAAAGTAGTAGCTAACAATTTAAAAGGATTTGTTTCCGGGCCTACCCTACCCGTTACCTCACTCACCAAATGGATTACATGACTGTAATAATTTATTTTCTTGTACTGTGTTACTTCTACTTCACTGCACATACGGCTCAGGTCATTCCTGGCCAGGTCTACCAGCATCACATGCTCGGCATTTTCTTTTACATCATTTTCCAGTTGTATGGCTAAAGCTTTGTCCTGATCATCATCACCCGTTCTTTTAAAGGTGCCGGCAATGGGATGAACAATGGCTTTACCTCGTCCGAACGGGTCATCCGGGCGGGCTTTTTCAACAATTAGCTGGCTTTCGGGTGAAGAACCTATCAGCTTATAATTGCCGTAGTCAAAATAAAACAAATATGGACTTGGGTTGATGCTTCTCAAAGCCCTATACACATTGAATTCATCGCCGGTGAATTGCTGTTCAAACCTCCTGCTTAGAACGATCTGGAACACATCTCCCCTATGACAACTGGCTATTCCTTTTTTCACCATCTCAATATATGCTGCATCGGTAATATTCGATCTCTCTTCTCCTCTGCTTTGAAAAGGAAAACCGGGAACATCTTTACTCTTTATCAAACTTTCAATTATGACAACTTCACTATCTAATCCATGAATATGATTTTCACAAATAAATAATTCGTCTTTAAAATGATTGATAACAATGACGTATTGATAGAGGCGGTAGCGCATTAACGGAATCTCCTCTCTCCCCTCTCCTCCAGGAGAGGGGCCGGGGGTGAGGTTCTCAAAAAACTGTACAGCATCATACGTTGTATAACCAAACAATCCCTGCGCAACATTAACCGGCTTTGTTGCTGCTTCTTTTATTTCAAAACGTTGCATGAATTCCCAAAGCAGTTGAGGTACATCCGTTGGGTTATTGATCTTTATTCTTTCTGCTGTTTGGCCGGGAAGTTTAAATTCAATAACTGAAGGATTACTTATCTCTATTCCTGCAATAGCATTGATACCAATAAAAGAATTACTGTTTTCACCAGCATGAAAATCGGTACTCTCCAATAAAATCGTATCCCTGAACCTGTCACGCAACCGCAGGTAGATACCCACCGGTGTATACACATCGGCAAGCATTTTTTTGAAAGTGGTTTGTATCTCGATCTTCTTCATATTGTCTGAACGGGGATTTGGGCGGATTGACTGGATTTTTTGGATATTAACTCAGGATTATACTTTAGATTTTCAAGTCGTTTATATTCCAGTGAGATTCCGCCAAAATTTAATAATAGACCTATCTCAAGATTATATGCTTCCAGATAATTTCTTGCCTGAGCATAATGCGTGGATTCTAATACCTCTCTTGCCTTCAATTCAACACTAATCAATCCCTCAACAAAAAAATCAACTCTTCTTTCTCCTATTTGAACTCCATCATAAAATATCGGCATTGAAAATTCTCTTACAAAATCCAGTTCCCATTTCGGCATCTCAATCTCCATCGCCCTCTGATAAATTACTTCCTGGAAACCATTGCCCAAAGCTGAATGCACTTTCATTGCGGCGCCAATTATTTTCTTTGTTATTTCTGCATATTTAAACTCTTTCATAAAAAGGTTATTTACAAAGTTTAATAAATCCTTTTAACCCTTCCAATCATCTCAAATCCCCGTTCAGACAATATTAAAAAGCCCCAACACATCGTGTCGGGGCTTCGTACTTATTTTAGTTACAGTTAATAACAGCACAGCGACACGTCAAATATCTGACTGCCACCACCAACTGTTATTATTTGTATTGATCATTTTCATTTCTATTGCAAATATGAACACAAATTACTTACTAAAAAAACTTATTTCGTAAATTCCATAAAATTTTACAAAATGCTGATACAACAAAAACAGGAAGGCCATAAAGGTTCATTCTATGTGGAAGAAAATGATAAGGTGCTTGCGGAAATGACATACTCTATGACAGGAACCGACCTTATGATCATTGACCACACCGAAGTATCAGACGAATTAAGAGGTAAAAATGTGGGTTACCAATTAGTGCATGCTGCAGTTGAGTATGCACGGGCAAATCACATTAAAATATTGCCGCTCTGTCCTTTTGCAAATGCTGTATTTAAAAAGAAAGCTGCAGAATTTGCTGATGTACTGCGACGTAATTAAAGTAACTTCATAAAAATAAAATAACTTGAACCTCATCGTATTTGGAGCAACCGGCCTGGTTGGCAAACAACTTGTTCAGCAAGCCTTATTTAAGGGCCATCATGTAAAAGCATTTGGCAGAAATGTATACACCACCGATTACCTTGAACCGGAAAAATTACAATTGGTACAGGGTGCCTTATTTGATGAAGGCGAAGTATACAATGCCATCAAAGGATGTGATGCCGTACTCTCTGCCATTGGCGGAGGATATGATGGTACCGATAAGACCCGTACACTGGGCATGAAGAATATTATTGCACAAATGAAAAAAGCAGAAGTTAAAAGGATAATTGCAGTTGGAGGTTTGGGTGTATTAAATGCAGACGAAACAACCTTACTGATTGATAAAGATGATTACCCACCAGAATACCTGGCTGTAGGCAAAGAACATCAAAAGGCTTATGAACTATTAAAAGAAAGTGGGCTTGACTGGACCTTTGTTTGTTGCCCCGATATCATCAATGCAGCACCAACGGGCAGTTATATCACTGCTGCGGATTATCCGCCGGTTCCCAATAACTATAAGATCAATGCCGGTGATTTAGCCATGATGATGTTGAATGAACTTTCAAAAAATGAATTTTTAAAACACAGGGTGGGAATTAGTAATTAGGATTTGGAAATTGGTTGAAACAGCTTTTCTAAAACTGTGCCTCTGCTCCTGCTGCATGAATTATCAATGATGAATAAAGAAAAATAGACAAAATGCTTAATTATAAATGCTCATTTATAACTTACTGCCGGGCCTCCCTCTCCTCCAGGAGAGGGAACGAGGGTGAGGTTGATGAATGTTGATATAAAAGTATAAGTGAGTGACACAACGATGTTAAATAGAATTACTACTGTTTGTAACAATAAAAAATACATTATGAGAAAGATCTTTTCAATTGCCCTGCTTTTTATCTGCAGCAATTTACTTGCACAGGATGCCATCGAATACCAAACACCCCCAAAAGAAATCTATGACCTCGTAATGGCAAAGCCAACACCCGGCGTTAGTTTCGACAGTAAAGGACAATACATGCTCGTACTCGAGCGTAGCAGTATGCCTTCGGTAGAAGACCTTGCCCAGCCGGAATTACGAATTGCAGGGTTAAGAATAAACCCAAATAATTTTGGCCCGAGCAGGAGTGCTTACACCACAAACATCACCATCAAAGATGTAAAAAGCGGAACTGAATTTCCTGTTAGTGGTTTGCCTGCAAACCTCAAAGCCGGCAACCTGCAATGGAGCCCCAATGAAGATAAAGCAGCTTTCACCAATACTACAAACAGCAGCATTGATATTTATATGATTGATATTAAGAACCACAAAGCAACCAAGGTAAATAAAGCAGCAGTCAATTTAATTTTAGGTGCGGCATTCGACTGGATAGATAACAACAGTCTATTATACACGGCTGTAAACAAACCCTTAAGCATGGCACCCAAGAAACCGATGGCTCCCAAAGGTCCTGTGGTGCAGGAGAACCTTGGTAAGGTTGCACCAAGCGTTACTTTCCAGGACCTGATCAAATCCCCTTTCGATGAAACACAGTTTGAATTTTATGCAACTACACAATTAATAAAAAATACCAACGGCTCTGAAACAAAGATCGGCACGCCTGCTATTTACAGCAGCGTAAATGCATCGCCCGATAAAAAATATTTGCTGATAGAAAGAATTGACAAACCATTTTCTTATTTGGTTACTGCAGGTGGATTCAATTCTACCATAATGATAACTGATATGAATGGCTCCAGCATAAAACAACTTGTAAAATTACCAAGTAGTGAAGGAACCCCATCAGGAGCAGATAATGTATTGAATGCGCCACGTGGATACAGCTGGCTGAATAATGAACCCGCAACCGTAAGATGGATAGAACCATTAGATAGCGGCCTCATCAAAAAGAAAGTGGATTATCATGATGCAGCTTATACATTGGCAGCTCCATTTAATACTGCACCAAAAGAATTGGTGAAGACAGCTATGCGGATGTATAATGCAACCGATGTTGGCAACAACCTGTTCTTCGTTAATGAAGGTTCAAGGGTAAAACACCGCCAGAAAATGAGCAAGCTTGTAGCAGGCGGAACAATGGAAACACTGATTGACCGCAGCACCGATGATGCATACAACGATCCCGGTACTCCCCTAACTGAAAAAAATAAATATGGCCGCAACAGTATTAAACTAATGAACGGTTCGCAAATATTTTTGAGGGCTGTTGGCTCCTCACCAAAAGGCGACCTGCCATTCATATCTTCATTCGATATAAATACAAAAGAAACAAAACAACTATGGCGCTGCGAAGAACCTTATTACGAGACCGTGACCGACGTATTGGATTTTGATAAGATGATCGTGGTAACAAACAAACAAAGCCAGGCCGATCCGCCCAATTATTATTTACGTGATATAAAAAACAATACTGCAAAACCAATCACTAATTTTCCTGATCCGCAGCCTGGACTGCGTGGCATCACCAAACAAAAAATTACGTACAAAAGAAAAGATGGTGTTGACCTTGCAGCCGATCTTTATCTTCCCAAAGGTTATGATGTAAAAAAAGACGGGCCACTACCTGTGATGATGTGGGCTTACCCCCGTGAATTTAAAAGTGCAAGCGATGCTGCACAATTACGTGGAAGTAAATATACTTTTACAAGAGTTGGTTATGGCTCGGTTGTTTTTTGGGCAACGCAGGGTTATGCCATTATGGATAATACCGAGTTTCCCATTGTTGGCGAAGGCGATA
>JBDTUK010000174.1:0-5380 GCA_040007795.1 Ferruginibacter sp.
TTAATAGTGACATTTCTGACATTCTGTACCACCGATCTTTTCCACAGTAACACTATCCATCTTATGGTTCTTCAGATCGTTGTGGAATTTTTCGTAAATGCTATAGAATTTATTTCCGGTCTTATTTTCTTTATCATAAAAATCAACTTTTGTTTCCCTGTGGCAGTTGATACACCATCCCATGCTTAATTCGGTAAACTGGTACACTTCAGGCATTGCCTGGATATTACCATGGCAGGTCTGGCACTGCTGTTTACCTACTTTTATGTGTTGGCTGTGGTTAAAATAAACGTGATCGGGCAGGTTATGGATCTTTGTCCATTCAATTGGCCTGGCACCATCTGGAATACCATCTCCGTTCTTATCTTCATTATATTTCTTGGCTACGGTATTCCACCCGGCATAAGCATACAATTTTTGAATTTCTGCTGTTCCGTCTACTGCAGTTCCATTCTCTCTTACCAGTTTTTCTGTACCCTCATATTTGTCAATAGCTACGTGGCAGTTCATACATACATTAACCGCCGGAATTCCCGCCTGCTTGCTATCCTGTGCTCCACCATGGCAATACAGGCAACTGATCTGGTTAACGCCTGCATGTACTTTATGAGAATAATAAATTGGTTGCTCCGGTTGATAATTTTGCTGGCGGCCCAAACCTATGGCGCCATTGATCGTATAATAACCCCCTACGCCAAATAATAATAAAATGCCTGCCATTAAATAAGTTTTGTTCTTATAAAATGGAACCGGCTCAGGGCGTAATACACCTTCCTTTTCATCAGATAATTTGCGGAGGTTGCTGTTAACCTGTAATAATATAAAAGCGATGAGGGCTAATACCAGGGTTAAAATTCCAAAAAGTAGTGAATCATCGGAGCCTTGTGGTTGGCCATTGATAGGAGTAGGAGCTACAGGAGGTTTAAAATCATCCACATATTTCAGTATCGCATCAATATCGTCTTTCTTAAGCTGGCTGCCAAAGGCAGTCATTTGAACTTTATTCCATTTAGCAAACAGGGCTTTTGCATAAGGATCTGTTTCCCTCAGATCAGCAGAATTGCTTATCCATTTGTAAACCCATTCAACATTTGGCACCCTGCTTTTCCAACCTTGTAAAGCCGGGCCGGTAAAGTCTTTGTCTGGTTTATGGCAGGCTGCACAATTGGCTTTGAACAAGGCCTGGCCATCGGCAGCAAAAGATTTGTTATTAATAAAAAGAAGGGCAATGAAAAAAAGGCAGGTAAATATTCTGTTAAAGATTTTTCTATAGCGACTCATACAGTTATATCGGGGCTAATGTGGAAAAATATCCTGGTTCGGTTGCAAAAATAAGGCAGGATACTGACAATATATCAACATTGTTAATTTTTTTTTTGCCTTGTCTGTCGTGAGTTTCAGCAGATTGTGGCCATTTGTCTATGGCCATTGTCATGTTTTTGTAAACTGTTTTTTGAATTGAATTTTTCCTGAATTGTTTGATTATTTCACAATTTTTTAATCCACATTTGCCGAATGTTTAAAAAACTTAAGGCCCACTGGAAGGTAAATGAGATCAATTTGCTGCTGATCATTGCAACTTTTGCATTGGGTGGAAGCCTTTGTGGTTATGCAGGCCGTAAACTACTTTTGTTTACAAATTTAGAAAAGGGCATAACCTGGATCATACTTTATCTTTTATTAATTACCCTGCTCTGGCCTGTCTGTGTTTTACTCATCAGCATACCACTTGGACAATTTGCTTTTTTTAAAAGATACATCATTAAGGTATGGAAAAAGATGAGTGGAGAAAGGAATAATAAAAAAAGTGGAGAGAATATGATAAGGGTTGCCATTTTTGCCAGTGGAGCCGGAAGCAATGCAGAGAAAATAATAATCTCATCCCCGCCCCTTCTCCCCGTCCGAACGGCTTGGCCGGGCGGGCTTAAGGAGAAGGGTGAGGCGGAGATTGAAGCGAAGAAAAACTGGAACGTTGTATTAATAGTTTGCAATAAACCGGGCGCTGGCATTTTAAATATTGCAGCAACACACAACATCCCAACTTTATTAATTGAAAAAGGCCGCTTTTTTAACGGCGATAATTATTTACCTGAACTAAAAAAAAATAATATCGATCTTATTGTACTGGCCGGTTTTTTATGGAAAATGCCAGTTCCATTAATTAATGCTTACCCAAAAAAGATCATCAACATACATCCGGCACTTTTACCAAAATATGGTGGTAAGGGAATGTATGGCACTAAAGTGCATGAATCTGTAATTGCAGCCAAAGAAAAAGAAAGCGGTATTACCATTCATTATGTAGATGAGCTATATGACCATGGTGAAATAATTTTCCAGGCTGCATGTACTATTGATGAAAACGATACGGCTGAATCGCTGGCAAAAAAGATTCATGTACTGGAGCATACCCACTACCCTAAAGTGATTGCAGGCCTGTTACAAAAGCAAAATCATCGTTAAAACAATTGGCGTGACAATGCTGTGAAGATTTGTTGCCTTAATTTTATTCTCATAAACCTTCCATTTGCGATCGTCTTTAAAAATAATTTTACTCCTTCTTTTTTTTATTTGCGCAGCAGATCAATTAACCGCACAACTCATTATCAGCGGTACAGTTTATGATTCTTCTAAAATAAACCCCGTAGAAAATGTTAAGGTGGAAAGCATAGGAGGAAAATTTACCTGGACAGACTCAACAGGGCATTATAAAATACCCGTTACAGAAAGAGATTCCCTGACCTTCATCTATCAAAATAAGCCCACATTAAAATTTGCAGTAAAGGATATTTCAGATCCTTCCCGTTTCGATATTTCATTACGTGTTACCATTAAATCAAAATACCGGACATTAAAGGAAGTGATCGTATTTGCCAGGAGTTACCGGGAGGATTCGATTGAGAACCGGCAAACCTATGGTGATATTTATAATTTCAGGAACCCAACCATACGTACCGGTGTTTCGCCCGACGGTGCTGTGGGTGCCGATATCAATGAGATCATCAATATTTTCCGGTTCAAAAGAAATAAGCGGCTTAAAGCTTTCCAGGCAAGGCTTGAAAAACAGGAGCAGGAAAAATTTGTAAGCTACCGGTTCAATAAAAATTTTGTAAAAAGAATTACGCAACTGCAGGGCGCCGAGCTGGATACCTTTATGGTAAGATATTTGCCCACCTACGAATTTGCCAGCACGGCCGATGAAATAACTTTTAACAAATACATTTTAAATGCTTCTTACCGGTTTAAAATTGAAATGTTGAAGCAGGATGCTAAAAAATAAAAAAAGAGAACTACTTTTCATATTCAAACCTTTGATATGAAAAAACTCTTTTTGTTTTCCTGTATATTTCTTTCGCTGTATTCCTGTGCCCAAAACGACAGTATTCCCTCTTTTGTAAAAGACAGCTTAGACAATTATGTAAACAATGCGCTTGCAAAATGGGAAATTCCTGGCGTGGCTGTTTGTATAGTTAAGAATGGAAAAGTTATTTTAATGAAAGGGTACGGTACAAAAGAATTGAACGGAACCGATAAAGTAGATGAAAATACTTTATTCATGATCGGCAGCAACAGCAAAGCTTTTACCGCAACAGCTCTGGCCATGCTGGATGCAGATAAAAAATTATCGCTTGATGATAACGTAACTAAATGGATTCCACAATTTAAATTAGATAATAAAGCTGCGGGAGAGCAGGCCATTATAAGAGACCTGCTTTGTCATCGTATCGGCTTTCAAACTTTCCAGGGAGATTTTACTTACTGGACCAGCAACCTTACCCGTGCCGAAGTGATTGAAAAGATGGGCCATATAAAAGCGCAATATCCTTTCCGCACAAAATGGGGTTACACCAATGCAGCATTTTTAACAGCCGGCGAAATAATTCCTAAAGCATCGGGACTACAATGGGAAGATTACCTGAAAGAAAAAATATTTACGCCGCTTGGCATGACCAGTACATTGGCATTAAGTAAAGATTTTCCAAATGCTGCAAACAAATGCAGTGCACATACTATGGCCAATGGCAAACTGATTAAAATTCCTTTTTGCAGTATTGATAACCTTGCCCCCGCCGGTAGTATTGGTTCGTCGGTAAATGATATGAGCCATTGGGTGATGGCACAATTGAATGGCGGTAAGTATGATGGCAAACAGGTTATCCCACAAGCAGCCATTGCACAAACATGGTTGCCGCACTCAATCCTTGGCAATGGCGGCAAACAATTTAACACCGGCCACTTTAGCCTTTATGGCCTGGGCTGGTTTTTAGAAGAGTACTGCGGTAAAAAAATTGTATCACACACTGGTGGTGTAAATGGTTTTGTTACCAGTGTTACATTAATACCCGAAGAAAAATTAGGCATCATTGTTTTTACCAATACCGATCAGAATAGTTTTTATGAAGCGCTGAAATGGGAAATTGCCGACGCCTATCTTGGTAAACCATACAGAAACTACAGTAAAGTTTACCTTGGTTTTAATAACCAGCAAAAACAAAATGCTGCAAAAGAAGATAAAAAAATGATGGACTCTGTTGCTTTGCATTTAACAGCAGCTTTGACTGTAAATAATTATTGTGGAAATTATACCAATGATGTGTACGGCAATATGAGTGTGGTGCAGGAAGGCGGCGAATTAAAAATGAAATTCAGCCATCATCCAAATATGTATGCAAAATTAGAATCGCTGGGGGGCAACAGGTTCTATGCAACCTTCAGCGATCCTGAATTCAGCAAAGCCATTTTTCCATTTACTGTTGAGAATGCCAGCCTGAACGGCAAAGTCGGGCAGGGGAAAGTAACTTCTGTAACGGTTAAAGTGGCTGACTTTATTGAATACAATCCGTATGAATTTAAAAAAGTAAAATAACTATGGAAGAGAATCAATTGAACCTTGGCATTGGCACAAGGCTGCAACACACACAACATGGCCCCGGAGTGGTAGTAGGAGTCCGGTATGCTACTTACCTTATCTCTTTTATTAATCACGGCATAAAAGAGATTGATAAAACAGATGCCCATTTAGAAGAGATCATTGCAGAGAATATTACTGTAGAAGTGGAAACCGTTTCGGCTGTTGAAAAATCTTTATTAAAGATTTTACGGCAGTGGAGTGATGTTACAGAAATTGTTCCCATTGGCGATAAATGGATCGGCGGAACTATGGCATTACAGACTGCAGATAAAACACTGAAGCCAAAAGAAATTCCCATTGATGATTTTTTTCACAAAATTGTAATGCTGCGTGACAGGCTTCGGGTGTTGGAACAAAACATCAACAGCAATAAAAAATTAAGCGACGAAGAAAAAGTGAATATCCAGCAATATATTACCCGTTGCTATGGTTCGCTTACTACATTTAATGTGTTGTTTAAAAATAAAG
>JBDTUK010000175.1:0-4656 GCA_040007795.1 Ferruginibacter sp.
AGCCATGTTCAACACAGAAGTAAAATCCATTTTTGCAGTTGGCAAACCTGTTTGATTTATCCTGATAACATCAACCGGCACTGCAGTTTCAATTTTTGCACGGGGGGCACCACGGGTACCAACAACAACCACATCTCCCAGGTCAACCAGTAATGCTTCGAGGTTGACAACCACAGATGACTGGTTCCTTAATTTTATTGACTGAAAATTATACCCTATGCTGCTGACCTCAATCACATCATTGGCAGAAGCCTGCAACAAGAAAGTGCCATCAGCACCCGTAACACCTCCCCTGTTGGACGCTTTAATTTTTACAGAGGCATTTGAAATGGGGTTTCCTGTTTTAGCATCAATTACCCTGATGGTAAAAGATTGCTGGGCAAAAAGCAGTGTGGCACTTAATACCAAACTGAGTGTAAGTAATAGTTTTCTCATATAATTGTTTTGACTGAAGCAAAGTTGCGGATAAAATTGCAAAAAAGTGCAACTTAAGTTTTTAACCAGATGTTATTTTGTTTGAGATTAAAGTTTCAATTTTATTTATTAATACTATGTTGATAAGAGTGATCAGTGGTATAGCATTAGTTACTTATTTTTACTTAACCGATGATCGCCTGCTATGCAAGTAACTTTTAACCCTTATTTGTATAACGATGAACCGAAAAAAAGCTTTATTCCCTTTCCTGCTCTTAATGGCAGTTGTAGTTGTGTCTCTTGTATTTCCGTTTACAACAAAAATAAATACCAGCTCTATAAACATCAATGGCGCTGATACGGCATGGATGCTTACCGCCACTGCCCTTGTTCTGCTTATGACACCCGGCCTTGCTTTTTTTTATGGCGGTATGGTCAACAAAAAAAATGTGATCAGTACCATGTTGCAGAGTTTTATCAGCATGGCGGTCATCAGTATCCTTTGGGTGGTGGTGGGATTTAGTCTGGCATTTGGTGATTCCATGAGCGGCATTATCGGCAACCCGGCTACTTTTTTTATGATGAAGGGAGTTATCAATGATGCACCCTGGAAACTGGCTCCAACTATTCCATTGATGCTTTTTGCTTTTTACCAGTTGAAGTTTGCCATCATCACACCTGCATTAATAACCGGCGCTTTTGCCGAAAGGATAAAATTTACTTCTTACATTTTATTCATTTGCCTGTTCTGCATTTTTATTTATTGCCCGCTGCCACATGCCACCTGGCACCCTAATGGCATATTATATAAGTTTGGTGTATTGGATTTTGCAGGAGGAACTGTTGTACACATGAGCGCAGGCTGGGCAGCATTGGCCAGTGCTATTTATTTAAAAAGAAGAAATGAAACAGCGCACACACCTGCACGGATCACCTATGTTTTATTAGGAACGGGTTTACTTTGGTTTGGATGGTTTGGTTTTAATGCCGGCTCGGCATTTGGCGCAAATGCATTGGCGGTAACAGCACTGGCCACAACATCCACTGCCTCCGCTGCCGCTGCATTTACCTGGATAATTTTTGATGCATTGCGAGGACGTAAACCTTCGGCCATGGGAACCTGCATTGGTGCCGTGGTAGGATTAGTTGCCATTACACCTGCTGCAGGTTATATCAGCATTGCCCATTCCTTAACCGTAGGTATTGTAAGCAGCATCATCAGTAATATGATGGTGGAGTGGCGGACAAAAACTTCTATTGATGATACGCTGGATGTTTTTCCCTGCCATGGTGTGGGTGGAATGGTAGGCTTCTTATTAACTGCTGTTTTTGCCAACCAGTCCATCAACAGTGGCAATACCACCGGCAATGGTTTGATATTTGGAGAATCGCATTTATTTATTGTTCACCTGGTAACCCTGATCGCTGTTTCTGCTTTTGTTTTTGGCGGAACATTTTTATTATTAAAGATCACTGATCTTATTACACCATTAAGGGTTAATGAAGAAAAGGAAATGGAAGGATTGGATATAAGTCAGCATGGAGAGAAATTATAAACCGGCATTTAAATAAAAAAGCAGTAATTAATTACTGCTTTTTTATTTTCTTATCATCTTGCTCCCGGAGGGCAATGTTCTCTTAAATAAGTGGTGTATAAAGTTGACAGGTGCAGGCTTGTGCCCGGCCCTTCTGAAATACCATGTGTACGGTTAGGGTAAGGCATATACTGAAACTGTTTGTTGTACTTTATCAATTCATTCACCAACACTTCTGCATTACTGAAATGAACATTATCATCGCCTGTGCCATGAATGTACAATAAATTCCCTTTTAAATTTTTAGCATAAGTAACCGGTGAGCCATTAATAAAATCTTCCCTGTTTTCCTGTGGCAGGCCCATATAGCGTTCCTGGTAAATGTTATCATAGAACAACTGGTTAGCTACTGCAGCTATGGCAATACCTGTCTGGAAAATATTCGGGTACCTGAACAAAAGATTTAAAGTAGATGATCCTCCACCGCTCCATCCCCACACAGCAATTCTGTCTTTATCGAAATATGAATTTAATTCCATTAGTTTTTTAAACCCATGGGCCATATCAATTACATTAATGTTCCCTACTTTCCGGTAAATAGATTTTCTCCATGCAGCTCCTTTAAGCATCGGTGTGCCCCGGTTATCTATAGCCACCTGCACATATCCATCGGCCCTCATATCGCCCCTGTATAAAAAATTATTCTGGCCGCCATACCTGTCCTGTACAGTTGATGATGCCGGCTCACCATACACAAAAAATACTACCGGGTATTTTTTTGTAGAATCAAAATTTTTGGGTTTGTTGATCCATGCATCCAGTGTAATATTATCTTCAGTAACTATCTGCACAAATTCTATATTAACGTTATTATCTTTTTTAACTGTTGAATCTATACTTTTAGCCGGGTTGATGGGTTTATTATCCGGCAGTGTTATCCATTCCCTTACGTTTGGCGTATTATGATTAGAAAAAGAATGCGTGGCATATTTTCCGTTGGGAGAAATATCATAATTATTAGTGCCTTTTAAATTTGCCGAACTTAATAATTCAGGCTCCGGTTTTGGTTTACTTACGATCTTTTTTACTTTTTGTAAGATGTTGACCTTTTCAATATTCACCCGGTACAAATACAATTGTGTTGCATTGTTTGGAGAAGCAGTAAAATAAATATAGTTATTGGCTTCATCTATACATTTAATATCGCCAATATCATAATTGCCTTTGGTCAATAATGTTTCTGTTTTACCATCACGGCTTATCTTATAAATATGCCTCCAGCCATCTTTTTCACTTATCCATAAAAAGTCCTGTCCTTTATTGATCCAGTCCCATCCGGCAGGATCATCAGCATTCAGATCTATCCATGCCTCGCTGTTCTCTGCCCAAAAAGTACGGGAGCTTCCATCGGTAGCATTGCAGTATTTTAATTTACTCTCTAATTGTTTACGGTCCAACTGTTGAACCACTAATTCATTCAACCCCGACCATTCCATACGGGGCAGGTAATTTTGTTGTGGGTCGCCTTCAATATCCATCCAGCGGATATTTCCGTTATCTACGTTTACCACACCGATCTTTACCGGCGATGGCGCTTCACCAACTTTAGGATACTCAACAGGAACAATCTGTGAATAAATGCTGTCGGTTGTATTCAGCATATAATAATCACGGATCTTAGTGGCATCAACCTGCCAGAAAGCGATCCGGTTGCCATCAGGGCTCCACCTGAAACCATCCCTGCAACCAAATTCTTCTTCATACACCCAATCAAAAGTTCCGTTAATTAATTTGCGGCTGCCGTCCCTGGTAAGTTTGGTAATTGCACCTGAGCCAATGTCTTCAACATATAAATTATGCTCACTCACATAAGCACATTTTTTTCCATCGGGTGAAAATTTTGCAAACATCAGCGACTGGGATGGAAGGCCCTTTCCTATTTGCTTCAATTTGTTGGCAACAATATCAAGTATCCAATAATCACCCCGGGTATTATAACGCCACACTTTAGCTGTATTGGTGAAGATCAGAAGTTTTGTATTGCTGTTATTAAAAGTATAGGATTGTGGAAACATCGCCTCTGTTGCTCCCGGAAGGGTAAGTTGTTCTTTTCTTACAATAACAACTTCTGCATCCGTTTTCGGATCAACTTTTATAATGCCCCCATCTTTTATTTTGGTGTACGCATTACCATTGGGTGTCCAGTTTATACTTCCCCTGTTCTGTGCAAGCGTAAACTGGGTAAAACAAATAAATAGAATGACAATTTTGAAATTTTTGAACTTCATACTTTGTGTTTTGATAAATAAAAATAAACAAATAGTTCAACCTTTGGAGACCATTGCTGTAAAAGCGGTTAATTTTGGAACATGGAAAAGGAAAAACTGCGGCTCGACAAATACTTATGGGCAATTCGCCTTTATAAGACCCGAAGCCAGGCAGGAGATGCTTGTGATAAGGGCAAGATAAAGCATAATAGGGAAAATGCCAAGCCATCCCGTATTGTTCACATAGGCGATGAGTTTGAAGTAAAGACCGAAAATAAGCGCTGGGTGATAAAAGTAACGGGCTTATTATTTAAAAGAGTTCAATACAGCGAGGCCATAAAATATTATGAAGATATTACTCCTGCTGAAGAACTGGACCGCATCAAATTCCAGGCAGCCGCTTTTCATACGGGTAAAAGAATGAGTAAACAGGGAAGGCC
>JBDTUK010000176.1:0-12598 GCA_040007795.1 Ferruginibacter sp.
ATACATAATGCAGGCCTGGTTGCACTTACACATACGCCCAGCCCAATGAATTTTTTAAGCAAAATTTTAAACCGGCCTGAGAATGAAAAACCATTTCTGTTGGTACCTGTTGGTTATCCTGCAGATGAATGCTGGGTACCTGATCTGAAGAGAAAAGAGCTTACAGAAATATCTCAATTTTATTACCCTATTGTTTCTTAAAGAAATCAATAACCGCTGCATTAAATACTTTGGGATTCTCTGAGGGGAAATAATGTGTTTCTTTAGGAGCTATTAGTAAAGTACTATTAGGAATACCGGCAGCAATTTTCTTTGTGTGCTCTTCCTTAATAATATCCTTTTCGCCTGCTATCACCAATACCTGGCATGAAATACTTTTTAATTCTTCAAATGAATGTTTCGGCTCAGTCAATAATAAAGTCATTAGTCTTATCCTGTTTTTACCCCATTTGGTAGTATCTCCATGTAGTTCTTTCATCTGCTTATCCAGTTCTTTAAACACCCACTTATCCACTACAGATTTATCAATAAAAACATTGGCGCCCATGGTTACCAGTTTCTTTACTTTAACCGGATATTTCATGGCCATAATGAGCCCGGTATTTCCGCCATCGCTCCATCCTAAAATATTTACGCTATCCAAATGCATATGATCCAATAATGCATTCATATCCTGCGCAAACAGATCATAAGTATATGTTTTCCCATCCTCGCCTGATCTACCCTGGCCTCTTGTATCTACTGCTATTACCCTGAATTGTTTTGAAAGTTCAGGTATTTGTTTTTCAAATAAACTTATAGATGAGGAATTTCCGTGTAGCAATAGCAATGGCTCTCCCTGGCCATATTCTTCATAATAAATTTTAATGCCATTTACATCAGCATATTTTCCGATATGGCTATTATTTCCAAAAGTTTCTTTAGCTATAAAAAGAGAGCCATCAACTTTAAATGATTTTTTTCCTTCAGCGGCATCTGCTTCACTAACTCCTGCAACAAAGCCTCCCCGCTCTTGCAGAAAGCCCCATGCCTTTCTGATTATTGAGGCATCGCTTTCAAAGCCACCATCCGGTAATAGTATTTGTTCCCATTTATCTTTTTCAGTCTCCACAAAAAATTTAAAGTCATCGAAATAAAATATGCCCTTACGATGATACAGTCCGCCAAAAAATATGGAGGCCGCATTCTTATCGATCTTGCCCGAAATGGTATAAACTTTCCATTCATTCAACCGGATAGGTTTGTCCATCATGTTATAAAAGAACCCCATTTTTTTATCCGTCTTATCAACCCTTAACCATATTTCTCCTTCTGCAGTACTATCAATTACCTGCACTTTAACAGAAGCTTCCAGCCTGAATTTCTTTCCGATATATGGTGTTGCATCAATTCTTTGATTAAATGCACCCCAGTCCTGCGGCATCTGTGCTGATAAAGTTTGAAGTATAAAAATTACAAATGCCAGGCTGAATAAGATCCTTTTCATATTTACTTAATTGTTTTTCCCTTGTACTATAATCACAATTTCTCCTTTTACAGTTTTTGCATTAAAATGATCATGCACTTCCTGTAAACTGCCTCTTGCATTCTCTTCAAATTTTTTTGTGAGCTCACGACTTACGCAGCATTGTCTATCCCCTCCAAAATATTGAATAAATTCATTTAATGTTTTTACCAACCGCATCGGGCTTTCATAAAAAACCATTGTCCGCTCTTCTTCAGCCAATTTTTTCATCATGGTCTGCCTTCCTTTTTTTAAAGGAAGAAACCCTTCAAAACAAAAACTGTTCATAGGAAGGCCGCTATTTACCAGAGCTGGCACAAAAGCGGTAGCACCGGGCAAACATTCTACCCGGATATTATTTTTTATACATTCCCTTACCAATAAAAAAGCCGGGTCGCTGATACCCGGTGTACCGGCATCGGTGATTAATGCCATCGTTTTACCCGCCGCTAACTGCTCCGTTAAATGAGTAAGTATCTTATGTTCGTTATGCTGGTGATAAGGCGAGATGGGTTTTTGTATTTGATAATGATTGAGCAATACAGATGAGGTACGGGTATCTTCTGCTAAAATCAGATCAACCGTTTTTAAAATTTCAACTGCCCTGAAAGTAATATCAGCAAGATTGCCTATGGGAGATGGAACGATGTAAAGCATACCCCCTAACCCCCTTCCTTTGACTCCGCTCAGGATTGGGGAATTTGCAGCACTAGTGTAGTTAGATTCTTTATCACTCAAACTGTTACTATTAATAAATAAACCAGAAATATTCTTACGCTAAAGCCCCTTTAGGTGTTTGGGGTTACTGTAATCTCAAATACTTCCATCACGGGGTTGGCTAACAATTTTTTTGCAGCATCTTCACCTGCTGCCAATGCTGCTTCTTTACTGGCAGCTTCAATCTGCAGATCAATATGCTTACCTATTCTTACGTCTGAAATATTATTCAGACCTAAGTTTTGCAAGCCGCCCATAACCGCTTTGCCTTGTGGATCTAATAGATCTTTAAGCGGCATCACTTTTATCTGTACCGTAAATATCATGATGATTGTTGTTTGAAAAGCAAAGATAAAATAATGTAAACTATAAAAACGATTGGAACAGCCAGCCAGTCAAAAATAAATGCAGATACAATTGCAACCCCCAGTAAAATTATTTTAGGAATGTTATTTTTTACACTGTAATCTTTAAACTTCAGCGCCATTATTGGAAGGTTACTAACCATTAGCCAGCTCAGCAAAACAATAACTCCGTATAAAAACCATTTATTAAAAAGAATGTCAACAATGTTCTGACTATGGTTATTCCAGTAAATAAGTGGTAACGAAGCAACCAGTAAGCCAATTGCAGGTATTGGCACCCCTTTAAATCCATAGGCTTGCGAATCATCTAAATTAAATTTTGCCAGGCGCCATGCACCGGCACAAGCCAGAATAAATGCTGGAGCCAGCCAAATGATGGAAGCATTCAATCCATCCTCTTCCTGTGCTATGCTCATTCTTAAAAACTGGAAAAGGATCATTGCAGGTGCCACGCCAAAACTTACCACATCAGCCAGTGAATCTAATTGTTTACCCATCGCTGAAGTCGCTTTGAATAACCTTGCAACAAATCCATCTAAAAAATCAACTACAGCTGCTATACCAATAAATAAAGAAGCCATCCATATTTTTTCCGGTATATCAATTAACTGTGTTCCATCAGCAGCATATTGAATGATGATACCATTTTGCATAGTAACAACAATAGCCAGGCAACCAAATACTAAATTAAGCAGGGTAAATAAATTAGGGATTTGTTTGGTCATTGTGTCGTTCTATTTTTTCATCAATGCTTCTATCTCTTCAACAGTAATCGGAATATTTTTCATCAGGTCTTTATTCCCGCTCTTAGTAACCCAGAAATTATTTTCAATCCTCACTCCCATTTTTTCTTCTTCAATATAAATACCGGGCTCAATAGTGAAAACCATTCCGGCTTTGATGGGTTCTGTTCTTGTGCCCAGGTCATGTACGTCAATACCCAGGTGGTGAGAGATACCATGATACAGGTATTTTCTATAAGCCCTGTTTTCGGGATCTTCATTTTTTACATCTGATTTTTTTAACAGCCCTATCTTTTGAAAAACAACGGTTGCTTCATCGCCGATCTTTTCGGTGTAATCAACAATGCTGATACCGGGCTTTAAAATACTGGCGGCATAATGATGCAAATGCAAACAGGTATTGTAAACTGTTTTTTGTCGGCGGCCAAACTTTCCATTTACCGGAACTGTCCGGGTAAGGTCGGCGTTGTAATAACCATACTCTGCACCAAAATCCATCAATATCAATTCACCGTCTTTACATTCCCGGCTGTTCTCTACATAATGCAGGGTTCTTGCCCGGTCGCCACTGGCAAGTATGGAACCATATCCCGGCCCGGTTGCCCTTTGCGATAAGAACGAATGATAGATTTCCGCTTCTATTTCATATTCCATTACTTCCGGCTTAATAAACTTCAGTAACCGTCTGAATGTATTATCTGTAATATCAATTGCTTTTTGTAACACTTCAATTTCAAGCGCCGTTTTAATTCCCCTCAGGTCTTTCAACATTCTTGCACTACGCTTGTAATTATGCAACGGAAAACGCTGCTTCATCATTTTTGCATAGCGGTAGTCTCTTACGGGAACCCAATTTGCTTTTCTATCGTTTTCATTGGTGTTTAAATAAATGGTATCTGCTAAATGCACCCATGGTAACATCATAGCATCTGCAGTATCTAACCAGATAATTGTTTTAATACCAGACATGGCAGTTGCTTCTGATGCCCTTAACCTGTGCCCATCCCACTTTTCTTTTAGCTCATCAGGCCGAACCAATATCAGCACTTCCCTGTATTTAGCATCCGGGTTATCGGGGAATAAAACCAGCATAGAATCTTCCTGCTCAATACCTGTTAACCAAAACAGGTCGGAGTTTTGTTTAAACTTGTGTAACTGATCGCCATTGGTTGGCAATTCATCATTACTATTAAAAATGGCAATGGAATTTTTATCCATCCGCTCAATAAAACGCTTCCGGTTTTGAACAAATATTTCGGGGTTAAGGGGGAGATATTTCATATCAGTTTATTTATGCTGCAATATACATTTTAAAAGGATTTATTTTTTACAATCCAATGTTGCTGACTGGACCAGTTGGCATTTTCTAAAAATGCCCCAGTTTTACGATTTGTGCTTACATAAAATCTAGTAATAAGTTAAATTTGAGGTAATTAAAAAATTAATGCTATTCAATAATTATTAGATATTATTCAATCCTGTTCAATTTAAATGGCCAGTTTTGAATTTTTGCCAACAATTCAGCATAAATGGCTTAGGCTTTTTAAATATGTGTCGGCCGGTTTACTCCTTTTCAAAAACACATAACATAACTTTGTGGCAACGATTGCGTAAACCTAAACCCTTACTTGCTATGTCTATTTCAACGATGCTTGCCGCACCTAAAAATGCATTAAAAACCCTTGGATTATCTACCTCAAAAAGCATTCATTACCAATTAAGTCCTTCTACTTTAACCGAACAAGCTGTTCAGCGTGGCGAAGGTGTTTTAAACGATACCGGAGCCCTTTTGATCAATACCGGGAAATTTACGGGCCGTAGCCCTAAAGATAAATTTACCGTTAAAGACGCCCTTAGCGAAAATACGGTTCACTGGAATGATTTTAATATTCCTTTTGAGGAAAAGAACTTCTTCCAGCTAAAAGAAAAAATGCTGGGCTATCTTGGCGATAAAGAAATCTGGGTACGTGATTGCTATGCCTGCGCCGAAGAAGCTTACAAACTTAAATTAAGGGTTATCAATGAGAACCCATGGAGTAACCTGTTTTGCTACAACATGTTCATTCGCCCTGAAGAAAAAGACCTGGAAGATTTTGTTCCCAACTGGCATATTATTCAGGCACCCGGTTTTAAAGCAGATCCGGCAACTGACGGCACCCGTGCTGAAAATTTTGCTGTAATCAGTTTCACACATAAAACCATTTTAATTGGAGGGACTGGTTATACCGGCGAGATGAAGAAAGGAATTTTTACCATGCTGAATTTTGTATTGCCAACAAAAGCCAACGTATTAAGCATGCATTGCAGCGCCAATATGGGAGATGGAGGTGATACAGCTGTATTCTTCGGATTGAGCGGCACCGGCAAAACAACTTTAAGCGCAGACCCTAACCGTAAACTGATTGGTGATGATGAGCATGGCTGGACCAGGGACAGCGTATTTAATTTTGAAGGTGGTTGTTATGCAAAGTGTATTGACCTGAGTGAAGATAAAGAACCGGAAATTTATCATGCCATCAGGCCGGGTGCATTGGTAGAGAATGTTACATTCATTGAAGGCACGAATAAAATTGATTTCAGCAGTAAAAAAATAACTGAGAATACAAGGGTAAGTTATCCTTTATCATTTATTAGTAATGCATTGGAACCATCTATTGGCAAAACACCTAAAAATATTTTCTTTTTAACCTGCGATGCTTATGGTGTACTCCCTCCAATCAGTAAATTAACAGCCGGACAGGCCATGTACCAGTTTATTAGTGGTTATACTGCAAAAGTAGCCGGAACAGAAGCCGGTGTTACTGAACCTAAGTCAACATTTAGTGCATGCTTTGGTGCGCCCTTCTTACCATTACATCCGGGGCAATATGCCGAGATGCTGGGAAATAAAATGAAAGAACACAACGTAAATGTATGGATGATAAATACCGGCTGGAGTGGTGGGGCTTATGGTATAGGCAGCCGTATGAAACTGAGTTATACCAGGGCAATGATCACTGCCGCATTAGAGGGTAAATTAGATACTGTTGCTTATGAAGCACATCCTGTTTTTGGAATGATGATGCCAACTGCATGTCCGAACGTACCTACAGAAATTTTAAATCCACGCAATACATGGGCAGATAAAACAGCTTATGATGCTATGACAAAAAACCTGGCCGAACAATTCATTAAAAATTTTGAAAAATATGCAAGTGGCGCTAATGCAGAAATATTGGCCGCCTCACCAAAAGCGTAACAATAAACAAACCAACTGCTATTAGTAAGAATCCCCCGAGTGATCAGGGGATTCTTACTTTATAAATTATTTTAAAAATTGCATTTCGGGTATCTCGCCTTCGACAATTAATTTACCGGCAGTTTTAGAAACTATTTCTTCTACAGATATTCCTGGCGCTCTCTCCAGTAACTTAAAGCCATCACTGGTAACATCCAATACAGCGAGTTCTGTTACAATCTTTTTAATACACTTTGTACCTGTTAACGGCAAAGTACATTTTGGCAATAACTTACTTTCACCTTTAGGGTTGGTATGCATCATAGCAACAATAATATTCTTGGCGCTAGCCACCAGGTCCATAGCACCACCCATACCCTTCACCATCTTACCCGGAATTTTCCAGTTAGCAATATCACCATCCTCACTTACTTCCATTGCACCAAGGACGGTAAGGTCAACTTTACCAGCACGAATCATTCCAAAACTCATAGCGCTATCAAAAATTGAAGATCCGGGTAGTGTAGTTATGGTTTGTTTACCTGCATTTATCAAGTCAGCATCTTCTTCACCTTCAAATGGGAAGGGACCCATGCCCAGCAAACCATTTTCACTTTGCAACACCACGTTGATCCCTTCAGGTATATAATTAGCAACGAGGGTTGGTATACCAATACCCAGATTAACATAGTAGCCGTCTTTAAGTTCTTTTGCTATCCGTTGTGCTATTTGTTCTTTAGATAAAGCCATACCCCTGTCCCCTAAAGGGGAACCTTGTTTTAAGGTTATAAATTATTTCAATCAGCTAATAATTAAAAGTGATTGAAATTGTAATGCTTTTTAGAGTTCCTTACCCCAAGTTCCCCCTTTAGGGGGCGGAGGGGGCTTTCCTTACAGTCCTCTGTTCAATTCTTTTTTCGTAATCTTTTCCCTGAAATATCCTGTGTACATAAATGCCTGGCGTATGAATATAATTAGGGTCCAATTCACCGGCCGGAACCAGTTCTTCAACCTCTGCAACAGTTATTTTACCAGCCATCGCCATTAAAGGATTAAAATTCCTGGCCGTGTCCTTAAAAATAAGATTGCCATCAGTATCACCCTTCCAGGCTTTTACAATAGCAAAATCTGCATCAAAGGCGTATTCTAACAGGTACTCTTTTCCATTAAATACCCTTGCTTCTTTTCCTTCAGCTACTTCTGTACCTACACCTGCAGGAGTAAAAATCGCAGGCATGCCATATCCTGAAGCCATACATCGTGTTGCTAAAGTACCTTGCGGTATTAATTCTACTTCCAATTCACCGCTTAATAATTGCCTTTCAAATTCTGCATTTTCGCCTACATAGGAAGAGATCATTTTCTTAACCTGTTTTTGTTTCAGCATCATACCAATTCCAAAATCATCGACACCAGCATTATTAGAAATGCAGGTAAGGTTTTTAGGCCCTTTTTTAACCAATGCTGCGATACAGTTTTCCGGAATTCCGCATAAACCAAATCCGCCAAGCATTAAAACAGCTCCGTCGTTAATATCAAAAACTGCTTCAGCAGCATTATTGAAAACTTTATTCATATCAGCTTCCCTGTATTGATTTTATAGTAAAATTCTTAGACTTATTTCTTTCTGCCTGAATTATCATACTGTCCATTATTACTTTCAATTGACCCGGATTCTCCTTATAGTAATCGTAACTCTTATAAAAATTATCTTTAGTGATTTTATGGATAGCAAAAATTTCCTGCTGCAGCTTTAGATTTTCTTTTGTAACATTTTTTAGAGGATCCTTCCTGATTATCTCCGCAGTAAATGCATCGGCCTTAATTATATCCCACAATACGGTTTGCATTTTATCCGGTTTTAAAATACCGGCAGGCATTTTATTTTTGTTTCCGCAGGAAATAAAAATAAGTAGACAAAAAAATACCAGGCATTTTCTCATCATTTTAATTCGTCTTTATATTTGGGTGCATTGGTGATGTCCATTTTTTGTAAAAGCTCAGAGGCCCTTGCTTTGTCTTGTTGCGGCGCTTTAGAAAATATTTTTACCAGTTCTGTTGACTTTCCCTGGAAAAAGAACTGGTTGATCATTTTATTGGGGTTATCTGTATTAAAATTGTTTAACAGATTCAATACATTTAACACTTCAACCCTGGCAGCATTTTCATCCTCATATAATTTATCCATTCCGAGGCGATAATAATTGTAGTACACATCATGCATGATGGTGTAGCGGCTGTTCAGCATATTTTCAACCAACCAATAGCGGTTTCTAACCCCATCAAAAGCTTTCCACCCCGAAATACCCCTGCCATCCGGAGCATTATTTATAATATTTTGTGCTTTCTGAAAATATGGGTCGCCCCCACGTGGCGAAAAGGAATCATAATCAAAAGCCAGTATCATGTAAGCATAATAAGCAATAACAGCAGTAAGGTTTGAAACCAATGCATCTGAACCAGAGATTCTGTTCTCATTAAATTCCAGCTGCTGAAATTCAACATATTTAAATATTATATTTTCATCTTTAAAATTAATAATGGGCGAAAGATAAGATGTATTATAAACCGGCCTGGCTGCCTGGATGGTTAATGAAGCATTATACACATTAAGATCGCTGGTGGGTTGAAGGTTCAGAAAAAAACTGCATTCTATCCTTTCATTTGGTTGAAAATTATCCGGGGTCCATTTATGGGTATTGATAAAAGTATTAAGTGCTGTCTGAAGGGTACGAAACACATTTTGATTTACATTATTCCCTACCTGGTTACTTACAACTGTTATATTGGCTTTTAGCTCCTGGGCAGAAGAAAATTTAAAAGCAACAACAAGAATTAATAAAAAATTAAATTTACGCATGTAATAGTTGGATAATAGTATTAACAATATCAATTGCAACTTCTTTTTTTGATTTGGTTTCAAATGGGTATTCTTTTCCTGTCTTATCAAAAATAGTTATTTTGTTAGTATCGTGTCCAAATCCTGCACCTGCATTATTCAATGAATTCAAAACGATCATATCTGCATTTTTGGAGTGGAGTTTTTTTAAAGCATTCTCCTTTTCATTGTTTGTTTCCAGGGCAAACCCCACCAACAATTGATCTTTTGTTTTTTGTCCTCCCAAATATTTTAAAATATCTTTTGTCTTGATTAGCTGTACCGAAAAATCGTTTTCAGTTTTCTTAATTTTTTCTTTGGCGGTACTCACCGGTGTATAATCTGCAACTGCTGCACTCATTACTGCAATATCAGTTGCCGGAAATATTTTTTCGCAGGCATTAAACATTTCATCAGCCGATTTTATTGCTATTACATTAATACCCCCATTCACCTGTATATCAGAAGGGCCAAGCACCAAGGTCACTTCTGCACCTCTTTTATACATTTCTTCAGCAATAGCTACTCCCATTTTACCTGATGAATGATTACCAATAAAACGAACCGGGTCGATAGGTTCATAGGTTGGGCCTGCGGTAATTAAAACTTTCTTCCCTTTCAATTCTGATTCACTCAAAAAAAAACTATTAAGCCATTGTAAAATAGATTCCGGTTCTGCCATTCTGCCATCACCAACCAGGCCACTTGCCAGTTCGCCATTTTCCACCGGTATTACATGATTTCCAATTGCAGTTATAGTTTTAAGATTCTTTTTTGTTGTTGTATGATGCCACATATCTTCATCCATTGCAGGAGCCACTACTACAGGACAGGTAGCAGAAAGGTAAACAGCCATAAGCAGATTATCACATTGCCCACTCGCCATTTTAGATAAAGTATTGCAACTTAAAGGAGCTATCAACATAATGTCTGCCCAACGGCCCAGCATTACATGATTAACCCAGGAATCGTTTTCAGCAAGATCTACAAAAACAGGATTTTTCGACAGTGTAGCGAGGGAAAGCGGTGTCACAAAATCCTTGGCAGCTGGTGTCATTACAATTTTCACTTCGGCTCTGGCTTTTATCAAAAGCCTCGTTAGTACAGCAGATTTATATGCCGCAATGCTTCCGCTGACCGCTAATAAAATTTTTTTTCCGCTTAACATAAAAAAGCCCGTTTCACCTTTATTGAGACGGGTTAAAATTATGACTTCTTAACTAAATAAGAAGCTAAAATATGGGTTACTGTTAACTGAATAAATCTTCATCATTCTTACGGAAGTAAACTTTATCCTCCATAAATTCGGTTGTTGCGAGCAATGCCGGGTTGGGCATACGTTCGTAAGCCTTTGAAATTTCTATTTGTTCTTTGTTTTCGTGGATTTCTTCCAGGCTATCGGTATGGCTTGCAAATTCTTCCAGCTTATTATGTAATTCCTCCTTCAATGTAATATTGATCTGGTTGGCTCTTTTGGCTATGATAGCTATAGATTCATAAAGATTACCGGTCTTTTCTTTAATGTCTGATAATTTTTTTGGTTCTACCACGCTGCTGGTATTAGCGCTTAGCTGACGTCTTAGTTTGCTCATTTTTTATAACTTTAATATGATTTTGACTTAGGTTACTATAACTTTCCGCATCTTTCAACAATTTGCTTTCCGGATATCTGTCTACAAAATCTTCATACTCATTAATTACTCTTTCAAACCGTTCAATTTGTTTATCCTGGATGCTCAATTTTGCAAACTTGTAATAAGATTTTACTATTTTTAATTTATACTCTTCCCCTTTTGAAGATTCCGGGTAATTATTGGTTAAATTAGAAAAAGCAAGTGCAGCTGCCCTGTACTGCCCAAGGTTATAATATAATTCTGCTGCCCTGTATTCTTTCTGCTCCAATTTTGCCCTACACTTATCAATAATTTCTGAAGCCTCTTTATTTCTTTCAGATCCGGGATGCGTATTAATAAAAGTCTGCATCATCCCCATCGCTTTGGTAGTGTTTACCTGCTCCAACTCAACCTTTGGAGATTGCTTGTAAAAACAATAAGAGCGCATATAATCAACTTCCTCCGCCTTACTACTGTTTGGAAATACCTCCAAAAAACCTTTAAACAGATTTTCGGCATCTGCATATTCTTTCATATAGTAAAAACAGAAGGCATCTTTATAATACAATTCTTCAAACTTCACTGATCCTTTAAATATGGGAAATAAATCTTCATATAGTTGCTGGGCAATCTTATATTTCTTATCTGCAAAATACTGATCAGCCATTTTAAGCTTATACTCGTAATCCTTGCTTTTAGATACTTTATTGTATTTATTACAGGAAGTTACCAGTGCCAGCAATAATATTGAAGCTAAAACAAACCTTATTGATCTCATAAAGAATCGCAAAATTAACGTAATTAACTCAAAAATGCCAGTAAATAAACCAATTACCAAAAAAGTTCAGTTAAGGATTTGATAAAGAAAGGCTTTTGATTACTGTTAAAAAACAGCCCCCCTAAATCGGGGGGCTGGAAATAATATAAAATGACTCTATTTATCAATTACATTTAACATCAACCGTATTCTTATCACCACCACCAACTTCACAATTTGTAGTGATTCTGTCGGCACTAATTCCCTCTTTCTCAATTAGATAAATTTTAATAATATCTAATCTTTTTTGGCAATTAGCTTGTGATGCTTTAGAAGTTTCAGGATAACCATGTATGGTTATCATACAGTTTGGATTGGCTTTCAATTTTGAAGCAACTGTGGCCAACATAGCTTTGTTGTCTCCGCTAAGAACCAAGCTGTTACCTTTAAAAGAAAGGCTTGGATAATCACAAGGGCAAGCTGTTTGTTCCTTTTCTTTGTTAGCCTGAGCATTTTTACAACATTCAGGATCAGGACATTTACCAACACCGTCAGCATTAACTGGTTGACATTCTGTTGGAGTTATTAATTGCTTATCCTTACAATCAGGAACACCATCACCATCTGTATCTTTAGTTACACCATGTGTATCAACCGGGCAACCGGCAGGTGTATTGGGTTCTCTGTCTAAATGGTCACATACGCCATCACCATCTGCATCATTACAATCATTTTTAGGTATTTTAACATTACGGTGATTTCTTAACTCATCATAGGCATAATCCAAAGGATTAACCCACCATA
>JBDTUK010000177.1:0-20376 GCA_040007795.1 Ferruginibacter sp.
ATCATGCCCGGCGAAGCATACGATTGTCCGCAAAAACCATTTGGCGGCGATGAAGATTATGTTTGGAATCCCAATAGCAAAGAAGTAGTGTATTGCACCAAAAAGAAATATGGAACAGCTTATGCAATCAGTACCAACACCGATCTTTTTTCTTATAATATTGAAACAGGCAAAACAACCAACCTTACCGAAGGAATGATGGGTTATGATATTAGTCCTTCATTCAATAAAAAAGGCGAACTGGCCTGGCTAAGTATGAAACGGGATGGATTCGAATCTGATAAACAGGATATCATTGTAAGTAATGGAATTACAAAAATGAATCTTACTGCCGACAGGGATGAAATACATGTGGAAGGATACCGGTGGAGTGACGATGACAGGTATATTTTTTTCTATGCCCCTGTAAATGGCACCCTGCAATTATTTTCAGTTAATTATCCGGGACGTACAAAAATGATGCAACAGGTTAAGCAAATAACCAAAGGCGATTTTGACGTGAATGGTATTGTAGGGCAATCAGGCAATACGTTAATTGTATCCAGAACAGATATGAATCATGCAGCTGAATTATATACCGTTGATATTTCAACCGGCAACATGCAGCAACTCACCCATGTAAATGATGCAACTTACTCAACTCTTCCAATGAGCAAAACAGAAAGGCGTTTTGTAAAAACCACCGATGGAAAAGATATGCTGGTGTGGGTCATTTATCCGCCTGATTTTGATCCGGCAAAAAAATATCCAACATTATTGTATTGCCAGGGCGGGCCACAATCGCCATTAACCCAATTTTATTCCATGCGATGGAATTTTCAGTTGATGGCAGCCAATGGTTATATTATTGTTGCACCAAACCGCAGAGGCATGCCGGGGTACGGCACAAAATGGAATGAAGATATCAGTAAAGATCATGGTGGCCAGGCCATGAAAGATTATTTGAGTGCCATTGATGCATTAAGTAAAGAAAATTTTGTTGATAAAAACCGCCTGGGCTGTGTGGGTGCAAGTTATGGTGGTTACTCAGTATTTATGTTAGCGGGCATGCATAATAACCGCTTTAAAACATTTATATCACATGATGGTATTTTTGATTTTAAAAGTATGTATGGCACTACTGAAGAACTTTGGTTTGTAGATTGGGATTATGGTGGCGCTTACTGGGATAAGAAAAATGCAGCAGCACAAAAATCATACGCACAATTCTCTCCCAGTAATTTCGTTGATAAATGGAATACCCCCATTTTAATTTACCAGGGTGGAAGAGATTACCGGGTACCTATAGAGCAGGGGCAGCAGGCATTCCAGGCGGCACAACTGAGGGGTATAAAAAGTAAATTCATTTTACTGCCCGATCAAAACCATTGGGTATCCACATCACAGGATGCGTTGGTTTGGCAGCATGAATTTTATAAATGGCTGGAAGAAACACTGAAATAAATTTTTATGATGAGTTGGAGTACCGGCAATATACCACTCATCCATTTTTTTTCTTTACTGCAGTGAATTAAAATATTTTTGCCCGGTTTTTTAACAGAGAAATTCTAAATGAGTTTATATAAATCAATGATTTCATCCGTATCTCCAAAAGTTATTATCGCAGTTTCTTTATTTTTTTTATTACTTCCCGGCAAGATATACGCACAGGTAACTATCAGGGGTAAAGTAATGGAAGAGGATTCAAACCCGGTTCCTTATGCTTCTATTAAATTACTTAAACAGACTTCGGGCAGTGTAACTGATACTGCAGGTAATTTTTCGTTACGTATTGCCTCATTAAAGGAAAATGATACATTGTTGATATCTTCGGTTGGCTATGAGAGTTTAAAGACCCCTGTTAGCAAAGCACTGAAAAATCATGAATTTACTTTAAAGGCAAATCCCAGGAACCTGGAAGCAGTAGTTGTAAGGTCTTTCAGCAAAGAAGATGTGGCCGGGGCAAAAATTGAAACGGTTGGTTTTTACAGGAGCTGGAGTACAGAAAAAAGAGGTGGAGAAATTGGCCGTGAAATTGTTGTGTCACATAAAGAATACCAGGTTGCTAAAGTGAGATTTAAAATATACAGCAGCTGCGATACAAGTATAATACGCCTGCACATAAGAGAATTCATTGATGGCCGGCCGGGAGAAGAACTTCTTAAAGATTCTATAGCTCAAACAATAAATAATGCAGCTATAGCAGATAAAGCCTATGAATTTGACCTGAATAAGTACAACATCATTTTAACCAATAATAATATTTTTGTAAGTTTTGAAGTGCTGAAGGGATCTAGATCTGACAGTACAACCTGTTCCTTTGCTTTTGTGGGATCGGAACCCGGTATTTACCAATATAGATCAAGGTGGAATGATGGCTGGAGCTCTACAAACGATTATACTATATTTATGAAAGTGTTCTTTAAGTATGATTAATTATTTATACAAAAAAGGATTTTTTAATTTAGCTATTCATCCTTCATAAGCCTTTCAAAAAGTCCTTTATCTCTTTTTTCATTAGCAGCTAACGCTAAAATTTATAAAGGCTGGAAAGGACAATACACTACTCCTCGCTCTCTTCATCATGGAGGTAGCTGCCAATATAGAGACTGTAAAGCTGCAGGACTATAATAAACAGGAATAATACAAATGAAACAAGGATCAGCACATTCTGGAACTGGCTGAATTTAAGCCCGAAGGGATCTGGTGGCCACACAAACACAGAAATAAAAAACAGAGCAAAGCTGATCAAAGCTACGATTCGAAGTTTGGCAATTGTTTTTTTCATTGTGAGGAGTTTTATTAAAGATAATATTTTTTTGAAATAAAAAGAAGTTCTCCTTTGTTTTAAATGCGCAAAATTTCCTTTTATTATTTCAATAAAGGGATTAAAATATCCAATTTTATTATTTAACTGGTATACATTACTTGTTTACCTGTATCGTTTTCATTTTATCCAAATACCTGAATTGTACTTCCACTTTGGGTGCATCTCCGTTTTCAAATTTACAATCAAAAACAAACACATGTTTATCATACGATGTAACAGGAGGTATTGCAGGTAAATGATAAGTTCCTTTAGCTACACCTTTATCATTGTATATTTCAATTTCCTGTGTCCCTTTGCAAAGGATACTTTCGCCTGCTTTTAAACTTAATGGCAATACAATTTCTGCATAATTATCTATTTGCATTTTAATTGTATTTATGCCACCGCTCTTCCCCGAAAGATGAATGCGAAACTGGATTGGTTGTTCTTTTGATTCCTGCGTAAATGTCCATGTATTAAAAGTTGGTTCTCCCGGCTGGCGTTCAAATTTTTCTCTAATGAACATGGGTGAAAGTGTATATTGATACAGATTCCATTTGCCGTCACTTATTTTTTCCAAATGAAATTCATTGTTTGTCTTTTTTAATTCTTCCTGCTGAGCTTGTGTGAAGGCATTTTGCGTACGTGCTTTTTCCCATTCATTTATAGCATCAAGTAATTGGGGGGTAAGCGGGTTACTCCTTAATGCACCCGGGCGGGCAACCATTGCAAAGCCGGCGTTATAAGCGGCGGCACGGGCCAGCATCCATTCCATTTCCAACATCGTTGTATTTTCGCCAAGTAAATACCATCCTAACATGTGGGGCATATAATTCCTGTCGAACAAACCCTGGTTATCTATCCGGTATTGTTGCATACTTTCATTAAACCCTCCATACCAGGGTTCGCCCCAATTATAATAAGAACATATATTCCAAAAATAAGTTTTGCTGTTGCTGGTGCCTATTAAGATATCATGCCTGACATTATCAAATACATCTTTTGCAAAAAGCTCAAGTGCATAGTCGCCTTCTCCTGATGCCAGGCAACCCTCATGACCATCCAGATCAAAATGATCAACGCCTGTCTCATTAAAAAGTGATGCAATATTCCGGGCAATCTCTCTTTGTAAATTAATATCTGGAAAAAAAACCTGGTACGGATGATCAAATAATTTTCCAACAGTTTCATTTTTTGGGTGAGATGCTATAGCAGTACCAAAAGCACCCCGCTGGCAATCGAGTAATGTATAGGGAGGCTGGTCAGTTACTGTTTTGTAGCGAATAAGTTCTTTGCCGATTTTTACGGTGTGCAGGTTATTGTTTTTTTCTTCCTTAAAATACTCCCGAGATGCTACTTCAATTTCTTTTTGTTGATCATCTATATTATTCATTAGTGATGAAGAACCAGTTACACTAAGCCTTTCATCGGGTACCGGAGTTACATACGGATCATTGGTGTTGATAAAATTGGTAAGGGTATGTACGCCAAAATGTAAACCGGCAGCATGGGCTTTATCTACACAATTTTTTAACCCCTTTTTGCCATTAGGAAAAGCAACTGAATCAAGAATATAATGCCCCCAACTTTTAAAAGGCCCTTCGTGATAAAGAGAAACAAGCCCGGCTTTTTTGGTATAGGCAATCATTTCATCTATATCCTTCTCACCAAATGATGAGATAAGGTAAGATCTTCCAAAAAGGGATGATTTTTTAAACCATGTTTTATTCATGACAGGGTAAGGCAATTTTTCGGCAAGTGTTATGGATTCAATTACATCCAGTGTTTTGGTTTCCAAACAGGTAAATAAAGCGATCTTGCTTCCTGTTACTGTTTCGCCTTTCAATGCTTTTACAGGCATATTTTTATATACCCCACCCCACGCATCCACATATCTATCGCGGTTGCGATTAATGGCATATGCTTGCAGTGTACTACCCCAGGCAAAAGATCTTGCTGCAATTCCTCTCGTCCATGTACTTCCTTCACTATTTGGCAAATCTCCTCCCAATGTTTTTATATTTAAAACCAGCATGCCAATTGCAATTTGGTCATCTCTTACAACGCCAATTACTTCTCCTACTGTTTTATTTATGTTAATAGGTACCGGTCCCCAAACAATGGCATCGATATTTTCTTCAGGTATTGCTTTTATTATTTCTAACAAAAGGTGTTTTTTTTTGACCGTTACTTTCACATCGATTTTTACATTTGCCTGTCCATAATTTAAGCGGATGATATTGGTTGATTTATCATATTTCAGATTTTGAGGCATGTATCTTACTCCTTTGCTTACAAGCGTTAGTAAGGGAGCCGTTGTATCGGTATATAAATAATTTTTGCCGGATTCTTTATTGCCCAGGAGTGTGATAAAGCCTTTTTTATCAAGCCCTATATTCAAATTGGCAGATGAAATTTTTATTTGTGCATTCCCACAAAGGAACATGCATAAGCAAACTATTGTCAGTGTACTTTTTCCCATAACAATTCATTTTTTTACATTAGCATACTAAATGCTAAACAGGTAACGAAACTAAACAGATTAGTACTGAACTGATTTTTTACCCCAATGTTTGAGACTTAAAGGTATTTAGCAATTGTTGTTATAAAAATATCAAATACAATTGATAATTTTTACTGAACAATTTAATTTATATTAAAAACACATTAAAATATTTGTTGCAACTATTTTGAGCGAACGGTTACTGAGATACGAACCGGGGTGAAGGAGAGTTTAAAAATAACCGCAACCGCAAAACAACTTTACTGTTGCTCGCCCGATAGTCCCGGGTGATATACAACCTGGTTATTAGTTACAATACAAGGCCCGCCATATACAGTACCGCCAGTAGTAAATTGCCAGTTTACAGTTCCGGTAACTGCATTGAGACAATAAACGTTCTTATTATAGCTTCCAAAGTAAACCATGTTTCCTGCTACAGTACCATTGTTTGTCCCCACACTTCTTATGCCGGGATCTCCAAAGCGCCACTTTACAGTACCCGAGTTTGCATCAAATGCGTAAAAATAAGAGTCGGAATTACCTGAATACACTGTATTATTGGCAACCATAGGTGATGAAAAAAGGCCACTGCCCTGGTAACTCCATCTCATTATACCTGTGGCACTATCCATTGCATAAAACTTGCCTGTTAAAGCGCCACCGTTGTAAATAATACCATTCTTTACGGTAGGACCGCTATATTGGCAGTTATCAGTTAAACCGCCTGAATAAATCCATATTGATGCACCAGTTATTGCATTATTTGCACGGGTTACACTTGCCTCTGTACCCAGGTATACAACACCATTAACAACCAATGGGTTTCCGGGACCGCATATCCAATTATAAAAAAATAAACCCCCGGAACCATTTGTTATATCAAAGCTGCTAAGGCCACCGAATTGAGCGGCATAAGCCATACCATTATAAATGGTAAGATTAGCAGGGTTAGAGGAATAGCTTCGTTGCCAATTTACCGAGCCAGTTTGTGCATTTAAAGAATACAGACTGCCACCAGCAGGAGAAATACCAAAATATAAATTACCATTATACAATGTAGGAGTGACATCACTTATGTCGCCTGCTGTAAGAAACTTCCATTTTAAAACTCCGGTTGCTGCATCTAAAGCATAGAGGTACCTATCTGCACTGCAGATAAAAACATTGCCGTTATAATATGTCGGGCTTGCTGTATTTATTGCCCCGCCGGTAGCAAAAGACCATTTTAAAGAGCCGTTATCTGCGTCCAACGCATATAATTTGCCATCGTTACTGCCAATATAAACTGTGCCTCCCACACTTGACCTGACATTGACTTTATAAATTTTAGTAGTATTATCTGCCGCCGCAACTGTATAGCCTACAATCACAGAAAAATCCTGAGCTATACCCGAACCCGGGCTTATTGATGCACCCGTATGTACTATGGTTGGTTTAAGGCTTATAAGACTAACTCCATTTGGTACCGAAACCAGTATGGTATCCGCACCGATTGTACCGCTAATATCTGAAGTGAGGCCGGGATTGTCGGCAGCTTTAAAAACAAAAGACGTGATTGATTTGGAGGAAGAATTTGAACCCCCGCCACCATTGGCGGAATCAGATTTTTTGCAAGAAGGTATGGTAAGCATAAACAAGAGGCCGATAACTGCAATAAAACGTTTCATAGTAGGTTTTTAAATTTGATGTAAATGTAGGCATGATTTTTAAGTTCTCAGGCTATTCTTTGGCCGGGCAATTTGTTTTTAAACAAGGTTGATGATTTTTTAGAAATTGTAAGACCTCATTAGCGTCCTTCGCATTAATACCTGCCGTCACGAACCATTCGCTACAATCTACGCTTCGGTAAAAGTTCAATAAAATTATCCTGCACAAGAGTGGTTATTTATTTCTTTTTACAAAAAAGAAATAATAACTAAGTATCGTTGCCAATGAGGGTAAATAGAATTTCCAAAGCCGGCTTCCCAAAAAATCAATGTGCAAAATCAACTTCAAAATTTCCTTTTATTCTTTCTATGGAAGGGTTGAAATATCCAAACTTTAAATCAGGAAATTCTTCACGGATGAGTTCCATCATTTGTTTAACCCCCATACATTCTCCTGTATCAGTTACACCGATCTTTCCCAAATACCAATCGGGATCAATATTAAAATTGCGCCACTGTATCATGCAGAGATCAGTTTCCCTGATGAGTTTTCTTAATGCTTCATATTCTTCAATACTGTCGGTCATTCCCGGAAAAACAAAATAGTTGATGCTTGTCCAGCCACCAAAGCTGCGGACAATTTTTAAGCTCTCAGAAAGATCAGCAAATTTGTAATTGTTAGGCAGGTAATAAGAAGTATAAATATTTTCCCTGGCCGAATTGGTGCTTACCCTCATACTGTTCAACCCAACTTCACACAAGGCCTTAACTGCTTTAGGCATACTACCATTGGTATTGATATTGATGCTTCCTTTTTGGGTATGCTTTCTTATTTCAATGATAGCTTCTCTTATTGTTTCCCACATCAATAATGGTTCTCCTTCGCATCCTTGTCCAAAACTTATTAACGGAAATGGGGCTGTTTCCAAATGAGGAACAGTAAATTCAACGATCTCTTCAGCAGTTGGTTTAAAGGTTAACCTATCCTGTGTACTGATGATGGTTTCTTCTTCCGGCTGAAATGAGATACAACCAATGCAGTTTGCATTACAGGCGGGTGAAACCGGAACAGGACATTCCCATCTTCCTATCGCTAAATTTCTTGCAGCAGGACAGGTATAGGTCATGCAGCAATTTTCCATTAAATGTTTTATCAACCGATTGTGTGGATATGCGGCTAATAAATTTTTAGTACCTGTTTCAATCAGTTCATCAACATAACCTTCAGATTCCTGTCTTATGTCCTGTTCGATACGCAGAGCAGGAACATAAATTTTTTCATCAAGCCATCCTGCAGCAGTATAACAAAACAAAGGAAGTGTTGGTGCATCTTTTTCTGTTTCGTATGCGGCCATATATAAACCCGTATGTGCAGGTGGAATGAATGCAGCAACAGCCCAACCCTTTTCGCAAAGCCTCATATCTCCTGTTTTTACATCAATACCAATTCCCCGGCGACCGGGAAGTTCATATAAGTTGCCTCCTTTGGGTAATTCAATCCATTCATCCGTTGGTACAGGTAACGCATCCCAGCCACTGCGGCCGGTTGCATAGAGTGAAGTATCTTCAAAAATATTTCCTGCCCCGTCTGAGTATAATATGTATGGGCTTTTGGTGAGTATCATTATTTTTTGTTGGTGGCTGTTTGCAAGTTAGGCGTTGTTCTGCAGTTGTTCTGCACAAAACCCGTTAAATGATTTTTCGTCAATATCAAAACTTTCCGGGGCAATTTCAGCTTGCAATAAATGATCGTCTTTAAAATCTATCGTAAGTATCCTATCTTTTAATATCAAATTGTTTAATGCGATCCAGCGGTGTACCTTCTTATAAAATACATAGTAAACAGTGATCGCATCGGTGTTTATTGCAACCTTGATTTTTTTATTAAGCATTTCAAAAAAAATACCATGAACCAGCAAAACAACAGCGAACCCAATTGAACCGGTGGTAATATAAGTAAGCAATCCTCCTATACCAAGCAATAAAAGCCTGTTCATTTTATATTTGTCCAGGATAGTTTTTACAAAAAAAGATAATAAAAAAAGCAGTAACCCAAGGCCGATCCCGGAATAATAATTTCCTTCGTCAGCATAAACAAAAGCTGCAACTCCGGCAATAGCAAGAAGGGCCCTGGTGGTAAGTATCTCTATTTCGGCCCGGTTATTTTTTAAAATAATTTCAAAGCTGTTCATTAAGCAGGGTTTGAAGCAATCATTAAATTGCACAACTTAAACAAACACCTGGCTCCTACATTCTCATCCCACTCATCCTGGCTTACACCCACTTCATTCAGATCGAAGCCAACCAGCTTTCGGCCACTTTGAATCAGTTTCTTAAAAAGATAAAATACCTGTTCGCTTTCAAAGCCACCCTGAACCGGTGTACCCGTATGCGGACAAAGTTTAGGATCAAGCCCGTCAATATCAAAACTTATAAAAACTTTTTCAGGTAAATGACCGATCATTTCATCAGCGATCTGTTTCCAGGTTTGTCCTTCGTACTGGCGTTCCCTGATATCCTTATCAAAATAAGTGATCACCCTTGCTGTGTTGGCCGAAATATAATCAACTTCTTCTTCACAATAATCTCTTATACCTACCTGCACTAATTTCTTCAACTGCGGTATTTCTTCCAAAGCATTATACATAATAGAAGCATGAGAGTAGGTAAACCCTTCATAGGCTTTACGCAGATCGCAATGGGCATCAATTTGTAAAATTCCAAAGTCACCATATTTTTCTGCAATGGCTTTAAAATAACCCAATGGTGTGCTATGGTCTCCACCGAGGAGCCCAACCAGTTTTCCTTTCTCCAATAATTCCCTGGTTTGCTCAAACACCCAGTTATTTAAAAATAAACTGCCTTCATTAATTTCTTTTTGGGATTTGCACATGAATTTATTGTCGGCCACAATTTCTCCCTGCGATATATAATTAATGTACAGCTCAGCTTCTTTACGCAGGTAATCACTTTTCATCAACACCTTTTTATCGCAGGGGCGCATGTAAAACCCCTGCTTCCATCCGTCTTTTACATCGGGATCAAAAAGGTCAACCTGCAGGCTTGAATTAAAAATATGTTCCGGTGCTCTTGCTGTACCACCTGTATAACTTACGGTTACTTCCCAGGGAACCGGAAGTACCACCAGTCTTGCTTCATCTTCTGTAAAGGGTAAACCAAAAATATTGTTGTTGGGGTTGCCAACCGAGTTGGGATCAAAATTAGAAAGATCAGTCATTAGTTTTATTTAATTGAAAATGTTCGGCCCATTTGCGCCAGGGTAAAAACGCTGCAAAGATAAGTGACTGCTCAACAAAGGAGATATGTAATAACAGGAAATTTCCAATGTGAAAAAATAATAACCCGGCTAAAAGCCACTTATCATAGCGTTTGGTAAAAAAGCCCACCAGCAGGGCCAGGTCGAAAAATGTGGCGATCCTGTAAAACCATTGGGAAAACCCAGGGTTTTCAACCAGGTAATGATAGGTGTTATAAGCCAGGCCTTCTTTATTAAATACAAACCATTCTGTATTGTCCTGCCAGAGTATATGGCTCATATTATCACTATACCCGAAACCTCCATAATAAATTTTATACATGCCTGCCGAAACATATAAAAAACAAACCCAGTATCGCAGTAGTTTCCAAAGCATATCAAATTTTGTTTGGCTCAAGGCAAGGAAAGGAAGAGGTGTTAAGAGATAACCGATCTGGGCATAATGCTTTCCGGCTGTAGAGCAGTAAGCAATATATAATATCCAGGCTCCTGCTACTGTTATCCAGGTAAAAAAACGTTGATGAGGTATGATAATACAGATGATGCATGAGCAGGTTATTGCAATGTCAAATGCCAATGCAACCGGGTGATGCTGTAATAAGAATTGCGGAATATCAAGCATGTGCAATAACCAAAAGCTATTATCGCTTCCTGGGTAAATTAATACAGGATCCTGCAACTGTGATAATAAGCTATGATTAAAAAAGAAATAGGCCAATATGATGAAAAGCCAGCTGAACACAGCCCTTGCCATCAACTCCCTGGGATAATATGTTGCTGTGTTTTCCAGTTATTTTAAATTAATGGTAAAGATCAATGAATCAGTCACCGACTTATTGTAAGGTGGTTTTGAATACACATACGATTTAACAACAGATACGGAATTGTAATCAATATCTGCAACTGATTTAAAATATTTGCCCCACCATTCCGGAAATTTTGCCATTGCCAGGCTGTCATTACTTAAATGCTGCTCCAGGTATTTATATCCCGAACCACTTACTATTTTCCCAAACCGTTTTTTTATGGATTCGTTAATACCGTCGCCGGCTTTTTTTAGATTTACATAATAAGAAACTGAATTAGTTAATATCTCCTGCTCCCGGTTACTGAGTTTTTTATGATTATAATAACCAGCTGCAGTCTTTATTAGATAAATCCCTATCGAATCCCTTGGTGGATGTTTCTGGCCATACATATAATATAGAAAGAAAGGAACATTTTCAATGCCTTTGGCCATAAAAAATGCCTGGGCCAGTATAAATACCATTACTACCCAAAATAACAGCCGCCATTCCTTATATATTCTTTTTAATAACAATAATCTTCATTTACATGTAAAATACAACCCATTTAAATAATTAAACAAATTGAAAAGATAAATCTTCAATTGAGTTACCTTTGCATCGAAATTTTTACTATGAAAAGAACACATATTATTATCCTGGTGGCCATTGCGGCAATGATAGTTGGCCTGATCGTGTTTTCAGCCGGGGATTTTTCTACTTACGACACTATTAATTCTGCCAAAACAAAGCCCGGCAAATATGTTCATCTTATAGCAAAGGTGGACAAATCACAACCGATCGAATACGATGCTGTAAACAATCCAAATTATCTTTCTTTTTACGCCATTGACAGTCTGGGAGGAACAACCAAAGTTGTTTTTCATAACAGCAAACCAACCGACCTGGAAAAAAGTGAACGTATTGTAATGAAGGGTAAAATGCAGGCCGATCATTTTGAATGTAATGACATCTTATTAAAATGCCCGAGTAAATATAAAGATGATAAAAAACAATTGGAAAAAACCATAACTAACCAGCAGGATTCAGCTTACTAATATCAGGAATTGGGAATTTGTAATTAGGAATGGGGATGATTGCTAACCGAATTTTAATAGCATGAATTATAAAGGATACAAAGAATTAGAATGTTACATAAAAGCCAGGGAGCTCAGAATATTTATATCCGAATTAGTTAAGAAGTTTCCACCAACTGAAAAATTCCTTTTAACTGCCCAAATAATTGATTGCTCAAGATCTGTTTCAAGAAATATTGCGGAAGGTTATGGCAGATATACTTATGCAGACACCCGGAATTTTTTCATCATTGCCAGAGGATCGGTTACAGAAACAATGGAGCAATTAACAACAGCACTTGATGAAAAATATATTACTGAAGAAGAACTAAGATCAGCCGAAGATAAATGCGAGCTCATTTTTAAATTAATTAATGGATATATTGCTTACTTAGACAAGTCGAAAAAACAAGGACTGCAACAATCCAACCCAATTCCCAATACCTAATTACTAATTACTTTACGATGCAATTTGAAGGCGAACACTTACTACCCGGACAAATAGGACATTTCTTTGTATTGCTTGCATTTGTTGCATCTATCCTTTCAACTATTGCTTTTTTTACGGCAAGTAGAAAAACAGATCTTGTTGAAAAAAGATCATGGCTTCGTTTTGCAAGAGCGGCTTTCACTACACAAATTATTTCTGCGGTAATTATTTTTGCAACCATTTTCTATATCTGCTCTCACCATTACTTTGAATACATGTATGCCTACAAGCATGCATCTAAAGAACTCGAGTCAAAATATTTATTAGCCTGTATTTGGGAAGGACAGGAAGGAAGTTTTTTATTATGGACGATCTGGCACAGTGTGCTAGGCATTTTCATCATGGTAAAAAGTAAAGAGTGGGAAGCTCCTGTAATGACAGTGATCAGCCTTGCCCAGTTTTTTTTACTGATGATGTTGTTGGGTTTATATGTTTCGGATGTTCGCCTGGGCAGCAGTCCTTTTACACTAACCAGAAACGAAATTGCAGGGCCTATTTTTAGTCAGCCTAATTATTTGACATTTATTAAAGATGGTGTTGGCTTAAATGTTTTATTGCGTAACTACTGGATGGTTATTCATCCGCCCATTTTATTTTTAGGTTTTGCATCCACCATTATTCCTTTTGCATATGCATACGCTGGTATACAAACCAAACGATTTGGCGATTGGGTAACTCCTGTACTGCCCTGGGCATTGTTCAGCGCCTGTGTTTTGGGTGTCGGCATCATGATGGGAGGAAAATGGGCTTATGAATCCCTATCCTTTGGCGGCTACTGGGCATGGGATCCGGTAGAAAATGCTTCGATGGTACCCTGGCTTATATTAATTGCCGGTTTACATACTATGGTAATTTTTAAAGCAACCGGCCATTCATTAAAAGCAAGTTATCTTTTTGCTTTTCTCACTTTCATATTCATCCTGTATTCTACATTCTTAACAAGAACAGGAATACTTGGCGATACTTCTGTACATGCATTTACCGATGCCGGTAAGGCGATCAATATAATGATACTGCTGTTCCTGGCTGCATTTACTGTACCGGCGCTTACTTTATTTTTTGTAAACTTAAAAAAGATACCAGCTGAACATAAAGAAGAAAGTATAAACTCCAGGGAGTTCTGGATGTTCATTGGCTCACTGGTTTTCTTTTTAGCCGCCATTTTTATTATCGCAAAAACATCAGTGCCTGTTTACAATAATATTTTTGGTACTAAAATCGCACCACCTGAAAATGTTGAATTTTCTTATAACAAAGTAATTGTGCTGGTTGCCATCATCATTGGTTTGTTGAGCGCCATTACCCAATATTTCAAATACAAAAAAACAGAACGTAGTTATATTCTAAAAAAGATCGTCCTTCCTACTATAATAGCAGCGATCATTACAGTATTGCTGGCTGTTTTTTATCCGATCAATTATTTTAAAATGGGTGCAGGGTTTTTAGGCGCCGTTTATGTAGCATTATTTGCAGCCATCTTTTCTGTAATTGCCAATGCTGCTTATATATGGACAGGACTGAATGGCAAACTTAAAGCAGCCGGTGGTTCTGTAGCTCACCTTGGTTTTGCGTTAATGCTTGCAGGCATTTTAATTTCATCCAGCAATAAAGAAGTGATCAGCAGCAGCCGTGCAAATGGAATTAACTTACAAATTTCTGGTAAAGACCCTATGACCAAAGAGACAGATAACCCTTTGGAAAATCTTACGCTCATCCGGCAGGTTCCTGCTACAATGGGGCCTTATGAAGTTACTTACCTGAGAGATTCTTTTGGTAATGAAAAAGGAAGGCGCTTTTATGAATTGATGTTTCAAAGAAAAGACCCGGTATCAAAAAAAGTAACAGAGCAATTTACTTTATGGCCCGATGTGTACCTCATGAAGGATAATAACATGAGCAGCAACCCCGATACCAAGTCTTATTTAAGTAAAGATGTTTTTACGTATATCTCCTATGCCATTAATAACAATAAACAGGAAGATACTGCTCAATTTAAAATAAAGGAACTGGCTGAAGGCGATACTGCTTTTTACAGTAATGGCATGATGATATTGAACCGGGTTGTAAAAAATCCGGATAATGAAAAATATCATTTTAAACCAACCGATGCTGCACTGATGGCAGATATTACACTCATCAGCAAGGATAGCATGCACTACAGTGCATCGCCTTTAATTCATATAGACCAGTTTGGCGTAAATCAAATTGATGATACGGTATATGCACAAAATCTTTACCTGAAGTTTGCGGGCGTTACAGATAATAAAAAAATAAAGATCGGTATTAAAGAGTCTGATAAATTGATTGAATACGTAACCCTGAAAGCTTATGTATTCCCCTATATTAATTTAGTATGGCTTGGGTTGATCATTATGGCCATTGGCCTTATTATGAGCGCCATCAAAAGGGCTAAACTTTCACCCTTATATGCAGCACTGGCTTTAGTTTTGGCCGGAACCGGACTATTCTATATGTTTCTTTTAGCCAATTAGTTGCTGCCCCTCATATTTTTTCACCTGCATTACAATAAACAGCAAACTTTAGGGTTACATTAAGCATCTAATTGTAATAAATACTGGTCTTAATAGTAAATTTGTTCTATGCCCCGGCTAAAATGCCTTATATCTAAAAAAAGAAGCATTGTATTGTTTGTAATTATGCTGATTACAAATGGTAATACTGCATTTGCACAAACCGGCATTTACGACACCTTAAAAAGTTCAGCTATAGTTTATAATGGCGATACCATTGAATCCAAAACTTTATCAGAAGTAGCAGTTTTTGGTAAGTATACCGACGGCAATATGTCGGCCCGTGCAAAATGGACAAGACTGAGAAATGCCATTTATGTAACCTATCCTTATGCTATGAGGGCGGGCTGGGTTATGAATGATATAAATTCGAAATTAGCCACAGTTACTGATGGATCTGAAAGAAGAAAATATATCAAGTCAAGGGAAAAAGAATTAAAAAAAGAATTTACCGATCCGCTTACCAATTTATCAATTTATCAGGGCAGGGTATTGATGAAACTTATTAACCGGGAAACCGGGAATAACTGTTACGAAATTATAAAAGAATATAAGGGTGGATTAACTGCCCGTTTTTACCAGACCGTTGCTTTCTTCTTCAGCACCAACTTAAAACAACCATACGATGCACAGGGCGATGACCAGGAGATAGAGAAGATAGTGGCCGAAGTATGCAGGATGAATGGATACCCTTACAATCCAAATCCCCGGATGATGCAGGAAGGGAATTAACTGTTGCTTTTCTTTAGTTTTTCCCACTTACTGTTAATAACTCTATAATTAAGATACCAGTCGTACTTATTCTACAACTTTAATGCGGCAAATGTGTTAATTTGCAGGCAGAAATTTTTTAACCAATAATGAAGTTAGATATACTTGCTTTTGGAGTTCATCCGGATGATGTGGAGTTAAGTTGTGCAGGGGTTTTACTGGTAGAAAAAAATAATGGTAAAAAAACAGGGATCATTGACTTAACCGGAGGTGAATTAGGAACAAGGGGGACGGCTGAAACAAGAAGAACAGAAGCGGCAGGTGCAGCAAAGATCTTAGGTGTCGATGTAAGAGAGAATTTAACTATGGCTGATGGCTTTTTTAAAAATGACGAAACGCATCAGCGAAAAGTTATAACAGCATTAAGAACTTATCAACCGGAGATCATTTTGTGTAATGCACCGGAGGACCGCCACCCCGATCACGGACGTTCCTCCAACCTGGTTTCAGACGCAGCATTTCTATCCGGGCTGATGAAAATTGAAACAACAGAGAATGGTATTGTTCAGGAAGCCTGGAGGCCCAAATACGTTTTCAGGTATATACAGGACAGGATGCTGAAACCGGACTTTGTAATAGATATCACAAGTGTATTTGAACAGAAGATAGAGGCAATAAAAGCATACAAAACGCAGTTTCATACTGGAGGAACTGATGGTCCGGAAACCTATATCTCATCACCGGATTTTTTAGACAGTGTGATATACCGGCATAAATGGTTTGGAAAGATGATCGGTGTGAAATATGCAGAAGGGTTTATATCAGATAAAATGATAGGATTAAAAAGTTTCGACGCAATAATAAAAGAAAATACTTAACAATAAAATTCAACTATTCGACATGTCAACACCTAAATTTTTAAATGTAAAAGGATCAACCTTTCACCAGGAATTAAAAAGAAGGGTCAGCGATTATTTTGCACAATCAAAAAAGCCCGCTACCGGTAATTTCGGATTATACTTTAAAGCCGTATTATTCTGGGCCTGCTATATAGCCTTATATGTGCATGTGGTTTTTTATACTCCCACAGCATGGCTGGCCATTCTTGAATGTTTCTTTATGGGGGGATTGACGGCAGCCATTGGTTTTAATGTGATGCATGATGGCGGGCATGGCAGTTTCAGCAACAGTAAATTCTGGAATAAAATTGCAGCATTTTCTGTTAATGCCCTGGGAGCCAGTGGTATTATGTGGAATAACAAACACAATATCATTCACCATACTTATACCAATATAGATGGTGTAGATGATGATATTGAAATAAAGCCATTGTTGCGGATGTGCTCTACACAAAAAAAATATTTCATTCACCGGTTTCAGCATATTTATGTTTGGTTCTTATACACCCTGCTTTTACTGGTATGGGTCTTTCAATCAGATTATAGAAAATACTTCAGCAAAAAAGTTGGAACAGTAGCGATTAAGAAAATGAGCACATTTGAGCATGTCGCTTTCTGGATTGCAAAAGCCGGTTATGCATTTATGATGATCGTTGTTCCCATTTACCTGATAGGCTTTCTGCCATGGCTGGTTGGCTTTTTGATCATTGCCATGTTTGCCGGTTTTGTTTTAAGTATTGTTTTTCAACTGGCACATACTGTTGAAGAAACTACTTTCCCTGTTCCTGATGCCGACATCAATAAGATCGAGAACGAATGGGCTATTCACCAGATAGAGACCACCGCAAATTTTGCAACAAAAAACAAATTGATCTCCTGGTTAGTGGGCGGATTGAATTTTCAGATAGAACATCACCTGTTCCCAAAAATTTCTCATATCCACTACCCTGCCATCAGTAAAATAATTAAACAAACCTGCGAAGAGTATGGGGTAAAGTATATTGAATTCAGAAGAATGCGTCATGCAATTATTTCTCATGCTACACATTTGAAAAATATGGGTAGGGCTTAACGATTCAGTTCTTGTCATGCTGAGGCACGAAGCATCTCTTTATTATTGAGATTCTTCTCCGCCGGCTGGCGGATCAGAATGACAAACCACCGGCCTTTTTATTATTTACTTTTTACAGGAATAATAAAAAGGCTTTTTTATAAAATAAAACTTTTACAATGGCAGCAAAAACATGGCTCGATAAACACAAGGAAACACTAACCTACGGGCAACGTATTGCCGATTCGGTAGCGAATGGTATGGGCTCCTGGTCATTTATCATTGGGCAAACTATCTTTGTAATTATATGGATGACCCTGAATGTGATCGGGTTTATCCGTCATTGGGATGTGTATCCCTTCATACTCCTGAACCTGATCTTTTCAACACAGGCTGCCTATGCTGCACCCATCATTATGATGGCACAAAACAGGCAGAGTGAAAGAGACAGGCTGCAGGCACAGGCAGATTATGATACCAATGTAGAAGCCAAACAGGAAATTGAATCGCTGCAGATCCAGTTAAATAAAATTGAAACAGATAAATTAGATAAGATCATTATCATGCTTGACGCAATGAAAAAGGCATAATAATTTTGTTTGTCATTCTGAGCGATAGCGAAGAATCCCAATAAACGTGGGATGCTTCGTTCCTCAGCATAACAAAACAAACTAAACTACTATCAAAGGACCACCCCAATAATTCCTCATCTTACCGTAAATTTGCCCCTCAAAACAAAAATGATGAGTGAAGAAAAGAGCCTCAACTTTATTGAGGAAATTATTGAAGAAGATCTGAAGAACGGCAAACACAAAAATATTCTTACCCGTTTTCCACCCGAACCAAACGGCTATTTACATATCGGCCACGCCAAAGCTATTTGCCTCAATTTTGGTTTAGGCATAAAGTATGGCGGTAAAACAAACCTTCGCTTTGATGATACCAACCCCGTTACCGAAGAAACAGAATATGTAGACAGCATTAAAGATGATATCCGCTGGCTGGGCTTTAACTGGGCCAATGAATTTTATGCATCCGATTACTTTGATACTTTATATACCTATGCAGTTGATCTTATTCAAAAGGGACTTGCCTACGTAGATGATTCAACCGCTGATGAAATTGCAGCCATGAAAGGCACGCCTACTGAATCCGGAAAAGATAATCAATACCGCAACAGGAGCATTGAAGAAAACCTTACCCTCTTTACCGAAATGAAAGCCGGTAAATATAAAGATGGTGAAAAAGTATTGCGGGCAAAAATTGATATGGCACATACCAATATGCTGATGAGAGACCCGATCATCTATCGTATTAAACATGCACACCATCACCGCACAGCAGATGCATGGTGCATTTACCCCATGTATGATTTTGCCCATGGCCAGAGCGACAGTATTGAAAATATTACCCATTCCATTTGCACATTGGAATTTATTCCGCACCGGGAATTATATGATTGGTTCATTGAAAAACTAAACATCTTTCCATCTCATCAATATGAGTTTGCCAGGCTGAACATGACATATACTGTGATGAGCAAAAGAAAATTATTACAGTTGGTTACCGAAGGCCATGTTACCGGCTGGGATGATCCACGTATGCCGACACTCAGCGCCTTCCGGCGTAAAGGATATACTGCAGAAAGCATCCGTACATTTTGTGATAAGATAGGCGTTGCCAAAAGAGAAAATTTTATTGACCTGAGTTTACTGGAATTCTGTTTAAGGGAAGACCTGAACATGCAGGCCTTACGTGTAATGGCTGTGCTTGAGCCAGTAAAACTCATCATTGATAATTATGAAGATGGTAAAACGGAAGAAGTGCTGAGTGAGAATGGCCCGGATGAAAATATGGGAACAAGATCAATTCCTTTTAGTAAAGAACTTTGGATAGAGCAGGAAGATTTTATGGAAGTGCCTGCAAAAAATGGTTCAGGCTTGCACCCGGCGCAATGGTACGGTTAAAAAGTGCCTACATTGTAAAGTGCGAAAGCTTTACCAAAGATGCAGCAGGAAAGATTGCTGAAATTCATTGTACCTATATTCCCGAAAGTAAGAGCGGCGGCGATGCCAGTGACATTAAAGTTAAAGGAACCATTCACTGGGTCAGCGCTGCTCATGCAGTAAATGCCGAAGTCCGTTTGTACGACCGTTTGTTTAAAGCAGAAAATCCTGCAAATGAAGAAGGCGATTTTAAAGACAATATAAATCCCGATTCACTACAAATAATTACCAACGCCGTAGTTGAGCCTTCGCTTAAAAATGCAACATTGCAAAACCGTTACCAGTTCATCCGCAAGGGATATTTTTGTTTGGATAAAGATTTCACAGCTGATAAATTGGTGTTTAACAGAACGGTTACTTTAAAAGATGCATGGGCTAAGGAAGTGAAGAAGAATTAAACATCATTGCTAATTGATAGAAACACGGATTACACGGATCAATACTGATGAAAACGGATTTTTGTCATGCTGTCCGCAGGACTCTGTGAGAGGTACGAAGCATCTCATTTTATTGAGTGAAGACCAAAGCGAATTGATAGAACACAGATGACGCAGATTGATACTGATGAAAACGGATTTTTGTCATGCTGTCCGCAGGACTCTGTGAGAGGTAC
>JBDTUK010000178.1:0-9972 GCA_040007795.1 Ferruginibacter sp.
ATAACCAGAGCCAGCAATCGTTGATCCAGTGAGTGGTGAGTGGTGAGTCGTGAGTGGTGAGTGGTGAGTCGTGAGTTGTGAGTGGTGAGTCGTGAGTGGCTTTAATTCGTTTCAAAGCTTCCAACACCACATCAAAACAAACTTTGTGTGTACCATGCGGATCGGCAAAATCGCCGGCACAGTAAATTTGTTGTGGCTGCAATTCATTCAGCAAGTCAACCGTTTTTTGCACATCCGCTTCACCCATTGGATTTTTTTCAATAGTACCTGTTTCATAAAAAGGCAGGTTCATAAAATGAGCATGTTCTTCTTTCAGCCCAACATATTTACAGGTGGCTTTGGCCTCACATCTTCTTATCAATCCTTTTATGGAGCGTATGGCATCAGTATCCTTTTCACTCGATTTTTTTATTTTCAAAAACGTTGTAGCATCATCCAGTATTTTTTTGCTTTTGGTCTCATCAATGTCAAACATATTTTCAAAACCCACAGCAAAATCAATGAACCTTGTAACAAACTCATCGGTCACAGCAATATTGCCGCTGGTTTGATAAGCTACGTGTACGTCATGCCCCTGGTCGTGCAGTCGCATGAAAGTGCCGCCCATACTGATGATATCATCATCGGGGTGAGGGGAGAAGATGACCACTTTTTTTGGAAATGGTTCACTGCGTTCGGGATGACTGGTTCTTTGTTCCGTTTGTTTACCACCGGGCCAGCCGGTAATAATATCTCTTAATAAATAAAATACCTGCAGGTTAATTTCATAAGCGTCTCCTTTTTCTACCAGCAGGTCACTCAATCCATTATCGTTATAATCGTTGTTGGTTAAACTTAAAACCGGTTTATTCAATTTCAATGCAAGGTTCACCACGGCACGTTTCATCATCGTATCTGTCCATTCACATTCACCGGTAAGCCACGGACTTTTAAAACGGGTTAGTTCAGATGCACAGGTTTCATCAATTACAAAAACACAATCATCATGATTCTGTAATAAAGATGCAGGCACATCTTCGGTATCATCTTCTTCTACTGCTTTTTTTATAACCGGGGCTTTGGTTTGCCCCCATGCCATTAAAATTATTTTCTTCGACTTTAAAATAGTACTGATACCCATGGTGATGGCCATACGTGGTACCTGGCTCATATTGCCAAACTCATAGGCATTGGCAACACGTGTACTATTATCTAATGTTATCAATCTTGTTTTGGTGTAGATGCCGCTGCCCGGTTCATTAAAGCCAATATGGCCGTTGACACCGATACCTAATATCTGCAGATCCAAACCACCGGCATCTTCAATTTGTTTTTCGTAATTCAGACAATGTTCCTTCACTTTATCTTTTGGCATCATGCCATCGGGCAGGTGATAATTGCTGGGATCAATATCTGTTTGTTCAAATAAATTCTTCCGCATAAAATAATGATAGCTCTGCAGCGCATCTTTATCCATGGGGTAATACTGATCGAGATTGAAGGTGATGACATTTTTAAAACTCAGCCCTTCATTCTTGTGCATACGCACCAACTCAGCATACAATGTTTTGGGAGAAGAACCAGTTGCCAGGCCAATAACAGTTTTTTTACCTGCGGCTTCCTTTTCTTTTATCAGGTCAGCAATTTGTTTGGCCACAAATGCAGAACCTTCATTTGAGTTGGAGAAAATCTTTACCGGTATTTTTTCTAAAGAATCGGTGAGGTCAATTTTGTTCATAATATTATGCAGAGCGTTAGTATAAAAATACGTTTTTTATTTCACGCAAAGGCGCAAAGATCAATACAAAAGTCGCAAAGAAACTTTGCGACTTTGCCCCTTTGCTGCTTTGCGTGAAATTCCTACTCAATTTCTATTTCATCCACAAATAACCAGGCCGGGTTTCCTGCTCCTGGGTTGCCAGATGGAATTGTACCCAAATTTTTTGCCACAATATGCAGGAAGCGGCATTTTTGTTTGCTTTCGATGGTTATTGTTTTTGCACCCTTGTCTTTTACCGGGTCAATGGTTTTTATTTCTTTGGGTGATTTTTTTATTATCTCATCTGTGAGATCATAATCGGGCAGGTAAGTTATTTCAACCTGTGATGGCAGATAGATCCAGCTTCCATTCTGGTCAAGCACATGAAGGGTGATCTTATTAATATCAGTTAAAGTTCCCAGGTCTATCATGGCATCCAGGTCTTTTCCTAAAAAGCCTAAAAATTCATTTGACCTTGACAGCCCTTTTTCATTTTGCACAGCATTGACCAAAGTGAAAGCACCATCGCCGGGATAATTTTTGCTGGGCTCATTTACCAGCGTTATTTTCTTACCGGTTGCTTTGTTGAAGAAGAATTTTTGAGAAATGTATGATTTTATTGGGCCTTCTTGACAAATAAGTGCATTTAAATGAGAATTGTTTTTTACTGGAATTGAAGCAGGGCTTTCCATCATTAATACATCGCCTGTTCCAATTGCAGAAGAAATACAGATGCGATCTTTTGGGTTTTTACTTTCTAACTTCCATAAAACTCCTTCATAATCCTCTGTCGGCATCACTGTCGCCTTCAAATCATAATACGCCCTGCTATAATTAATTTTTTGATCATCGAGTCTCTCCAAAATGGTTGGCAATCTTCTTTCAAAATCTTTCCAGTCTCTTTTTGCTGCCGGGCTCCACAATACTTCACTCAATGCGATCATTCGGGGAAATATCATGTACTCAACTTTTGAAGTGTTGCCTATATACTCTGTCCATACATTTCCCTGTGCACCCAGCACATGCTTTGCCTGCACTACATTTAAAACGGCTGGTACAGGCTCATAACTATATACTTTATCCAATGGCAGATAACCACCAATAGTTACGCTGTCTTCATTTTTAGATTGTGAATGATCTAAATAACAATGACTGCCTGGTGTCATTATCACATCATGATTTTGTTTGGCAGCTTCAATACCACCTTCTTCGCCACGCCAGCTCATTACTGTTGCATTGGGTGCAAGGCCGCCTTCCAGTATTTCATCCCAACCAATAATTTTTCTGCCCTTACTGTTTAAATATTTTTCAATGCGCTGCACAAACCAGCTTTGCAGTTCATGTTCGTCCTTCAGGTTATTATCCTTCATCCTTTTTTGACAAGCCGGGCATTTTTTCCAGTGTGTCTTCGGGCTTTCATCTCCGCCAATGTGAAAATATTTTGAAGGGAATAATGTGATGACCTCATCAATCACGTTCTCTAAAAATTTAAATGTTGAATCTTTGCCGGCACAAAAGACATCGTCAAACACTCCCCAGGTTTCCTGCACTAATTTTATTCTTCCGTTCTTTTGTTCATCTATACTTTTTTGTGAGATCATATTGGCTGGTATCTCTGTTGGCTTTGCCGGAAAGCAACTCAGCCACGGATAGGCTGCAATGGCGGCACTGCTGTGGCCAGGCATTTCTATTTCGGGTATCACATCAATATATCTTGCTGCAGCATATTGTACCACATCTTTTATTTCATCCTGTGTATAGAATCCACCATAATATTTGTTGTCGCTTCCTTTGCCGGGATAACGGCCAATGATGCTTCCGTTTCTCCATGCACCCACCTTCGTAAGCTCAGGATATTTTTTTATCTCTATCCGCCAGCCCTGGTCTTCGGTTAAATGCCAGTGAAAAATATTGTATTTATAAGCGGCTAAATAATCAATATATTTTTTGATGAAGGAAACCGGGAAGAAATGACGTCCCACATCTAAATGCATGCCACGGTATTGAAAACGGGGGTGATCTTTAATTGTCAGATAAGGGATTAATTGCCTCTCGTTGCTTGTTGTTCGTTTTTCGGTTTTCGTTTTAGGGAGCAGTTGGATAATAGTTTGTATTCCATAAAAAACGCCGGTTTCATTATCTCCTGCAAGATAAACACCCTTATTATCTATTGTTAGATTATAAGCTCCGGCAATTTCATTATCCAGTCGTTCATAATTCAAACGGATAGCATTAGCGCCTGCATAATTTTTTGTGATCTTTAATTTGTAACCTGATTGCTGCTGCAGAAAATCATTAAAGAAAGCAGCAGACTTTTCGAGGCCACTTCCTTCTAAAACAATAGTAGTACTTCTGTCGATGGTGAATATACCTTTGCCCATCTTCACTTCGGTGGGTACAGGAACAATATTCAGACTATTCTGGCCAACAACAATTAAACAATTCAGCAATAAAGCAATCGATAAAATCTTCTTCATAAATAATTATTTCAAAACTGGCAATACAATCTTACTTGCATTTACAGCATCGTGATAAATTTTGATAGTTGCTTTCTCAAAATCTTTTTCTGTTGCCTCAGGTATTCGCATAAATTTTTGAGGGTTCCTGTCAATCAATGGAAACCAACTGCTTTGAACCTGCACCATAATCTTATGCCCTTTTTTAAATTCATGTGCTACATCATTCAGGTCAAATTTTACTTCACTTATTTTACCGGAAACAAAGGCTTCGGGTTTTGCCGGATCGTTGCGGAATTTCCCCCTCATTACTTCGGCCCTTACCAATCTTTGCAAACCCGCCATGCTAAAGCCTCTTGGCGAACCTTTAGGATTTGAGGCAGTGTCGGGTAAAACATCTATCAGCTTAACAATAAAATCTGCATCAGTACCGGTTGTACTTACAAACAGGTCGGCATTAATTCTTCCGGCCAATACAATATCATCTGTTAATACTTCCGATTCAAAAATTACCACATCTGGCCTTATAGCAGCAAAGCGCTGGTCTTCGGCCATGTACTCATTATTTCTTCTGCCGAATATTCCATTGGTATAAGGCACCGGTTTGTTGGGATCGCTCAGGTATTCATCAAAACCAATTTTGTTATTTTCTTTTTTGGTTGAGAGTTTATTTTCATTGTTAAAATAATATTCAACCGGGGATGAGTTTTTTGGCGGCCATACATCATAGTTCTTCCATTGGTTGCTGCCGGTTTCAAATATCGTTGCTTCTGATGCCGTAAAATTTCCTTTATCTTTTAAATAATAATTGAAAAATTTTGTTTCCAGTGAATCCTGGAAATATTTGCTGGTATTGCTGCCAAATTCATGCGTAGCAAATTTTGTCCATTCGCCACTGGCCCATGCGCCATGTGTCCATGGCCCCATTACAAGGCGGTTATTATTATTGGGACTTTGTTTTTCAATGGCCTCGTAAGTATGCAATGCGCCAAACAGGTCTTCGGCATCAAACCAGCCACCAACAACAAGTACAGGAATATTGATATTCTTTAAATGGGGGCGTATGTTCCGTGCTTTCCAGTAGGCATCATATGTATCATGTTGCAGGTATTCATTCCAGATCACACTTTTGTGGTTATAATATTTTTCGCTGTTTGTATTTTTTACGGTAGCCATTTTTAAATAGAACTGGTACACATCTTTTGTACCTGAAGTAAAAACAGGTTTGGCATAATTCTTTACCGGGCCATTTCTTTCCAGGTCAAAGAAATTCATAAAACTGAAATTATCCAGCAGGAAGAATGCGCCGTTATGATTGGCATCATCACCAATAAATTCGTCGGTAACCGGCGCCTGTGGGCTCACTGCTTTTATTGCAGGATGAGCACCCGGCAGGCAGGCCGTTGCATAAAAGCCCGGATAAGAAATACCTGCCAGGCCAACACGGCCATTATTATTTTTTATATTTTTCAGCAACCAATCTATCGTATCAAATGTGTCACTGCTTTCATCCACCTCTTTTTTTGTTTTTTTATCAGCGATATAGGGGGTTACTTCCAGGTTAACTCCTTCACTCATGTACCTGCCACGTACATCCTGGTTTACAAAAATGTATTTCTCTTTCATTAGCTCTGAGTTGGGGCCTATACCTCTCGGGTAATTATCTTTTCCATAAGGCCCGGCAGAGTAGGGGGTTCTCTCCATTAAAAAAGGATACAATTGTGTTTCATCTTTGGGTATATAAATAACTGTATACAGTTTGATACCATCCCTCATGGTGATGGTAGTATCTATTTTTGTATAATTTTCTTTTACAAAATTGTTTTGATCCTGTGCAAAGGAACTGGTTGCTGCAAGAATGCAAAACCCGGTTATTATTTTTTTCATTTTTAATTCTTTAGAACAGGTAGTACAATTTTACTTGCATTTACTGCATCATGATAAATTTTTATCGTTGCTTTTTGAAAATCACTATCATCCGCTTTGTAAATGTCAATAAATTTTTGTGGGTTCCTGTCGGCCAATGGAAACCAACTGCTTTGTATTTGTATCATCAGCTTATGGCCTTTTTTAAAAGTATGCGCCACATCGGGTAATGCGTATTTCACTTCGGTGATCTTATTTGGTGTGAATGCTTCTGGCTTTTCAAAACTATTGCGGAATTTGCCACGCATGATCTCTCCACGTACCAGCATTTGATAACCACCCATGGGATAATTAAGCCCATTGCCTTTTCCAAATGTGGCTTCATCATACTTAAACTCATCCGGGAAAACATCAATCAGTTTTACCACAAAGTCGGCATCGGTGGTAGAAATGCTTGTTACCAGGTCTGCTACCAACGGGCCTCCCAGGGTAATATCTTCAGTTAAAACATCGGTACTAAAAGTCAATACATCGGTACGGCGGCTGGCAAAGCGCTGGTCATCGGTCATGTATTCCCTTGTTCTGCCCAAATGCACATCTTCGGTATACGGTACCGGGTGTGCAGGGTCGCTGATGTATTCGCTGAAGGAATTAGTTTTTACATTTTTATTTTCAAAAGATAATTTTCCATCAGCCGTAAGAAAAATACTTTTGTATTCTACATTTTTTGCCGGCCATTCATTTAATCTTCTCCATTCATTTTCGCCGGTAAAGAAAATATTGGCTTCAGCAATATCACGTACCGTACCTTTTAACTTTAAATAAAAATTGAAAAAAGGGATCTCAATATTTTTTTGATAGTATTCACTTGTTTTTTTACCAAACCTTACATTGCCCATAAAAGTACCATCAGCCCTGCCGCCCCAGCCGCCATGAAACCAGGGGCCCATCACCAAACGGTTATCAGTATTTTTATTTTTTTCTTCAATGGCTTTATATAAGTTCCAGGCGCCAAAACAATCTTCTGCATCAAATAAACCACCCACAACCAGCATGGCAGGTTTTACATTGGTCACAAAATTCCTGGCATTTCTTGCCTTCCACCAGTCATCGTAATTGGGATGATCGTAGAGGTCTTTCCAAAAAGCGATACTGTCGCCCATTATTTTGGCAAAGTTTTTTAAGGCACCTGTCTTTAAATAAAAATCGTAATTATCCTGCGACGGGATCTGGTAGCCTGCTGCAAATTCCTTAACAGGTTTTGGGCGTGGCTTACCAAAACCGGTATAAAAACCAAAACCATCCATGATGAATAAAGCGCCGTTGTGATGAAAGTCATCGCCCTGGAACCAGTCGGTAACCGGCGCCTGCGGACTAACGGCTTTTAATGCAGGATGATTGCTGAGTGCAGCCATAGTTGCATAAAAACCGGGATATGAAATTCCAAAGCAACCAACCCGTTTGTTGTTGCCAGGAATATTATTGATCATCCATTCAATAGCATCGTACGTATCGCTGGCTTCATCAAATTCTTTTCCTTTTTTATTAGGGTTGAAAGGGCGAACGTCAACAAAATCTCCCTCACTCATAAATTTGCCACGTACATCCTGAACAGCAATGATGTAACCTTCTTTCAAATAGTTGATCCAGTAGGTTCCATACACACGGCCGCTAAACTCATTCTCCCCATAAGGCGAGCAGGAATATGGCGTACGGTTTAGAAGGATGGGATGTTTTTCCGATGAGTCTTTCGGAATATAAAATGCGGTAAATAATTTACTGCCATCCCTCATGGGCAACATGCGTTCTATCTTATAATAGTTTTCTCTCACCCAAATCGAATCTGTATTCTGGGCGGTTAAACCGGTAATGATAAATACTAAAAAGCAGCCGAGGGCAAAATATTTTTTCATTTGATAATTATTAGAGTGCTAAATTTAATGAAACTATAGGTTTAATTATGACAAATCATGAACTACTTATCAATAATTTTTATTCATCTTTCCAAAAGCTGGATTATAAAGGCATGATTGCCTGCTACAGCGATGATATTGTTTTTTTTGACCCGGTATTTGGTTTGTTGAGAGGGGCCGAGGCAAAGTGCATGTGGGAGATGCTTTGCAAAAATGCCAAAGACTTTTCATTGACCTATGGAAACATACAACACTTAGATGAAGAATACAGCACCTGCGATTGGGTGGCTACTTATACATTTTCCAAAACAGGTAAAAAAGTAGTAAATAAAATTAAAGCCAATATGCGTTTTGCCGATGGAAAGATCATTGAGCACAGTGATGCCTTCAGCCTGCATAAATGGAGCAGCCAGGCACTTGGTTTTAGCGGATGGTTATTGGGATGGAATTCTTTTTTTCAACGTAAAATAAAGAATGGCGCAAAAAAGAATTTGCTGAAGTTTATGGAGAAAAAAGGAATTGGGAATTAGGAATTGGTAATGCAGAGTCTGTTTTTTCAGACGAGTCTCACGGCCAGGAAATGTGAGTGGGGTGGACTCGTCGTATTTTATAAAACGTCTCCGTATTACGGCGAGTCCTGTGCCAGAGGCTCGCCTGAAAAATGATGGTAATCTACTTTACCTGTGCTGCAAGCGAAGTCTTCCCACTTGCTGACAGCGTTGCTTTCAGGCCCTCTTTTGCAAGGTCCCAGGCCTCTTTTAGTGTTGCGACCGCATCCACCTGTATATATATTTTGGCAACATATCTATCTACTATGAAAGTAAATGAGTAAGCGCTTTGTTTCAGTCCCATTATTTCTCCCATCTTTTTGGCTTCATCATTCATCTCGTATACATTCCATGCATCTACACCAACAGGGCTTGACATTTTGTTAGTGATGTCTTTATCATTACCCCCAAGATATTCCAGCATATTGAGCTTATCATTATACCAGGATAATGCCTCATCCCTGGAAGCAGCCTCCCATCTATAATCATCCAGCACGATCAGTTTAGGATTAGCGAGGTTCTCGTATGCCTTCCTGCCGGGACTACCGGTTGTAGCTTTAAAATTGAATTTTTTAATGGTTGCTGCAGGAATATAAAATGCATCAGCATTCTTTTTGATAACAGCAAGCTGAGTTTGGTTTGCCTGGGCAAAAATGCCCGTGTTAAAAAACAACAGTAAGGAAAAGAGTGTTATTGATGTTTTCATAATAATAGTTTCTGTAAAAATAAAACTTACCGTAAGCAATGTTATACCCTGTAATGAGTATTTTATAAAACATCTTCGTAGTAAGGCGAACCCTGTGCCAAAGACTTGCCTGAAAATCAAAGTTATTTATTTAAATATTTTCCAATTTCATCTATTTCATTAACGTTCCCCGAATCTTTTGGATTCGGACCATACTCATTAGCTCCAACATTGCTATCTGCAAATAGCATCCAAAAAAAATAAAATGGAATAAGTTGAAACCAACCAGAGTTTCCCATATCATGGCACCTCTTTGCTCCTTGCGAAATAAGAAACCATATTATTGGTATGGCCAAAATTAGAAATAAAGGAGATGTATTACTTGGGTTTGAGTCATCCACAAATATCATTTGTATAATAGTAAGTAGACATAAATATATTATAAAACTAAGGCCATATTCTGTCCTTCTAATGCGTCCTTCAAAAGAGAAAGATTTTTTAAACATAAAATAGTTTTGGTATTAAGTATTAACAATTTTCCGTGCTAAAAAATTCCCGGATAATTTAACACAACATTTATATTACCGCAACTCCTTGTTCAATTTAATACCGATTATCAATACAAAACTGAACAAAGCCAATTGTGTAAATGTAAGTTACTAAAAATTTAAAACCCTATAAGGTCTGCAACGCTGCTTACCTGCCCGGCAAACCCTTATAGGTTTAAATAAAAGCGGCTACTGTTGCAAGTGAAAAAAACAATTTG
>JBDTUK010000179.1:0-10958 GCA_040007795.1 Ferruginibacter sp.
AATCTTCGCCATCATGCGGCACATCATAATTTATTACGAGGTCAATATTATCAATATCAATACCACGGCTAAGAATATCGGTAGCCACTAAGATTGGCAGTCGTCCACTTTTAAACTGCATGAGCACATCTTCTCTTTTAGTCTGATCCAGGTCGCTATGAATTTCATCGGCTAAAAATTTAGCCCGCTTCAGATCACGGGTTAATTGTTTAACACTTATTTTACTGCTGCAAAAAATCAATACTGATTTAAAATTCTTTTTACTCAGCAGGTATTTTACCAGCGGAATTTTTTGGGTATCATAAACAATAAAAGCTTCCTGTATAATTTTTTCCGGCGGTTTGCTGATAGAGATATTTATTTCTGCTGGCTGATGCAAAATTTTTCTTGCCAGTTCCCTTATCTTATGCGGCATGGTTGCCGAGAACAAAAGGTTTTGTCTTTTTTTGGGCAGGCTGTTAATGATAAACATGATGTCATCATAAAAACCCATATCCAGCATCCGGTCTGCTTCATCCAATACAAGGTATTTAAGTCCTCCTAATTTTACGTAACCCATTTTAATATGCGCCATCATTTTGCCCGGTGTACATATTACAATGTCTGCACCATGACTCAATGCTTTTTTCTCCTGCACAAAAGCATTACCATCACCACCGCCATACACTGCGATGGAACTAACGGAAGTAAAATAAGAAAGCCCTTCCATGTGTTGGGCAATTTGTACAGCCAACTCACGTGTTGGTACAATAACCAATGCATTGTTGGTATGATCTTCGTGGGGATCAGTTATGATCTTATTAATAAGTGGTAATAAAAATGCAGCAGTTTTGCCGGTTCCTGTTTGTGCAGATGCAATTACATCTTTACCTGCCATTATCAGCGGTATCACCTGTTCCTGAACCGGGGTGGCGTCTTCATAACCAGAGGCATCAATACCTTCCATCAACCTTTCGTCAAAACCAAATTCTTTAAAATTCAAAATAGCGTCTTTGTTTAAAATTGGGGTGAAGATAACGCTTTTAGGACTGTTGTTTGCGGTATGCAGTATCTTTGGGTCATATAATTAATAATGAAGTATGATAAAGGTAGGCGAATATAATATTCTGAAAGTAGCGAGGGAAGTAGATTTTGGCCTTTACCTTGATGATGGTGCCGAAGGTATTTTATTGCCCAAGCGCTTTGTTCCGGCTGGCATAAAAATTGGTGATGAAGTAAAAGTTTTTTTATACCATGATGGTGAAGACCGGCTTATTGCTACAACGCAACAACCTAAAGGCATTTTAGGAGATATTGTAAAATTGAGAACGGTTAGTGTAACTCCCCATGGTGCTTTTTTAGACAACGGCCTGATGAAAGACCTGTTTGTACCTAAATCAAAGCAACAAAACAACATGATACCAAATGGGGAATATTTGGTAAAAATATACTTAGATGAACAAACGGGAAGATTGGCTGCTACAGAAAAAATTGAATCCTTTTTAAGCAATGAAGAATTAACTGTAAAAGAGCTTGAAGTTGTTGACCTGATTGTTTACCGCCGAACAGATATTGGTTATGTGGTTATCATCAATAATAAACATACCGGTGTTTTACACCACAACGAAATTTACAGGAATATTACAGCTGGCGATAAATTTACCGGGTTTATAAAAAAAATATACCCTGAAGATAAAAGTTCTGCCGACCGATGGAGAATAGACGTTTCGGCAGGAAAACCCGGCTATAATCGTGTTGAAGATGAAACTGGAAAAATACTCCGGCTTTTACAGGAAAATAATGGCTATCTGCCTTATCATGATAAAAGTTCACCTGAAGATATTTATTCGTTCTTCAGCATGAGCAAAAAAACATTTAAAATGACCACGGGCAATTTATATAAGCAACGAAAAATAAGTTTTGAGAAGACCGGAATCAAGTTGCTGGAGGGCTGACACAAGGCACAAGGGCTTTAGCTACAAGGGAGAAGCTTCCTGACTTAAAGTAATTTTGGCTACGCAGTAGGTTTTCGGAATATAAAATTTACCCCCTTGAAGCTATAAAAAATTATTAATTTTCAATCATAATAAAGTGGCCCGAATAAAGGTTGATCTGCACGATATTTATAACAACAGTAAAGCAATTGATAAAGCCTTACTGCAGGCATTTGAAGATGCGATCGATAAAAAAATAAAAGAAGTAGAAATTATTCCCGGCAAAGGCAGTGGGCAATTACGAAAAAAAGTAGAACGTTTTTTACAACTCCCCCATATCAAACCATTGTATCACCGCATTGAAAACGACAGTAAGAATTTTGGAAGATTATTCGTTTATTTTAAATTTTAACAATGGGCTTTTTTTATCCGCTATAAAATTATTCTTAAAATAACAAAGGATTTACCTTAAAATTTTAACAGAGTCTTTTTAAAAATTCTTAACTCAAGTACAATATTTGCAGCATTATTTCTGTTACTAATTAATAAGAATCCGTAAAATCGTAACCCCAAGTTTATTACTCACTTTAAATATTTAAACCGTATGGAAACTAACCTATCAAAATCTCATTTAAAAGCTGCTGTTCAGCAGGTTACAAATAACACAACCTCATGGATCGGCCACCGCCATGGAGAAACCAAAAGCAGGCAAAGCGGGCAAACCTTTACCTGCCCATCTGAAGGGAATTTAGATGCTATTGAAGTTGTTTTAACGCATATTACCAATAACGGACCGGTTGATCTGGCCATACATCCATTTGACGCTGAAACCAAGACATGGGGGCCTGCACTGGGAACATCAACCGTTGAGTTCAGCAGAACCGATGCCGGCCAATGGGTTTCTTTCCCGCTTAAAGGAATACCCCTTCAAAAAGGAAAGGCTTATGGTTTCCGGTTAAAATGTGAAGCAGGACTTATTGGTATTGGCGAAGCTATCGGAAGTAATGAGCAGTTGCCATTCACAGGCGGGCAGGAATGGAATGCAACTTCAGATAATCAATCCGGCAGTTTCTTTTCTTATTTAAGTTTGGCATTCAAAGTTGCATTGAGGGCTTAATTTTAATTAACTGATGAATATAAAAGAACAGCCATCCGCCAGTAGGCGGATGGCTGTTCTTTTATAAAACGCATGAAAATTTACCCTTAGTTTATAGTTACTGTTTGCAGGTTCTCGTTTAAAGTGATCGTGTAAGTTCCTGCAGTTGCCGGTGTTTTGAAATTAGGGCCACCATCCCACTTAATAGGCCTGGGTGTTCCGGTTGCCTGAATTCCGCCGCTGTTATCTTCATAATCAAAAGCGCCCCATGCATTGCCGGCAAGGAATTTAATTTCTTTATTTGCTTTTAAGGTTATGGTCAATGTCCATATCCCGTTCCCATTATAGGTCATTTGTGGGGACGTTGGCGGGTCCCAATCATTAACACCTGCCTGGTTCATACCATCGCCAACCACTCTCATTTCAGCAGCGGAGTTTAAAATGTACTGAAGATTGGTGGTATTTGATCCATCCCATATGGCTCTTGTTCTGCCATTTGCAGCAGTCCATTTAAAATTATCGTATCCAGATCCTGGATCTATAACCATTTTGCCACCATTGGTATTATCTACAGCAAACCAACGGTTTAAATTATTGGCCGAATTATTCCAGTCATTTCCATCATGAAATTTAAATTCATCGTTTGAATTCATATTGGCCAACAAAATAAATTTGTTCACTCCTATGTAACTCATTTTGGTTGCAGGTTGAGACCAGCCCTGGAAGTTTCCTATCATACCCATACCTCCAATTCCATTCGCAACAGCTGTTTGCAAATAAAACTTTTTATTGGCAAGATCAAAAGTTACCCTGTACACACCAGTGGTTGGAATTGGTATGTTATTTTCATTTACATCAGTTATTGTTCCTGCCGGGCCGGCAGGGTCCTGACCCCAATCAACTGCTCCCGGAAAAGGCGGCCAGTCTTGGCCATTCACAAATTTTATTTCATTACCACCGGTAAGCTGCAGGTAAGAAAAATAAGTACCTGGGAAACGTGGGTCTTCTATCATCCGTGTAGACTGGGCTATATCCCATCCACCAGGACTTGCGCTACCCACAATATATACCTTTACTTCTCTTATTATAACCAGGTCATTTACATAATCAGCCTGTTGGCTCCAGTTTCCTGAAGTAGCAATAACAGTCCATTTAAGATTTGCAGGTGTAGCTAATGAAGTAAGGCCATGCACTACCATTGTATCATTCATAGCTTTGTAGGTAATAGTAGCAGTTGAATCGGCAGGCGCCGCATTTGATTTTAAAACAAATAATGGATTTGTAAAATCGCCTGATAAGCTAAATACAACTTTGTAAGTTATAGCTGGCCCGCCAACAGCAGGCTTCGATCTTGTCCAGCGAAAAACAAAATTTTCTGTTGTACTGCCGGGGTTAATAGTTACCGGTGCTGTACTTGAAACAGGAGCTAATAAAATAAAATTTGATGCTCCATCTTTCATACGCGTAATACTGATATTAAAAACACTTTGACTTAAAATAGTAACCGACCCATTGGTTGCCTGTACACTCCAGATGAAATCAGTTTTAGCACCATTGGCAATGCTCTTAGCTTTAAGTGCATCATCCAGTTGCTGATGAGTTAAACTTGTTGTTGTAACATTACCTGCAACCGGAAATTCGATAAATGGTGTTTTAAGATCACCACCTGTTTTTAACGCCATTACAATTTTATAAGTTGGCGCTGTTGACAAACCAGGTACCGCAGCATTCCAGGTAAAAGGAACTAACACATTTGGTGTTCCTGAATTTAAAATAATACTGGTACCTGACACAGGTGTCTTTACAGTAAAATCAACAAGTCCTTCACCGGTTGGATTATCCCCTTCAAATTGTACTTTTTTACAGCCTGCAAAAAGCAGTATTGAAATTGTAAGTAAGGAAATTATTTTTTTCATTTTATTTTATTTTAAAGATTTTCAGGCAATTTTATTTCATCGTGGTAAATGTTACTTCTGTATCAGCACTGGATACAGCTGTTGGCAAACCGTTTATATCGAGAATGGTTCCATTAAACTTATATGCAAATTTCAGCAGTTTTCTTCCGGCGGCTGGTGTAAAAGAAACATTGGGAATAAAAGAGCCACTCCATATAGTTATATCTGTTTTGCGTAATGGCTGTGTTAGGGAAGACCCAACCGTATTGCCCAAGTCATCATACATGGTGATTGTAAAAGTTGAAGGTGCCATACGCTGATCGTTTACTGTTACTGCATATTGCTGATCAAAATTTACACTAACTACATCATCCACATCAACTTTTGCAGGAAATACCCTTGCTAATGACGGAACAAAAATCAGTGGGTCAAAGAAATATGGCTTATAGTCTGGTGTTTGGGCACTCCCATCTTTTTTCTTTAACAGAAACCCAAAGCTTTTTAATTGAGCAGGTGTTTGACCAAACATGGTTGTACCTGTGAATTTATAGGTAAACTTGTTTGGGCCGGCTGGTGTAAGTTTTGCCGATTCTGAAGAATTTGTCCAGTTTCCGTTTGTAATTCCATCAGCACCACCGCTTAATCCCGGGTTTGAGAATATCCACAGGTAAGCATCCGCAACACCGGCCATTCCTGTTCCGGTAACATCAATGGTTATGGTTACTTCATCCTCTGCAGTAAAGCTCGAAGGAGAAAAAGAAGGATTTTGTGCAACAGCTCCAAATCCCAAAAAAGTGAATATCAGTAAATATAATAACTGCTTCATGTTTCAAATATTTTATTGTTTAGCAAATTCGTAACTGTAAGAGATTAGGAGTTTCCCGGTTGTTTTATCTCTTTTTTCCTTAATTAATTTTAAAGATGTGGAAGCTCCCACTGGGTATCCACCTAATGTGATGGTATCGGTTGCAGCCCCATTAACCAAATAAAGATTTTTAGGGTTAGTTACATTATCAACTGTCCAGTTACCGCTGCTTAATTTTACAATTTTTGGAGAAGTACCCGGATTAGTGGTAAAAGTTGTCGGAGCACCACTGGTTACATTCAGCGTTAAACTAAAACTCGTGTAAGGAAACAAGCTGGTAATATCAAGCTGTTGATAAGGAAAACCTTTTTTTGAGGCATCCTCATCAACCTGTGTTGCTTTGGTAAGTTTCCAGGTTCCGTTGATGGATTGAAGCAAATCCCTTTTTCCTCCCATATCTTCAATACTGTCTGGCTTACAGGATACAAATACAATAGTTGCCAGCATCATCACTATTGCTATCTTATTTATATGTTTCATACAATCTGTTTTTACTTTTTTTAATATTTTTAGAAGCAACCTCCTTCGGGGTTAAGTACAAATGATGCATTTGCATCTTTCTCTGATTTTGGAAATTGCAATATAAAACCCGGACAGTTCCAAACTGAAGTTCTGCGGTCAATATTAGTACCGTTTCTTGCACCAATTCTTTTTATTTCCTGTGTGCGGTTCCCCTCTCCTACCATTTCCAGTTCTCTTTCGGTACGTGTGGTTGAAATTACAAGTGCTGCACTGGCTACAAGTGGTAAATTAAAAGTTGTACCGCCATAAGCACGTGTCATTAACTGGTTAATATCGGCTATAGCAACTGCTAAATTAGCACCGCCAACTTCTGCTCCTGCTTCTGCCCTTATCAGTTTCATCTCTGTAAGATGAACAAGTGGAAGATCGAAAAAGTTTTTATTGTATTTGGCTAACACATTGTAACCCGCCTGTAATGAATTACTGTACCAGGCTTTTCTTAGATCCGCAGGACGAGCAGTTGCAAGGTTATAAAACTGGTCGGTAAATGTAAAACCAGGTATGCCTAGGTCTGATCTGAAATTATTCCTTAGTTCTCCGCCGGGATTATATTGGTTTGGTGTCGTTTGATCGGCAATGACCATAATGCCTTCTGTACTTAATCCTTTTGAAAATCTTTTATCGAAAGTAGCATCTAAAACAAATTTATTACTGGCAATAACATCATTGGCATACTGGTATGCTTTGGCAAAGTTATTTTGCTGAAAGTATACCTTGGCAAGGTAAGCTTTGGCTGCCCATTTAGTGGCCGTATAATATTTACCATTGGCTGGCGCATCAGGTAATAAATTTTCTGCTGCCAACAGATCCGAAAGTACCAGGTCATAGACCTCTTTTACAGACGACCTGTTCAATGATTCCAGGCTGTATTCTGTTCTTAGTGGAATACCCAAATGACTGTTATCATTTGTAAAGCCCCATGGCTGAGCAAACATTCTAACCATTTCAAAATGAGCTAACGCTCTGAAAAACCTGGCTTCACCCTCTATCCTGTTTTTGGAAGCACTTGCCAGTGAAATATTTTTCAGGACAATATTTGCATCAACAATAATGCGGTATGCTTTTTTATAATAAGCATCTCTTGTTCCTCCAAAAAATGAATTTTGCCTGCGGAAGATCTCCGAATAATCTCCGGTAAACCTGTCACCTTTATATTCATCACCTAATAATTCATTCAGTACCTGGTGCCTGCCGCTTAAAAAATCCCCATCACCTAATAAAGTATATATACCATTGCTGAAGGCTGAAAGATCGGCTTCAGTCTTAAGCGCTTCTTCTTCAGTAAGCTGGCCTTCAGGCGGACGTTCAAGGAATTTTTTGCATGATATTGTACCAGTTAACAGCATAACCAGTGCAAGTGTAGATAAAATATATTTTTTCATATTGCTTAAATTAAATGAGTTAAAAACCAAGGTTAATTCCAAAGATAAATGTGCGTTGGGTTGGCGCAGTTAAATAAGTTACGTTAGGACTTAAGTTCCTATCCTGCGGATTTTCAAAGTCACGGGTTATCTCCGGATCACCACCAGGATATTTACTAAAGGTTAACAGGTTGCTGCCTGTTGCATAAACCCGTAAAGATTTTAATCTCCATTTTTTTAAGGTATTTGGCGAAACCCTGTAACCAATCGTTAATTCACGCAACCGTAAATAGCTGGCATCGTGTAAAAACATAGTTGAATTAAACTGGTCTTCACTTGGTAAACCCGGATAGTTTGTAGCATCATAAGTAAGACGAGGGTATTTTGCATTATCACCTGGTTTCGTCCACCTGTCTAAAAAATCTTCCCTGAAATTCCAGTTCTTTTTTGAAACGCCCATTAACTGGTATTTGCCGGAGTTATCGTAGATACTTCCACCAATTACGTAACTAAACAGTGCAGAAAGTTCAAATCTTTTATATTCAACGGTTGTATTAAAGCCTCCAATATAATCCGGCATTACACTGCCTGCAAAAACACGGTGGTTTAAAGAGAAAGTTTTGGTTTGGTTACCATTTGCATCCAGCCAGATGGGTAAACCATCTTTAGGATCTACACCATGATAACGAACCAGGTAATTAACCCCTAACGGAAGGCCTTCAATTACCCTGGTATCATTGGTTCCGCCACTTACAGCATCAGGACCTAATTCCCATTTCTTCACTTTATTTTCATTGCGTGCTATGTTACCTCCGACAGTCCATTTCCAATCCTTACCCTGAATCACTTTATAATTAAGACTTATTTCCAATCCCTGGTTTACAATTACACTATTAGGTAAATTCCGGTAAATATCACCGGTACCTGTAGAAGGCGATATACCCGGCTGCATAAGCAAATTGGTAGATGCTTTATGGTAATAAGCAATTTCACCTGTAAGCCTGTTATTAAGTAATGCAAATTCTATAGCAACATCTGTATTCTTTAATGTTTCCCATTGCAGATCAGGATTTCCTACGTTGTTCAAATAAGTAGTTGAGTTCCCATTATATCCAATACCGCCAACCTGGTAATTGGCAAAGTATTGGCCGGAAGGGATATTTGCATTACCCACAATTCCGTAAGAAGCACGTAGTTTCAGGAAATTTATCTGTTTGATATTTTTTATGAATCTCTCTTCGCTCAATGTCCATGCTCCTGAAATAGCAGGGTGAAAGCCATGCTTGTTGTTAGTCCCAAATTTTGACGAACCATCAACTCTTGCAGTCAACTGAAGCGCAAAGCGGTTATCATAGGTATAATTTATCCTGCCAAAAAAACTTTTGAAGGTATATTCTTCCTGCGCCTTGGTTGTAGGCTGCCCGGCTGAGTTTCGCTGATCAACAATTTCATTTCTCCTTGACCTGTAGCCAGAATTATTTTTCCAGTAAGGTTCTCCTGCAAAATTTCCGATCTCAAACAGGTATCCTTTTCTCACATAAGACTGAGCCTCTACCCCGGCTAAAAAATTGAATTTATGTTTTTTACCAAGTTGTGTAAGATAATTTGCGGTAAAGTTCCCATTGATATTTTTGCCCCAATATGGGTTGCGTTTTGCATATCCCGAATCTGCATTCGGCTGATTGATCCAGTTACTCGATTCATAGATATCATCAAAAGAATTGGTATATTCAATAGAACCGGTTGCTCTTAAAAATAAATTTTTAATGGGTTCATAGTCTAATCCTAAACCGCCGATCAACCTGCTGTCAATTTCGCGTCTTTTTGTTTCCTGTATTCTTCTTACCGGGTTAGCGCCGCTTAAAAAATAAGAACCGTCTCCTTTGTAAACAGTAAAGAAAGGCAATGCACTGCTCATCGCTTCGCCAATTCCTCCATCCCAGGCAGCCGGTACACGTTTATTAATGCCCCTGTTGTAGCCGGATGTTAGTGAAACCTTGAGGTTCTTTAAAATTTTATAGTCTACATTCAACCTGGCACTCAACCTTTCGTAACTATTTGTTTTAATATAGCCTTCGTTATTGCTGTATGTTAGATTGGCAAATGTTTTAAGCTTATCGTTACCCTGGGTCATACTCAGGTTGTTCTCATTAATAAACCCTTTTTGCGTAAGCTGGTCCCACCAGTCGGTGTTGTTATTAGCTGCTGTAGCAAATGTATAACCACCTGGTAAAGGAGCCTCACCTGTTTTACCATCATTGGTCCATGCTTCCTGGCGTAATTGCAACCACTTATCGGTGTTTACAAATTTTTGCCTTTTAGCGTATGTAGCAATTCCTATTTTAGTATTAAAATTAAACTGAGGCTTACCCGACTTACCTCTTTTAGTAGTAATGAGAATTACACCATTCGCACCTCTTGAACCATAAATACCCGTGGCACCTGCATCTTTCAAAATCTCAACCGATTCTATGTCTGCGGGATTTATTGAAGAAAGCGGGTTTTGGTTCATTGCACCACCGTTTCCACGTAGAAACTGATCAGAGACTATAGGAATTCCATCAAGAACGTACAATGGATCGCCGGATGCTGAAATAGAACCTACACCCCTTATACGGACCACTGAACCAGATCCTGCAAGACCATTTCCCGAAAGGATCTGTACACCTGGTGCTTTGCCCTGCAAGGCTGCTTCGAAACTGGGAACAGATATGGAGTTCAGTTTTTCACTGCTCACTTTAGTTATCGCACCTGTAACATCCCGGCGCCGCTGGGTACCATAGCCAACCACAACCACTTCATTCAGTTGCTGGTCATTCTGTACCAACTTAATATCAACTGTTGCCTTTCCGGCAGCAGATACTTCTTGCCTGGCAAACCCGACAGAAGTAAAAACCAGTGTAGCATTTGTTGCAGCATTAATTTTAAAAGTTCCATCGGCTGCAGTTTGGGTAGCATTTTTTGTACCTTTTACAGTTACAGTTACACCAGAAGCAGGTGAACCATCTTTTGAATCAGTTACTTTACCGGTAATAATATTCTGCGAAAATGCAGTTATTGAAAACAGCATCATCGAAAATAACACCAATAACTTTTGGGGAGTTTTTCTCATAAAACAAGCATTAGTTTTTTAATAATTAAGCAATCTGATTTATCAATGCGTATAAAATACACAGTGTAAATGTGTAAAACTTACACAAAGTAAAGTTTTTTTTGGGAATACCAATATTTTGTTAATTTTTTTTTTCAAGAATTTATAGCATCGTTTAACAATATCTCAAACCCATCTCTTAAAGGACCCTCAAT
>JBDTUK010000180.1:0-28240 GCA_040007795.1 Ferruginibacter sp.
TCATTACTTAAAGAATTAGTTAAAGAAAAAGTAAAAGCTATCGTTTGTATGGGATCAGAAAACAGGAAAATTCATGAAGCATTTGGAGATATTGTCTCGCTGATGGTGAATACAGATAATGCAAAAGATGCGGTACAATCAGCTTTTCATTTTGCGAGCAAAGGAGATGTAGTGTTGTTAAGCCCTGCCTGTGCAAGTTTTGATCTGTTTAAAAATTATGAAGACAGGGGTAATCAATTTAAAAAAGCGGTAAAAGAATTATAAAACCCCCTCCGTCCCCTAAAGGGGGAACTGATTGAGGAGAAGAACAATAAGGAAATGAAAATTTAGATTTTTTGATTAATAAAAAGAAGTATAAAAATTAAAACTGCCAACTTCCAGTTCCCTCTCCTTTGGAGAGGGGTTGGGGTGAGGCCGGGTAAAATGTCCGAACAAATAAACATAAAAACTTTCTTTACGCCCAACATCAGTAATATGGGTGGCAATTTGGTAAGCAAAACCAAAGGCGACCGTGTTATCTGGGCTATTGTTGTTATCCTGGCATTGGTAAGTTTATTGGTTGTGTACAGCAGTACCGGTTCCTTGGCATATAAATACAGTAAGAGTGCAGAAAGCTATTTGTTTAAACAGTTTGCATTTATCATTTTGGGTGTAACGCTTATTTACTTTGCACACCGGGTAAACTATACTATTTATGCAAGGGTAGCTAAAATCTTATTCCTGGTCTCTATTCCGTTAATGATATATACTTTATTCTTTGGAGAAAAAATAAATGAAGGAAGTCGTTGGATAAAACTACCGGTAATTAACATGACCATGCAGACTTCCGACCTGGCAAAGTTGGCTCTCTTTATGTACCTGAGTTTATTATTGAGCCGTAAACAGAATGTCATTAAAGATTTTAAAAAAGGATTTTTACCTGTTGCTGCACCTGTAGTAATTATTTGTTTATTGATTGCGCCTGCAAATTTATCAACAGCATTATTAGTGGGGGCAACAAGTTTTATGCTGATGTTTATAGGCCGTGTAAACACAAAGCATATTTTACTATCAATGGGTATTGCCTTAATCCCTGTCGCCTTACTTTTTATTCTGGCAGTGAGCTCCTATGATAAAACAGCACATAAGGCAAAAGATATTCCTTCAATTTTTAATGCAGGAAGGATAAAAACATGGGTAAGCCGTATTCAAACTTTTGTGTACAGCAATAAAGAAGATGACAATGAAAAATTGTACCAGATAAACCAGGCAAAAATTGCCATTGCAAACGGTGGCTTTATAGGACGTGGTCCTGGAAACAGTTTACAGCGTAATTTTTTACCACATAGTTACAGCGATTTTATTTATGCAATTATTATAGAAGAGTATGGTTTATTTGGCGCTGTGTTCATGGTTTTTATTTACCTGTTGTTTTTGTATCGATGCATTCGTTTGTATCGCAAATGCCCGTTTGCATTTGGTGCCTTTTTAGCACTGGCGCTAAGTTTTACGTTGGTGATTCAGGCCATAGCAAATATGGGAGTAGCAGTAGATGCTTTCCCTAATACGGGTGTTACATTGCCTTTGGTAAGTATGGGTGGAAGTAGTTTTCTATTCACCTGTTTATCTATCGGTATCATTTTAAGTGTTGCAAGAAATGTGGAGCAACTGGAAGGAAAGGCACTCCCTCCGTTCCCTAAAGGCGGAACTAAAGAGGAGACTGAGGCGTAAGATTGATTGACTTAAAAATGTTGTGATGAGTTTTTTGTGACAAGCTTTTAGTTCTTAACTGAACATCGTTGTGTCACTCTCTTGTACGGAATTGCTACTATAAAACGCATTGAAAAGTAAAATGGGAAGTGCAGAGTCTATTAAAAATAAAGATGTCAAAATCCCCCCTTTGGGGGCTGGGGGTCGGATCATCATAGCAGGTGGAGGAACAGGGGGGCATATTTTTCCGGCAATTGCAATAGCAAATGCTATACTAAAGCTGGAACCACAAACTGAAATTCTGTTTGTTGGGGCAAAGGGGAAAATGGAAATGGAAAAAATACCGCAGGCAGGATTTAAAATTGAAGGATTGGATATAGCAGGATTTAACAGAAGTTCTTTGATAAAAAATATTGGTTTGCCCTTTAAACTTTTTAAAAGTTTTATACAGGTAAGGCGAATTTTTAAAAAGTTTAAACCAACAGCAGTTATTGGTGTTGGCGGATATTCCAGTTTTCCGGTGTTGCGTTTTGCACAGGCAAAAGGAATACCCTCTTTCATTCATGAGAGTAATTCATTTGCAGGCAGGAGCAATATCATGTTGGGCAAAAAAGCAACGAAAGTTTTTGTAGCCATTGATGGAATGGAAAAATTCTTTCCGGAAAATAAGATACTGGTAAGCGGCAATCCGGTAAGGGAAACTATTTCAAAAACTACGGTTACCAGGGAAGAAGGAATAAGATTTTTTGGATTGAACCCGGATAAAAAAACAGTTCTTTCAACCGGGGGAAGTCTTGGTGCCAAAAGTATTAATGAAGCCCTGGATAAAGGCCTGGAAGCTTTTGAAGAAAATAATCTTCAGCTGATCTGGCAAACCGGCAAACCTTATGCAGCAAGGGGAAAGGAAAGAGCGGCGGGCAAAAGCAATATTTGGGCAAATGATTTTATCAACCAGATGGAATATGCCTATGCAGCAGCAGACCTGGTGGTAAGCAGGAGCGGTGCAATGGCTATTGCTGAATTATGTGTAATGAAGAAGGTTGTCATATTTGTGCCTTTTCCATTTGCAGCCGAGGATCATCAAACGGTAAATGCACAAAAATTAGTTAATAAAAATGCTGGCATAATGATAAAAGATAGTGAAGCGTTAAAACAGTTGGTACCCGCCATTATCAGTTTATCAAAAGATGAAAATAAACAGGAAGAATTAAAAAACAACATTAGTAAACTGGGAATAACCAATGCCGATAAAATTATTGCAAAAGAAATATTGGGGAGTATAAAATGACAGATATACAGAACATAAAGCGAATATATTTTTTGGGAATAGGTGGTATCGGGATGAGTGCGCTGGCCAGGTATTTTAATTCGAAGGGAGTTGTTGTAAGTGGATACGATAAAACAGAGACTGTATTAACAAAGCAACTGGTAAAAGAAGGAATAGCAGTTCATTTTGAAGATAATATAGAGTTCATTGACAAAGAAGCAGGGCTGGTAGTTTATACCCCGGCTGTTCCAAAAGATCACAAAGAGCTGAATTATTTTTTAAAAAATAAGTACAGCGTTGTAAAACGGAGTGATGTGCTGGGTGCTATAACAAACAGTTCTTTTAATATATGCATTGCCGGCACACATGGTAAAACCACCACCAGTACAATGGTTGCACATATACTGCGGCATAGTGAATATGGTTGCAATGCATTTTTAGGTGGAATTGCAGTGAACTATAACAGCAATTTCTGGAGCAGCGAAAAAAATGTTTGTGTAGTTGAAGCTGATGAATACGACAGAAGTTTTTTGAAATTAAGTCCTGATGTAGCCATCATCAGTTCAATGGATCCTGATCACCTGGATATTTACGGCACTGCCGAAAATATGGAACAGGCATTCATTGAGTTTTCTGAAAGGATAAAACCCGGAGGTTTGTTGTTGAGCAAATATGGACTTAAAAGAACAGAAGAACTGAAAGCACATGAACATCTTACTTTTCATTTGTACAACGAAAATGCAAGTGTGTATGCCGCCAACGTAAAAATGATAAATGGAAGTTACCGGTTTGATGTAGTGATGCAGTATTGGGAATTGCGTGATGTGGTTTTAAACATGGGAGGGCTGCATAACATTGAAAATATGATCGCAGCTATTTCGGTGGCGCATTACCTGGAGATTGATAATGATAAAATAAGAAATGCAGTGGCAGATTTCAGGGGAGTGAAAAGAAGATTTGAATATATAATTAAAAATGAGGAACAGGTAATGGTTGATGATTATGCACATCATCCGGAAGAGTTGAGGGCATTGCTCACGGGTGCTAAAGATCTTTTTAAGGATAAAAAATGTACAGTTGTTTTTCAGCCACACCTGTACAGCAGGACGAGGGATCTGGCAGATGGTTTTGCAGAAAGCCTTGACCTGGCAGATGAAGTGATCCTCTTGCCGATTTACCCGGCCAGGGAATTACCAATGGAAGGTGTAAGCAGCGAAATGATCTTAGATAAAATGGAAAACAAGAATAAAAAAGTGTTGGATAAAACAGAATTGCTGGAATGGATAAAAAAAAATAAAACAGAATTATTAATTACAGCCGGGGCTGGAGATATTGATACCCTTGTTGAACCAATAAAAGAAATATTAATAAATAAGAATTAATAAAACATAATCTTCTCCTTTTCCTCCCCCTTGGGAGAGATAGAGGGGGGCGGCTAAAATGAAAAAGCGATACAGCATAAAAAACATTCTTTTGACCACACTATGGGTTGCCTTTGGTGCAGGTGCCGTTGTTTTGTTGGTGGCTGCCATTAAAATAAAAGATGCTCATCATTGTAAGGATGTTGAAATAAATATTGAGGGGGTTAATAATAATTTTTTTGTAGATAAAAAAGACATTCTGAATTCTATCGTAGCTATTGAAAAAGAAAATCCGGTTGGCAAAGCTATTGGCTCTTTTAATTTAAAGAGGATGGAAGCAGAACTGGAAAAAGATGTATGGATAAAAGCCGCAGAACTGTTCTTTGATAATAATGAAGTGCTGCAGGTAAATGTGCAGGAGAGGGAACCGGTTGCCCGGGTATTTACAACAACAGGCACAACTTTTTACATTGACAACGAACTAGCCATGCTGCCATTGAGTGAAAAGTTCTCGGCCCGCCTGCCAGTGTTCACCAATTTTCCTTCAGACAGGAAAGTGCTTTCGAAAGCTGACAGCAGTTTACTGATGGATATTAAAACTTTAAGTCTTGCTATACAAAAAGATTCATTCAGCATGGCCATGATCGAGCAGGTAGATGTAACGCCGCAAAGAATATTTGAGATGGTACCAAAGATCGGTAACCAGGTCATTGTTTTTGGTGATGGCACCTATGTGGAAGAAAAATTAAGTAAGCTGAAAATTTTTTATAAAGAAATAATGATTAAGGCCGGGTGGAATACTTATAGTGCAATTAATGTGCAGTATAAAAACCAGGTGGTAGCCAAAAGGAAAGGGACAGAAGATATCATGGCTGATTCTTTACGAACCTTACAGATGATGCGGCTTATTGTGGAAAGAGCACTCAAACAAACAAATGATTCTTTGCAAACTATACAGCAGGATAATGATCGCAATACTGTTGACAGCAGTATGATACAGCAATCCATCCAGCGTGACGAATCTGCACAACCATCCTATACTTTTGAAAAACCGAAACCACAAGGTGAGCCGATCACCCCACCTGGTTTAAAACCGGCCACAACCGCACCGGGAAAAAATGCGGTAAACCAAAATGTAAAACCTGTGCAAAAACCGCCCCCTATAAAAAAGGGCGCAAAAGAGCCAAAGGCAATCATGCCTAAAAAAAATGGTCATACCCCTATCCCCTAAAGGGGAAAATGTTATAAAGGGAAAATATTTATGAATAGAAAACTTAATTACTCAAAATACAAACAATAACAAACATCCTTGTCCTCCGCCAGCAGGCGGAGATAGGGTACACAAACACAAAACATACAATTATGAATCAGGAACAACCCATCATCGTAGGTCTGGATATCGGCACCACCAAAATTGCTGCTATTGCCGGACGCAAAAATGAATACGGCAAGCTTGAAATACTTGGCTTTGGCCGTGCCAACAGTAATGGTGTGCAACACGGTATGGTGTTGAACATTGATCAAACCATTAAAGCCATTGAGATGGCCTTAAAGAATTGCTACGATTCTAATCCGAATTTAGAGATCGGAGAAGTATATGTAGGTATTGCAGGTCATCATATAAAAAGTTTGCAGACACGTGGTGACATTGTACGACAATCAATTGAAGAAGAAATAAGGCAGGAAGAAATTGACAGGTTGATTGCTGACCAATACAGGACCTATATTCCGGCAGGCGACCAGATCATTGATGTGATTCCCCAGGAATTTACTGTAGATAATTTTCAAAATATACCAAATCCTATTGGATACAGCGGTGTGAAAGTGGGCGCTAATTTCCACATCATCACCGGTGATAAAAATGCGATACGAAATATAAACCGCAGTGTTGAAAAAGCAGGACTTATAACAAAAGACCTGGTGCTGCAACCGCTTGCATCTGCAGCAGCAGTAATGTGCGACCAGGACCTGGAGGCAGGTGTTGCTATTGTTGACATTGGTGGCGGAACAACCGACCTGGCTGTTTTTTATGAAGGCATTTTAAAACATACAGCAGTAATTCCATTCGGCGGAGAAAATATTACCAATGATATTAAAACCGGTTTAGGGGTTTTAAAAACACAGGCCGAACAAATGAAAATACAATTCGGTAGTGCACTCAGCGATGAAGCAAAATCAAATGCATTTATTACTATACCCGGTTTACGTGGAATGGCACCAAAAGAAATTTCAGTAAAAAATCTTGCCGGTATTATCCAGGCCCGTATGAGTGAGATCATGGATTTTGTCACTTATCATTTAAAACAGGTTGGATTAGACACCCGCATGTTGAATGGTGGTGTGATATTGACTGGTGGCGGATCGCAACTGAAACATTTAATTCAGTTAACAGAATATGTTACCGGTTTAAATGCAAGGATCGGTTATCCCAACGAGCATTTAGCAGGCGGCCATATTGAAGAACTGGCCAAACCCATGTACAGTACCTGTATCGGTTTAATATTGAAAGGGTATAATGATTATGAGAACAAGAACAAACAATTTGAAGAGCAATTTAAGAAGATCGAGATACCGGGTTCATTGCAACAACAACCTGTTGATGAAACACTGGATGTTGCTAATGAAAGTACCACGGTAAAAGTTAAACAACGAAAATCATTAAAAACTTTTATGGATGGATTTAAAAATGGACTGATCGATCTGTTCAAAGAAGAGGAAGACGCAAAGCTTTAAAAACCTCACCCCAACCCCTCTCCTTAAGGAGAGGGAACTGGGAGATAGAAGCGAAGATTGCGGTTTTATAAAAAGATATGGCTTGAATTATTGTTGAAGAAGATATAATGATGATGTGGAAGAGATGATGCTTGGACATGTTCAATGTACCGCTCCCTCTCTTCAAGGAGAGGGAGAAGGAGGGTGAGGTCGGATGAACATAGCTGAAACAGTACAAGAGTGCGACGCAACAATGATGACCAGAGATTTAATGTTGAAAATAAAAAAATATCAACCTATTAATTACTAATTGCAGCGTTGAAAAATGCAGCATTAATTAAACAAACAACTATGATACATTTTGATTTGCCTAAAGAACAATCCTCCATCATCAAGGTAATTGGTGTTGGTGGCGGCGGAAGCAATGCAGTAAACCACATGTTTTCACAAAGTATCGAAGGCGTGAATTTTATTATCTGTAATACAGATTCGCAGGCGCTGGCGCTAAGTAAAGTGCCCAATAAAATTCAGCTTGGGCCACATCTTACACAGGGTTTGGGCGCTGGTGCCAACCCGGCAATTGGCCGGCAGGCAACAGAAGAAAGCCTGGAAGAAATAAAACGGATACTGGAAGTGAACACGAAGATGGCCTTCATTACTGCAGGCATGGGTGGCGGTACAGGCACAGGCGGTGCTCCAATACTTGCAAAAATTTGTAAGGACCTGGGCATACTTACCGTAGGAATTGTTACTACACCTTTTGCTTATGAGGGTAAAAAAAGAATTGCACAGGCAGAGGAAGGTGTGATGTTGCTGAAAAACCATGTTGATACTTTGCTGGTGATCAGTAACGATAAACTGCGCCACCAGTTTGGTAATTTAAAAATGAAAGAAGCCTTTGCAAAAGCAGATAACGTGTTGGCAACTGCAGCAAAATGTATAACTGATGTAATAAACAGTACCGGCCAGATCAATGTTGACTTTGCTGATGTGTGTACTGTAATGAGTAATGGAGGTGTGGCCATTTTAGGAAGTGCATCTGCCGAAGGCGAAGAAAGGGCACAACATGCAATTGAGAATGCGATCAATTCCCCGTTACTGAATGATAATGATATCCGTGGCGCTAAATGGATACTGATAAATATAAATTCTGCAGAAGGTGAACATGAATTTACCATGGATGAAGTGGAAGTGATACAAAATTATTTATTAAGCCAGGCTGGTGATGATACAGATGTGATATTAGGTTTGGGTTATGATAACAGTTTAGGTGCTCAGATAGGTATAACATTGATTGCAACAGGTTTTGAACATAAAGACCCGTTTGAGAAAAAACCAGAAACAAAGATTGAAACGAAAGATGAGAAAATTGTGATGACATTAGAGATGCCGTCAAAAGAAGAAAAGCTTTTGGCTGCAGATAAAAGAAAATTAACGGAGCAGCCTACTTTACAATTTGATGAAAAGGAAGAAGAAAATGCAATTGCCGAAATCACTGAAGTACCGGCTATGCAAACTGTTGAAGAAGACCTGATGCCCAAATTAAAAGAGATAACAGAAGAAGAAATTGAAGTGAAACTACTAAGTAAAACTACTGGGGACAAGTTGGATACAACTCCGGTGTTTTTTGAAATATCTTCGTCATCAGATCAGATTCCTGTTATTGAATTTGACATTCCACAAAGTCCTCCACCCGTTGATAAACCAGCAGAAACAAAGACCCAAAAAAATATTCCTGTAGTTAATAAAGATGCTAGCAATCCTCCTTCGTCTGGAGGATACCTGGCTAAACCTTCGCAAATTTATGTGGAGGAGAGGCCAAAACCAGAATCCAATCCGATTGATGAGCTACCGCAGTTGCAAGATAAAGAGCAGGAAGACGAACCTGTAATTGAAATGCAGCTGGTGGTAAAATCCCATCAAGCGGCGGAGGAGGAGCAACATGTACAACAAGCTCAGCCCATCATGATTTCCAATGTTGAGGAGCCTGCCATGCAGGACGAAACTGAGGATCTTCGGCGCAGGGCGATGGATCGAATTGCAAAACTGCGTAACTTGTCGTTCAACATTAACGCAGCCGATCCTAATAATGAGTTTGAAACGGTGCCTGCTTACCTTCGCCGCAATATGGAACTCCACAATTCCATTGCAGATGTAGAAAGTTTTTACAGTAACTACACTGTGAAAACGGATGATAACAACCAGGCTGAGATAAGTACAATCAATAGCTTTTTAGAAGGGAAAAAACCTGATTAAAATAATTTTGCCAATCTGCCTTAGGTAGATTGGCATTTAACTTTGTTTGTGTTTGGATTTTTGAGTATGGGCCTCACTTTAATAAGTGAGGCTTTCTTTTTAAAAAACCTTAATACTTTTTTAAGGGGTATTTATGAAAGCCCGTCATATAATCATTATTATTACTTTCTCCCAATAAACATTCCTGGCAAGAGAAATAAGTGAAGTTGCTACATAAAACAACTTATCGCTTGATTTCATACTAAGATCACGGAATCATACTGCAATTAATTGCGTTATGTGAATGATGTAAACAATAAGCAGAGTTCTGTAACAATTCAAGACCTGATAGCACTCATCTTTACATACTGGAAATCAAAATCTAATCCCCCTGCAAAACTTCATTTGACTTTTAAGAGTCAATATCCAATTCGTTTGTAAAACTACTTTCGGGCCTTTAACAAGTAAAATCCAATTCCATTGCAAAAACTTCTTTTTTGACTTTATTTAAAAGTCAATTGAAGGAAAAATATCTCTTACACAATTAAAAAAAAATTATGAAAAAGTTTTTACTATTGGCAATAATGATTGCTTCGGGAATTGCGGCCATTGCACAATATCCTACCACTGTTACCACTGCTACCAATTGTACGGTTTTCCGGAATTTCAACACCTCAGATGAAGGGTTCAGTTCACCCAGCATATATTCAGATGCAGCTGATGTCTCATTTTTCTGGAATGCTGTTGCCGGCGCCGAAATAGAAAACAATGGTATACGTGTAAGAAACGGAAGCCTTATATCGCCTAATTATGTTATAAGTGAACCAGGCAGGGTTACGGTGGGTTTCAAATATTCTGCACCTAATAACACGAAATTCAGGATACGGGTTATATCTGCATCTACCAGTCCTCCACTTGAGATACTTGCTACCACAGCTAATGGCCCGACTAATACTTCTTTGCCGGCTAATGCAGGAAATATATGTCTGTTATTAACTGATGCAGATCTTATAGTTGGAAGAATAGTTCGCTTTGAATTTACTTTCTTCGCTAATCGCAATGGTAATATTTCGTTCGATGACCTTTCCCTGTCTGTTGCAGGTGGCCCGTTACCGGTAACATTCGAAGGGTTTGTTGCCCGGAAAAATACTGATGGGACTATAAAACTTTTGTGGGATGTGGGGACAGAAATAAATGTAAAAGGTTATTATGTAGAAAGCAGTATCAATGGTGTTGACTTTACTAATGCAGGTTATGTAACCGCTTCGGGAAAAGATATTTATAGTTTTGACTATAACACAAAACAGGTACAAACCATGTTCTTCAGGGTAAAAAATGTAGATATTGATGGCCGTAGCAAATATACTCCCATCATAAAAGTTTATGCCAAAGAGCAAACAGATGCACAGATACAAATATACCCGGTACCTGCAACTGACCAGGTAACCATACAGCATAAAAGGGCTTCAGAAAAATCAATCATCAGTTTAATTAGCCCCGATGGAAAAGTATTGCAACGCGTTATTGTTATGCCGGATACTTATCAAACTCAGCTTCACATAAAGAATCTTTCTTCAGGATTATATATAGTTAAGTATGATGATGGGCAAGGTAATATTCAGAGTGCCAGGTTGACAAAAAATTAAAACAGCAAGCATAAACAAAAAAAGGCCCGCTGCAAAGCGGGCTTTTTATATATATCCAAATCCATGTTTATCCGAATCAGTTAAGTACTTCTACACCCCGTTCAGCCAGCCAGCGGTTTACACTTTCTGAAATTTCTACAGTACGCTTTTTTTCAACTGGGGCCTTCTGTGGCCTGTTTCTTTCACCCAGTTCAAGTAAAAGTTGTTTGCGGCATTCACTGTTATCTATACCAGCAATGCTACAGGCTTTTTCAAAATCCGTATGCATACCATAACCAACTACTACATCTGCCAGCCCTTTTAATTCAGGAAGCGCCATGATCTTCTTTACAAAATAATAAGTTTTATCCTGTATCATTTTTGTGTGTACGGTGTATAAATGTTCCATATGCTTTGTTTTAAATTTGAATTATACTTAGATTCCTTCTTATGTGTTTAATGCAGCCTGTTGTTTTCTTTTTTAAAAGAAACCCTGCCTGTTTTTCAGTTAAAATTATATACGGTTGTTTTTCACAGAAAGATTGTTCATTGACTCATTGCGCCAAAAAGGCTGAGCAATGAAATAAACCGAAGTGTAATTCAAAGGATAATATTGGATGAATCAACAGTTAGGGAAAAATGCCATTAGAGTGATTGGCTGTTCAAAGGATACTTGTGGAAGAGGTTGATGTAATAAGCTGGTATAAAAATATATTTTAAAATCGAAAAAAATAAGGAAGTCCACTTTAAGTTATTCACAATAATGGATTTTTAATGCAACCACTTCAAGGGCAACAGATTACTTTTGCATAGTTATTTTAACGGGTTAGCTTTTGCTAACCAGAGCAATGCAGCCTTTATTTTTTCATCATTTGACAGGTTATCAAAATTATCACCTGCTTTTATCAATTTATCGGGTAAAACTGAATTTTTATAAATATTATGCAGCCTGTCCTGGTTAAATTCGGTGGCCAGGTTCAGCATAAAATTATTTCCAAAGAAAAAATAATTATTCCCGGTTGTATATCCATCGGCTGTTGGCTCGCCAATAAAATAAGTGTTGGCCCTTTGTTTAAAAGCAATAGCTGTAATACTTCCCGAACTTACAGTTGCCGGGCCAATCAGTACAACAACCGGTGTTTTAGAATGATCATATTTACATTTATTGACAATAGAAGTTGTTTGAGCATTGCCGATATAAAAATTATTATTCTTCAATTCAAATTTTCTGGTTTCAGTATTTGAGACATCAACTGATCCGCCTAAATAATTATTTCCGAGTAATAGATTTAATCCGCCGATCATTGAACTCAATTGCCCTCCTGAATTTAATCTCAGGTCAATAATAAACCCTTTTACCTGTTGTTTGTTATACCTGCAAATACTGTCGCTTATTATTTGGGCATATTCATTAATAGCATTTCCCTGTGCAAAAATTCCCGGTACCAACACATAAACGTATTTGTTCTTTAAAAAAGCCGTAATAATTGTTCCATTTTGTTCTTTCGACCTGTTAATGATTGGATTCAGATTTTTTAATACTGAATCATCATAAACTTTGTAGTGCCCGTAATACTGGTTATCCAGGAACATCTGTGAATGAACATCGTTGAGCTGCTCAAAAACATAGACCAGGCTTTTCATCGTATCCTTTGTTGTTTTAGCAGCAAACAACCTTTCTCTAAAGCTATCATAAACATTTGACCAGTTTACTGTATTCCGGTGTATAGAATGTCCTTTAATGAAATTAAAAATGGTATCAGGCGGAACAGGTAATTGTGCTTGTGAAGGTTTTGATAATAAAACTATTAAAACTACTGCCAGATATCTATTCATAGAGACAATTTATAAAGGCATAAAGAGAAGATCTGCTTAAAATGCTAAAAAATATTATTGATTTTTTAAACTGTCTGGTTTTGGAGGTTTAACAACAGCCGGATCAACAGTAACCGGTGGAACTGTAGTTTGTACAGGTGTTGCGGCCTGCGTTACAGGACTGTTCAATGGTGCACCAACTGCAATATCGCAACGGTGATTGGGTTGTCCGTGTGGCGGATTCATACCCGGCGCTGTGGTTTGTGCAACTGGCTGCGGTGTAGTAGTTATGGTAGTTGGCTGCTGTGTATTTATCTGAACGGGCTTACTGTCTAAGGGAGCGCCAACTGCAATATCGCAACGGTGGCCGGGCTGGCCATGTGCAGGGTTAAGTTTTACATTAGCTGTTAGGGGATTTATTTTTACGGAATTTGTATTGGAAATAACATTGACCTCATTGCTTGCCGGTATAGTTGCACTTCCGGTAATATTGTTAGGTTGTGTATTGATTGGTTGTGCTGCGGTTGATGCATTATCTGTTGTTTGCACCGTTTTATTTTCAGCAGCAGGAGGGATTAATGATTTATCTATATAATCATTATTGTTGTTTCCTGCACAGGAAAGAAGAAGGGAGGCAGAAATAAAAGCTGCGGCGTATAATTTCGGGATCATAATTTCAATTTTTGTGTATCGCAAATTACGACTCTTTGCCTGAAAGACAATGGCTGGAGGCTTGGCTTATTGTTTTACAAATTTAATGTCTGGCATCTCGAAAAGGTAATTTGGAATGCAGGTAAGGACTTTATCACTGACAATTTTAAGATCAATGCCTTTAAAGCTTACCTGCTCCAGTGAAGGGTTGAGGTTAAGGCTAAAACTGTTGTAATCATTTGATTTATTCTTTACCAGCGTAGCAATGTCGGGGTATAAAAGATGCTGTACATATATAGTATCGCAATGTGCAAGGTCAACATGCACTTCCCCATTACTACCGGTATAAGCTTCCTGCTCCTTACCATTCTCAATAAACAGGCAGCGGATATTTTTTACCAGGTATTTGTTGGGATGATTAAATACAAGGGTATAACCGGTTGCCTGTTTGCTTTGATCGGTTATAGTAAAATCCTTTCCGGCTTCTTTATCGCTTTTGAGTTTTAATGTATCTCCTTCCACCTTAAAAGTACCGGTGGCGTTTCTATCCACAGCGCCATAAGTAAAAAAGAACTGAAAATTTCCATCAGCCGAAAAATTAAAACCGGAAACCATTTCGGTCTTTCTGAAATAATATTCGCCTTGAACAGTTCTTTGAGACATCGCTTTTAAATTTATAATAAGCAATAAAAGAAGAATGCTTTTTTTCAAGATTAAATTTATTTATATTTCTGGTTTAACAAGCTTTAGAGACTGGCCTCACCTTGTTTTCAAAAATGAGGTAAACGAAACTTTGTTTACACCTGCAAATGCAGATGCCCCATTAATATGCCCCATTAATGATTTATACATGAATTTATGAAAATTTCCTTTAAGGAAATATTTGATTTCGATTGATTTTTTATCAACCAGTTTCAGAACGACATTAAGTTTATTCTGATTAAAACTCCACTGGGTAGAAAGTCTCCATTACAGGTATATTTTCAACGATATGTTCATTAATTATCACCGGGTTAAAATATTTTTCAATGGTTAACCTTGCCAACAAATAACTCACAGTTGATTCTGCACCCTGATTTAGATTTACGTGATGTTCTTCTAACCCGTCATAGCAGCCACCTGTGCAAGGGTTATAAACTATTTGATTCAGATGATTGTCTCCCAAAAACCAATTAAAAGTGATTTTCATTTTATTAATATATTCATTATCCTTAAACTCTTTGTAAAAACAATCCAAGGCTAATATGGTATAAGCAATTTCAATGGGTTGTTCCCCAAATTGATTAATATCTTTTCCCTTGTGATGCCAACCGCGGTTAGAAACTACTTTTATTTTTCCATCCTTAAAAATGATTGATAATAAAAAATCAAAGGATTCTTTGGCAATGTCTCTATATAAATTGCTTCCCGTGCTTTTGGCGGCAAACAGCATCGCTTCGGGCAGCAGGCTATTGGCATAGGTTAGATAATATTCGTACCAATGCCAATCGCTGATGGATATGCCACGATATTTTGAAACCAGGTTATCGGCTAATTTTGTGATGAGATCAATAATAGAAATATCACTTTTGAATTTGTTGTAATAATGCAGGCCTTTTATAGCAAAAGCTATAGCCCGTGGAGATTGGAAATTTTCAACAACGGGTATTGATCTTTTAAAAACATCTTCAACTTTTGCCTGCAATTGAAAGTCAAGTAAATGCCCTGACGCTAAAAACTCTCCCAAAGCCCAAATGGCCCTGCCGTTTGAATCTTCAAGATTTTCGTCTTTGTTTTTGCCAAAAAATTCTTTATCGATAGTTACATAATTTAAAAATGTACCATCAGTTTGCTGACAAAAAATAATGAAATTGAGATAGGTGTTAATTAAGCGCAGGTCTTCAAACTTTCCAGTGAGTTCAAAATGTTTTGCTATGGCAATTAAGGCCCGGGCATTATCGTCGAGTGTATATCCGGATGCTTTATCTGGTTCGGCAATTACTGAAAATTGAATCATTCCTAAACCACAGGTCATCCGGTTTAGATGGGATAATGAAATGACAGGAACTTTATAGTTCAATACAATTTTTTTGCCCCCCATTATTTCTTTTGCCAATATAATGTGTGCTATGGCTGCATTCTGCCAGGCAGTAGGACTTATTCTATGCAAGGCATTCATTCGCATTTCTTCCATTAATTTTGGATCTGACAAAAGCAGTATCGCAGCATCTGCCAGCTGAGTCGCATTCCCAAAATCAAAGTTAACACCGGCTCCATCCAGCAATTCCAGTGCATGAGGAATTGGGGTTGAAATTACAGGGCAGCCGGCAGACATTGCATAAGCCAAAGTACCACTAACCGCCTGGTGTGGATCCTTTGAAGTAAATAAATAAATATCGGTGCGCTGCAAATATTCTAACAGGATATTAAGGGGAAGATATTTATTAATAAAAACCACATGTTCTTCTATTTTGAGCTGGCGTACTTTTTCAAGTAAAAAATCCCTGTATTTTTCTCCTTCCCGCTTTGCAACTTCAGGATGTGTTTGGCCAATGATAAAATAAATGACATTCGGAAATTCAGCTATTATTTGAGGCAACGCTTCAAGTGCTGTTTCAATCCCTTTCCCTTCGCTTAATAAACCAAATGTTGAAAGAATTTTTTTGTTTTCAAAAACGGGAAGTTGATTTTCAATTCCTGGAATTGATTTTATTAAATGGGTTCCATGTGCAATTGTAACAATTTTTTCTTTTGCGATTTCATATTCATTTTCCAATATTGTGGCAGAGCCAAGAGTCATTACGATCAAACAATCGGATAGTTTTCCAATTTGTTGAATGACCTTTTTGCGGTGCTCATCAGGGCCAGGTAATACCGTATGAAAAGTTGTAATGACCGGTTTATTAACGGTAGCCAGAAAATCTAATAAATAAGCGCCGTATTCGCCACCATACAAACCAAATTCGTGCTGTATATATATGATACTGATGTCATCATCATCATTGATTTTATTGGCTACTATACTATAATCATTTTCATCCCAGGTATTTAAAAAATATTTTACTTCAGGCGGGTATTCCAAATCCGGATCTTTTTTTAATAATGCACATACCTTAATAGAAAAGGTATCGCCAAACTTATCTTCTATGGCAGTTATTAAATCCTGGCTGTAAGTAGCTATTCCGCATTTGCGTGGCGGAAAAGAAGTTAGCATTAAAATTTCATTAGTTTTCAAGGGCAGTCATTTTTGGCACAGGAAATTCTGTTGCAGAAACTTTATGCTCCAGCAATTCGGTTATTAATTCAACAAGATTCAGCGATACCACAGCAATACGTTTATCTGCAGCGCCATAATAAATGTATAAGGTATCATCAAAAATTGCAGTTCCTGTAGGAAATACAACATTGTTTACCTCTCCTTTTAATTCCCACGGTAACTCGGGCTTAAACAAAGCATAAGGCAAACGGGCAATTTCTTTGGAAGGATCTTCCAGATCAAGTAATGCAGCACAGGCGGAATACACGTATCCTTCCGTAGTGTCATGTACACCATGATAAATTAACAGCCAACCTTCTTTTGTTTCTATGGGTGGGCAGCCTCCACCTATATAACTTATTTCGTGTTCGTATTTTGGGGAGAGTATGATATTTTCCTGTAGGTGTAAAAAATAATCTTCCCAATATGCTTTGGTAAGGTCTTTTATATCATTTACAGCAGCAATTTGTATATCAGGTCTTATGCGATGCAGGAAATACAGTTTATTGTTTATTTTCCTGGGAAAAAAGATCAGGTTCTTATCCCATAACAACATTTTCTTTTCTGGATTGTTGCGTATGTTATTGTGAATATGAAAACGTTCATATTTTTCATTAAGGTGAGCATTGCATTCGGCAATACGGCTAAACTCTTCATAAGTTATTTGTGGTACAATTATGCCATGGCGCTCAAAAGTTTTCAAGTCTGTTGATGTGGCCAATGCCCCCATTGCATTTATTCCATCGTAAGCAGTAAAAGAGAGGTAATAAAGGTTTTCAATTTTAACAATACGTGGATCTTCAACACCGTGCGATTCATACTCAAATTGGGGGCTTAATAGCGGAGCATCATTACGTTCAGTTATTGTTAATGGCCCACTTAATTTGCAATAACCAATGGTAGAATAATTGCCTTTGCGCAATGCCCTGTAAAAAATGTGAATGGTATCTCCAACCTGCATTACAGCAGGATTTAAAACCCCTTCGTCTTCAAAAACCAGTTCAGTTGGGTTTAGCAGAACACCTTCTTTTTTAATAGTAATCATGGTTCTTGTATGTTTAATGTCAATGCTGTTACTGTGTAGTCTTCTTCTGTAAGTCTGATGATGACACTTAAAGAAGGCAAACTTTATTTGAGCAACAAAACCAATCAGTCTGAGCGACCCCTAAATGGTTACGGAGTTTTCATATACCGTGACCTCGCTTTGGAGTTAATTTTACTGTAAGATCTACCTGGCGAAAACCCTGCCGTGAAAGGATTTCTTATATATTCATTTGGTATGATTTTATCAGATCAGTTCGCTTACAAAGGTTGGTTTCTCTATCCCCATTATGTTACACAATGCCATAAAACAGTTACATTAATCACACATTTTTGAGGTGAGTTCCGCTGCTAAACACGGGGCAAAGTGAAAACATAGCATGGTGCCAAAAAAAATCCCGGTAATTTCTTACAGGGATATGTTTTTAAAAATTTTTTCTTTGCAGGACTTCATCATCGAATCACCAGATCAACTCATCTCTGCAAAATACTTATGAAAATAGGGAATGGTTTCAATCCCCTTGTAATAATTTTCAATATTATACTTCTCGTTGGGGCTGTGCAGGTTGTCATTATCTAAACCAAAGCCCATAAAAATTATTTTGATGCCCAATTCTTTTTCTAAAATAGAACAGATAGGAATACTACCACCACCACGAACAGGAATGGGCGCTTTTCCAAAAGTTGTTTCCACCGCTTTTGCAGCGGCTTTGTATCCATTACTGTCAATCGGTGTCATATAGGGTTCGCCACCGTGATGCAGTTCTGCTTTTACGTCAACAGACTTTGGCGCAATAGCTTTGAAGTAAGCCAATAGCTTTTCTGTTATTTTATCAGATGATTGATTGGGAACTAATCTTGCAGAAATTTTTGCAAATGCTTTTGAAGGAAGAACTGTCTTTGCACCCTCGCCAATATAACCACCCCAAATCCCATTTAATTCAATCGTTGGACGGATGCCGGTTCTTTCATAAGTGCTAAAACCTTTTTCGCCCCAGAGTTCTTTTACACCAAGTTCATCCATGTATTCTTTTTCATTATAGGGAGCTTTGTTAATCAATGCTCTTTCTTCCGGCCCGGCCACTACCACATCATCATAAAATCCCGGGATGGTAATATGATTATTTTCATCATGACAGCTGGCGATCATTTTCGCTAAAATAGTGATGGGATTAGCCACTGCACCGCCATAAGTACCACTGTGCAGGTCCCTGTTAGCACCGGTCACTTCCACCTGTATATAACTCAATCCACGAACACCGGTATCCAGCGAAGGATTTTCCATACTCAGCATGGAGCTGTCACTGATAAGAATTACATCGGCTTTTAATAATGCTTTATTCGCTGCTACAAATTTTCCAAGGTTTGGTGAGCCAACTTCTTCTTCACCTTCAATCAGGAATTTAATATTGGTTGTCATTGAATTTGTCTTCACCAGTGTTTCCAGCGCCTTCACATGCATATAGAACTGGCCTTTGTCATCAGCGCTGCCACGGGCAAATATTTTTCCGTCAATTATCGTTGGCTCAAAAGGTGGGTTCGTCCATAATTCCAAAGGTTCTGCCGGTTGCACATCGTAGTGGCCATATACCAATACGGTTGGTTTGGATGGATCAATGATTTTTTCGCCATACACAGCCGGGTGGCCATCTGTTGGCATTACTTCCGCTTTATCACAACCGGCATCCAGTAAACTTTTCTTTACGGCTTCGGCACATTTTTGCATATCAGGTTTATGTTCACTTTTAGCGCTAACAGACGGGATGCGAAGCAGGTCAAGCATCTCATTTAAAAAACGGTCTTTATTTTTTTCCTGGTAATCTTTCCAAACTTGCATATGAGTTATGAGTTATGAGTTATGAGTTATGAGTTATGAGTTATGAAATACCGGATAACGAATGTAGGAGTTTTTGCCGGTAATTATTTTACCAAAATTTTACAGAATCTCTTGATTTTTTGTTTGCTGGTTCATATACATTTGCACCAGATTGTTTGTCAGTCTGCCTGGAGCAGACAAGTTTATCAGCCTTTGTTTTAGTTGGACCTACCTCTGGTTCTGCCTAAAACAAAGGCTGAGCCCATTTAAAGAACAATTGTTTAGTTTTTAATTTTTCGGAAAGCCAATACCAGTGCCCCGGTTAATACATACAGCACAGCAATTAATGCCAGTCCCCATTTTATTACCGAAAAAAAAGTTGTAAGAAAAGCAATGCTGGCTGATGTATGGCCATTTAGTGTAAGAAGCATTCCTGTATTTTCAAGGATATCTAAAAAGCCTGCAAGTAAAGCGCCTTTGGCGATCAGGTGACCTGCTTTTGCAACAGTTGCATTAAATGTTTGTGCGATTTTTTTGCTGGCAAAAAATAAAAATGGAGAGTAAAAAAATAAGAATAAAAAATCAAGCCATGTATTAAGTTTGGCTGCCGCAATATTATCTGCAGGGGTCCATGCATCAATAGCAGCCGTGGTTTTTGCAGTGTTATAAGCAAACTCAAGATCAAGGATGCCATGTAGAGTATCCGGAGTTTTTAATGTTGCCCCGGTTTTGGTCATTACATAAACCATTACCAATGAACCCAAAAGGAAAAAGGGAATTGTATATTTTTTCATGGATGATTACTTTAAGAAGAACTACATTTTAATAGTATCCATTCTTTGTTGAACATAATTCCAGTTTACTACATTCCACCAGTTATCTATATAGTCGGCTCTTTTATTCTGGTATTTTAAATAGTAGGCATGTTCCCAAACATCCAGTGCAAGTAACGGGAAACCCTTAATATCACTGATGCCTGCCTGTCCGGTAGGCAGGTCCATTAATGGGTTGTCCTGGTTAGGTGTAGAACCGATCTTCAGATTTTTAGCCGTATCAATGTATAGCCACGCCCATCCGCTTCCAAAACGGGTTGCCCCTGCAGCAGTAAATTGTTTTTTAAATTCATCAAAAGAACCAAAGGTTTTATTTATTGCTGTTAACACATTACCTGTTGGTGCATTGTTGTCTTTTTTGGGTTGCATACATTGCCAAAACATTTCATGGTTATAATGCCCGCCGCCATTGTTTCGCATTTTTGCTGAATATTTTGAAATAGTTCCAAGCACATCTTCCAAAGGATTATTCGTATCTACTTTTTCGGCCAGTGCAGCATCTTTTAGATTTTTTGAATAAGCCGCAGCATGTTTGCTGTAATGTATCTCCATCGTCATAGCGTCAATAATATTTTCCAATGCGTCGTATTTGTAGGGCAATGGTTGTTGGTCAAACCCGGTTTTTATGGCGGATGTGATTATATTTTTTGTGGGCGCACAGGATGCCAATAGGGGGGCTGCCGCACTCAAGCCAATACTTAAGGCTAAACCTCCTTTTACTGAGGTAGAAATAAATTCTCTGCGGTTTGTTGATGTATGTTTTGTCATGATGTATTTTTTTAAACGGATGATTGTCTTTTAAATTTACTGAAAAAAAACTGTAGTTGTTTGAAAGAGCGATAATAAAATTCTTTGTTGAAAAGCTGTGAGTCGTGCATGGCTTTGTAGGTAAAAAAAATCCCTACGGGGGTTAATACCAAAACGGCCAGCCACATGCCAATAAAAGGTGATAAGATACTTTCCCTGACAAATTTTTCTCCAAACATATTCAGCAGGTGAAATATCAAAAAGAAAATGATGGCAACCACAAGGGGCATTCCCAATCCCCCCTTTCGTATGATGGAACCCAATGGGGCACCTATAAAAAATAGTACAAGGCAGGCCATTGATATGGAAAATTTCCGGTGCCATTCAATTTTATGATAAATGATTTCAGTTTTACGGTTTTCAATTTCGTTACCGGTGCTTTCAACATTGCTTCTTAAATTATTGGCAATTGCAATAGCTGCATCATTTACTAAAATACGAACAGAGTCGGTTACAACAGAATCAAAACGGTTATATTTTGAATAGGATGCAGCCGGCATTTTTTCCCATGCGCTGTCATTTACAGCAGTATTGCGTAAATTGGTGGTGAGCGATTTGTTCAATCTAACTGATAAACTATCACTCAGCTTATACAACGAATCAATGGAATAGCTGATTTGGCTGGCGCTCAACATTCTGAAATTGCCCTTGTAAATGCTATCGTTGGTTGTTTGTTTTTGTAAGGAACTCAGATCGAATAATTTTTTAAAAGAAGTAAAGCCAAGGCGGATATATTCATTGGTGGAATCATTACCAGATGCGGTCTCCTGGTAGCGATAGCCATTTTGAAGATCAAATTCCAGGAATTTTTTATCATCTGATATCCGCATTACCCCTTTTTCTGCTATAATGCAATTGTTCTGTAACGGATTGGTCTGCTCATAGATCAAAACATCATGAATAGTTTTTCCGTCAGCGTCTTTTTTTGCTGCTTTAATGGCGTAATTAGGAATGTAAGTAAAGAAAACCCCCTCTTTAAGATCAAAAGCCGGTTTCGTGTAAACAATATCATTGTAAAGGGCTACTGATTTTAAATTGGCATAGGGTATCACATAGTTGGCAAACATAAAAGTGATACCACAAAATAGTATGGCTACCCATATTAAAGGCCGCATAAAACGTAACAAAGAAACTCCCGAAGATTTTATGGCAACCAATTCAAAACTTTCGCCAAGGTTGCCAAAGGTCATTATGGATGAAATAAGTATGGCAATGGGCATCGCAAGTATGAGCAGGGTAGCGCTCATATAAAAAAGGAACAATCCTATTGTGCCAAAATCAAGACCTTTGCCTACCAGGTCGTCAAGATACTTCCATGCGGTTTGCATCAGCAATATGAAAAGCGCAATAAAGAACGTAATTATAAACGGCCCTATAAAAGATTTAAGGATAAGTTTATCTAACTTTTTTATCATGCCCGGTAAGAAATGTAATAAAAATTAAATTGTAGTAATTTGATGCTTCTTATGAACGATATTTCAAAATTAAACCTTTCTGATGAGGAACTGCAACTGGTAAACAATAGTGACTGGATTTTAACGAAACGTACCATAATTGATAAGGTTTATCGGTTATTTGGCAACTTAGCTGACACTATAAAAACAACTATAGAAGAAGAAAGTAATTGGCTGCCTGCAGAAGTTTTACAATCAACCCCAAAAATTTCAAAGGGAGAAAATTATTTACAGCTTCCTTATGTGCTTCTGGATTATCCCCGTTGCTTTGATACAGAAAATGTATTTGCTGTACGTACTATGTTCTGGTGGGGGAATTTTTTCAGCATGACACTTCAGTTATCTGGAACGTATAAAAAAATATTTGTTGAAAATATTTGCAACAACAAAGATGTACTGGTACAGAATAATTTTTACATCTGTGTAAATGAAAATCAGTGGCAGCACTATTTTGAAGAAGATAATTACTCTTCCGTAAATCAGCTTACCGAAAAAGAATTCGAACAGATCATCATGCAAAAACAATTCGTGAAACTGGCGGTGAAGTTCAACTTACAACAGTGGAAAGATATGTCTGGGCTACTGGAAAGATCTTTTGCTGATATAATGAGATTAATAAAAACTTAGCTTCCGAGGCGGTGAAATAATTCTTTTACCTGGTATTCCCACAACTGGCTCTGATCTTTGATTTCTTTTTTTTCTGCAAAGTCACTGATCACTAAAATGGTTTGATTGGTAACTTCTGATTTATCAATGCGCCATTCAAAGTATTCATCTTTTGTCATATGGTCCCAGCGAAAACGTACAAATTTATCTTCTTCACTTTCTAAAAGTTCTGCTTTATCTTCTGTACCGTTCCAGCTAAAACTAAACATGCCATCACGTTCATCAACTTTATCGGCAAACCATTCCTGCAATCCTGCGGGGGTTCTTAAAAAATCATATAGTATGCCTGGCGAACATCTAACAGGGTATTCTAACGTGTATAAAACTTTCTTACTCATCCTTGTTGTTTAATTATCATTGCAATGTTGCAATAATAACAAAATAATCCACAGTACAAATTATTTATTTATTTTTTCTTGTTTTATTTATTAACATTAAACATTAAACAAAAAGTGTTTTAAGCTACTGAAATCCAGTCTTTTAGATTTTTTTTTTTGGTAACGTATCATTAATAGTATAAATTACGTTAATAACTGTGAATCTTTTTAACATATTATTAACCCATATCTATTTTTAGAACTTAACCTTTAAACCATTCGACTTATGAGCATGCGTCAGCTAAAAATCACTAAGTCAATTACCAACCGGGAGAGTCAGAGTTTAGAAAAATACCTGCAGGAAATTGGTAAAGTTGAATTAATTACTCCGGAAGAAGAAGTAAAATTGGCAGTTAGAATAAAACAAGGGGATCAGTTTGCCCTGGAAAAACTTACCAAAGCAAACCTTAGGTTTGTTGTATCTGTTGCCAAGCAATATCAAAACCAGGGATTAACCTTACCTGATCTTATCAATGAAGGAAATCTTGGGCTTATAAAAGCTGCACAGCGTTTTGATGAAACACGTGGATTTAAATTCATCTCTTATGCAGTTTGGTGGATACGCCAAAGTATTTTGCAGGCATTGGCCGAACAATCCAGGATTGTACGTTTACCTTTAAATAAAGTTGGATTAACCAATCGTATCAGCAAAGCTTATTCTCAGCTGGAGCAGGAATTTGAAAGAGAGCCAACTCCGGAAGAACTGGCTTTTTTACTGGATATGGATGCGGAAGAGATTGCCGCAACCTTAGGTATTTCTGCACGCCATGTAAGTATGGATCAGCCTTTATCGGATGGAGAAGAAAGTACACTGATAGATGTATTGGTTAACCACAATGCTGCAAATACTGATGATGAGCTTGCATTCAAAGCATCTCTTAAAACCGAAATTGACCGGTCGCTGAGTACATTAACCGAAAGGCAAAAAGATGTGATACGCTTTTTCTTCGGCATTGGTGTTGATCATGCTTTGAGTTTAGAAGATATTGGCGAACACTTTAACCTTACCCGTGAAAGAGTAAGGCAGATAAAAGATAAGGCCATTACTAAGCTACGGACCGCATCACGGTGCAAACTATTAAAGACATACCTGGGTACATAAAATTTATCCTTTAACTTCTTTTATTAATCCTACCTGCTTTGGCAGGTTTTTTTGTGACTGCAAGGCTAATACTATTTACTCAAGCCTTAATTCGCCAGTTGAAATCAATTTTAATAATCCTTAAATTTCCCCGAAATTTGCACATCCCCATAGCATCGGGAGTAAACTTATAACAGATGTCAATCGAAATAAAAGTTCCTGCAGTAGGCGAAAGTATTAATGAGGTAACCCTTGTTAAATGGCATAAGAAAGATGGAGATTGGGCCAACAGGGATGAGGTTATTGCAGAACTGGAAAGTGAAAAAGCAACTTTTGAATTAAATGCCGAGCAGGCAGGCACCATTAAGATCATTGCCAAAGAAGGCGATACATTAAATATTGGCGATGTTGTTTGTTCTATTGATACAGATGCAGTGAAACCTGCAGAAGTTGAAAAAGTTGAAGTTGCAGCAGCAAAACCTGCAACTGTTCAACAGCCCCAAACACAAAACCTGCCTGCCGGACAGGCAGGTTCAAAACCCGAAACCGAAGTAAAAGCTACACCTGTTGCAGCTGCAATCATTGCAGATAAAAAAATTGATGTAAAAGAAGTAACTCCCTCAGGCAGTAATGGAAAAATTGTTAAGCAGGATGTAATGGATGCATTAAATAACCCGGGAAGAAGGCCGGGTACAGTTTTATTTGGGCGGAATGAACGTGTTGATAAAATGAGCAACCTGCGTAAGACGATCAGCAGGCGCTTGGTTGAAGCAAAAAATACAACTGCTATGCTGACTACTTTTAATGAAGTAGATATGAGCGCCATCATGGAAATAAGAACTAAGCACAAAGACAAGTTTAAAGAGTTGCATGGCGTAAACCTTGGCTTTATGAGTTTTTTCACCAAAGCCTGTACTTATGCCTTGCTGGAATGGCCTTCTGTAAATGCTTATATTGATGGAGAAAATATTTTATACCATGAGTATTGTGATATTTCTATTGCAGTAAGTGCACCCAAAGGTCTGGTAGTGCCTGTGATCCGCAATGCTGAAAGTTTAAGTATGGCAGGTATTGAAGCAAAAGTTGTTGAGCTGGCCACAAAAGCAAAAGAAAATAAATTGACCATCGAAGAAATGACTGGAGGAACTTTCACCATCACCAATGGTGGAATTTTTGGTTCAATGATGAGTACGCCAATCATTAATATTCCGCAATCGGCTATTTTAGGAATGCACAAGATACAGGAGAGGCCGATGGCTATCAACGGGCAGGTAATTATAAAACCAATGATGTACCTGGCTTTGAGTTATGATCATAGAATTATAGATGGCAGGGAATCTGTAGGATTTTTAGTAAGAGTGAAAGAACTGCTGGAAAATCCTGAATTATTATTATTTGGAAAAGATCCGGTGAAGAGTTTACTGGAATTATAAAATTAATTGCCGGTAAGAAGATAGCTCTTGTCACTATATTTCATTAAATCTTTTTCTTTATTTCCGCCTTTTCGCCTTCCTGGCAAAATACCATGCGCTATCATTCATATTTAAACTCGGCAAAAAAGATCATTGAGTCAAACAGGGGAGATGTGCCGTTTTCTTTGTTCCTGAAAAAATATTTTGCTGCCAATAAAAAATACGGCTCTAAAGACAGGAAGCAGATTGCAACGCTTTGTTATAATTTTTACCGGCTGGGTAAAGCCCTGCCTGATATTTCTATTGAAGAAAAAATAATCACCGGAACCTTTTTATGTGAACAGGTGGGCAATGATTTTTTAGCTTTTCACAAACCGGAATGGAATGATTTAATTGCTAAACCCCTGGATGAAAAAATTGCTTTTATTGATTTTGATATTAAAAAAGTATTTCCATGGATCAATGAACTAAGTGATGGTATTGATCTTCATTCATTCTCCTCTTCTTTTTTTTACCAACCTGATTTATTTTTAAGAATAAGGCCGGGTAAAAAAGATGTTGTAATAAAGAAACTGGAGGATGCCGGATTGGCTTTTAATATGCCGGATGAAGATTGCATTGCTTTACACAATGCCACTAAACTGGATACAATAATTGAATTGGATAAAGAAGCTGTGGTACAGGATTCTAATTCACAAAAAGTGTTAGATGTTTTAAAGAAAAAGAACCTGGCTGGTATCAATGAAACATTAACTGTTTGGGATTGTTGTGCAGCAAGCGGAGGCAAATCAATTCTTGCCTGTGATATTTTAAATGGAGAATTGGAATTGACAGTTTCAGATATCAGGCAAAATATTTTGTCAAACCTTGAAAAAAGATTTTTGCTTGCCGGCATGAAAAAATATAAATCTTTAATTGCTGATTTGTCGAATGCTCTTGAAAAACCAATTTCAAATTCCCAATTCCAAATTATAATTTGCGATGCACCATGCACTGGCAGCGGCACCTGGAGCCGTACACCTGAGCAGTTATATTTTTTTAAGGAAGAAATGATTGCTGACTATGCAGAAAAACAAAAAAGGATCGTTACTAATGTTATTCCTCAATTACAAAAGGGTGGAATGTTCATTTATATTACCTGCTCTGTTTTTAAAAAAGAAAATGAAGAGATAGTAAACTTTATAAAAGAACAATTCCATTTGCACCAACTGCAAATGGAATTGTTAAAAGGTTATGATAAAAAAGCAGATTCTATGTTTGTGGCTGTATTTAAGAGTTGATGTCTTTTTTAAAATATGTCAACTCTGAGAACAATCATTTTTTATGGCAACGCTGTCTAAATTTATCTATATCATGAACACCCTCAATAAGTCCCGAATGATCAAATGCATCTTGCTCGTTTTTTCCACAAGTCTCTTGTAAAGGATTACCTAACGCATCTGAACATATATAACACACCTGGCCTTCTTTTTTACAACCTGTTGATGTAAGCAGAACTAAGCTTATTAAAAAGATAAATTTTCTCATTTTTACGGTTTAATTAGTAATAATTTACCCTAAATATTTTCTTTACATCTTGTTTTTCATTATTTATACTTACAGTTACAATATAAATGCCACCAGCGATATTTTTCATTGGTATATTATAGGTTCGTACACTCGGCTGATGCTGGAAATTCATGTGGTACACTATTTGGCCTAGGTAATTATAAATGATTACGGTGACAGTTGCTATAGAATTTCTTACAATATAAACAGGAAGAATATCATTGATTGGAGGGTTACAAGGATATTTACTTGGAGGTTTACAGTAGTTAATAATTATTTGTTCAGATAATGGCGGCGTAATTACAGTACATAATTGTTGATTACTTGTAATAGTTACCAAAGCTGTATCGGAACAACCCGGATTGCTTGAGCCTATCAATTGATAAACACCGGCTGCTATAACTGAAGCAGGAGTAGCTACCGGAACTCCACCAATTGTCCAGGCTGTTGTTAAGCCTGTTGTTGTAAATAATGTGGTTAAATTAACAATACTATCTGTACATTTTGTAATTGCTTTATCAGTGCCAAGATTTGGCTTTGCCGAAAAACTCAAATTCACTAATGCCGTATCCGGGCATCCTGAATTAGTAGAAGCGATCAATTGATATGTTCCGC
>JBDTUK010000181.1:0-11787 GCA_040007795.1 Ferruginibacter sp.
TCATGTTTACGTTTATTATTTCACTGCAGTTTCTGCATCCAGCACTTCAAAGGTCTTGGTATAAAATGAATAGGCTTCTTCGGGTGAATCACCGATGCAAACAATTCCCATCTTTCCAAATTGCGATAAAGCGCCGATCATATGAAACATTACGCCTTTTTGTGCAGCTCCATCAAAATGTAATCCATGAAACATCGCAATATCTATCAGGTCTTGTGGAGTAAGGCCCTTGTATGAATCACGCTGCAAATTATCAGAAGCATAATAATAGTGCTGTTGTTTATTAGGTGTTTTATATAAGCCGGTTGTTTCATCATAGTGGCCATTGGTTAAAAACTGCAGCATTAAAAAAGGATGTGTTGTTCCTCCTTTTCTAAGATTTATTTCAATGGCATAATGTTTCCAGGCATCTTTTCCTTTTACCGAAATAAAATCAATACTGAAACGGCCCAATACTCCTTCCTTCTTTAACTCTTCGGCAATAGTTTTTCCGAGCATCCCTATTTCAGTACTGTATGCCGCATCAGCGGGAAAACAAGCGCCTATGAAGACCTGCCCACTCTCCCCACTCAATACCTGGTCGTGTGTTGAAATAATATCCACTTCACCCAAAGGATTTATTCTGCATTGAACTGAGGGGGAAACTTTTTGATCACCTTCTATAAATGCTTCCACTATTCCTTCCATCAGTTCAAATTTTTCGAGGAACATTTCTATACTCAGGTCTTTTGCTACAGGTATTATTTCTTTGTACAGGTTATGATGTATCCAATCGTACATCTCTTTTTTAGAAATATGGTCCGGGTATTTCAATATTGCATTTCCATCGCCTGAAAAACCATCATTTAATTTTACAACCGCTTTTTTAAGATCGGGGTACATATCTTTTAAAGCAGCCACAGCATGTACAATGTCTTCATAGGTTTGTAAATTTTCGGAGCCCGGAGGAGTGGGCACTCCTGCTTTCATAAAAATCCTCCTGCTTCCGCTCTTGGTACCCAGGTAAACCAGTGATGGGTCGCAACCATAAATGGGTAAACCCAGCCTTACGGAAAGTGTTCTTTCATAAGCCGTAGTATTAAAGCAGGCAATATGAGCCACATGCCCGGCCGGAATACTTTGTTTAATTCGCTCCAGCAGGCGGGGCCTTTGTAAAATTTTTTCAGTGAGTGGCAAAGGGGAAGAATCATAACAACTGATAAGGGTCAATCTTTCTCTTGCATGATAACCAGTGATACCGGGCAGTAAATGCAGGTAATAATCAATAATAACAGGTGCAATAGGAATGCTGCTTACATAGACCACATGGGTACGTGGCATACGCAGCAACATGAGCAAACACAATAATCTTTCTTCATAATGTAATGCGCCCTCAACTTTCGACAATACTTCCTGGTCAAGGGTAAGGCTTGGAATTACAACAATAGTTTTGGGTGCAAGGTTATCGGGAAAGAATAATTCAAACTGGTTGGAAAATCCTTCCTGAATCTTTTCAAATTCTTTCAACTCTTCTTCTGAACCGGGCAGGGGTTGGCAGGTAGAACAATAATTAAATAAAATCTGTTCTTGCTTTAATTCCGGTTCGTTGAATTCCATATTCCGCTATTTTATCCAGACACAAGTTGATAAAAATAATAAAACATAAAACTGAGATTCGTCATAACACCTGAAGAATTAGATCATCTTATTAAAATAAATAACGTTTTGTATCATAGATTAATCCACAATACGTTAGTAAAATATGGCTGGCATTACAAATGCCTTGTTTTAAAAAATTGTTATGTTTGTATCATGAATTGGACCGAAAAAAGATCTATCCGTATCGCTATTCTGGATATGTATGAAGGATATGCCAACCAGGGCATGAGGTGCCTTCGTGAAATACTAAATCAATTTGGCGAAAATAACCAGTTGGATCTTACCTGGGATGAGTTTGAAGTACGTTTGGAAAAACAGGTTCCCGATCTTAGTTATGATATTTATATCTCCAGTGGTGGCCCGGGCAGCCCTTTGGAAAGCGAAGGAAGTGAATGGGAGAAAGTATATTTTGCCTGGTTAAAAAAAATTGAGACCTGGAACGGTAATTCTGCACACGTTCAAAAAAAGCAGGTGTTTTTTATCTGTCATTCTTTTCAGCTGGCTTGCCGGCATTATAATATTGCCAGGATCAGTAAAAGAAAAAGTACAGCATTTGGCATCTTCCCTATGCATCTTCTTACAGATGGAAAAAATGAAGTCATCTTTAATGGTTTAAGAGACCCTTTTTATTCTGTTGATAGCAGGGATTACCAGGTTACTGAACCCAATCACAATAAACTGCAGCAGATGGGTGCCTCAATTTTAGCCATAGAAAAAGAACGTCCCCACGTACCCCTTGAAAGAGCAATCATGGCTGTTCGTTTTAATGAGAATATGATTGGTACACAATTTCATCCTGAAGCGGATGCTATTGGTATGAGCCTGCACCTGCAAACAGATGAAAAGAAAAAAACAGTCATCGAAAGTTATGGCCTGGAGAAATGGCAATTGATGATCGATCATTTAAACGACCCTGAAAAGATCATGTGGACCTACGCACACGTCATTCCCAATTTTCTATTTCATGCAGTAGAGAGTCTGCAACCGGTTGAAGTTTAGACGCTACAACACGAATTATACGAATTACACGAATTCTTTTTATTCAGATAGCGGGGAATTTTCCCTTTCCTAAACAGAAATGCATTGGCTTTCAGAGTTACAGGGATCAGTTTGATCTTAATTCGTTGCAATTCGTGTAATTCATGTTTTATGATTATTTTTATTAATAATCTAAAGCTGCAACTCCATGATAAAAGAACTCCGGGAAAAATTCAATGCTGATTTTACCAAAGAAAAATATGATGCCTATATGGCCAAACTGGATGCGCTGCATCCCGGTGCCCTTGATTTCAGAAATGCAGAAACACCGGTTTTTGTTCCGAAAGATTTTACCGCAAAAATGCTGGGGGCTTGTGAGGATATCATTGATGTGATCGTTGATCCTAAATTTATATCGCTGACTGATCGTGGTATCCCGGCCAATGTAAAAGTGCCGAATGAAAACAGCCACGCTGAATTTGTTGTATTTGATTTTGGTATCTGCGAAAATGAAAAAGGGGAACTGGAACCGCAACTGATAGAAATGCAGGGCTTTCCCACCCTGTTTGCATTCCAGGCATTTCATTCGGAACTGACTGCTGAATATGCAAATCTTCCGGCCAACTTTTCGGCTTATTTAAATGGTTATACCAGAGAAACCTACACCCGATTATTAAAAGAAATAATTGTTGGGGATTTGAATCCTGAGAATGTCATTCTTCTTGAAATTTTTCCGGAACAGCAAAAAACAAGAATTGATTTCTATTGTACCGAACAACTGTTAGGAATTAAAACGGTTTGTTTAACCAAATTAATAGCTGATGGGAAAAAATTGTTTTATGATAATAATGGCGCAAAGACCGAAGTAAAACGAATTTATAACCGCCTCATTTTTGATGACCTGCAAAAGCAGGAAGGCTTAGGCGATGTAGTTAACCTTACAAAAGATTATGATGTTGAATGGGTACCCCACCCTAACTGGTTTTACCGCATCAGCAAATTCACGCTGCCATTTATTAACAATCCTTATGTACCACAAACCTATTTTCTAAATGAGTTAAAACAAATGCCTGCAGACCTGGAAAACTATGTTCTAAAACCGCTGTTTTCTTTTGCCGGCATGGGCGTGGTTATTGATGTAACAGCACAGGACATTGATGCTGTAAAAGACCCTGAGAACTGGATACTACAGAAAAAAGTAAAATATGCCGATGTGATTAAAACACCCGATGGACCTGCCAAAGCAGAGATACGTTTATTTTATTTTTGGAAGAATGAATGGGCAAGGCCAAAAGGGGTGCATAACCTGGCCCGGTTAAGTAAAGGAAAAATGATTGGCACCCGCTACAATAAAAATAAAGAGTGGGTTGGTGGCAATGTCGCTTTTTTTGAAAACCCCTAAAGTGTAATTATCAAAGCGAATACTAAAATTTAAAATAATGAAAAATGGAATAGCAAGATTTGATTATTATCTGAACAAATTGCAGGCGCTTTTATTAAAATCTTCCAAACAAAAAAATCCTGCCCTGTGGTTGTATCAGAATAATGCCCGTACTCCCCTGTTTATGCTGGAAGCACTGGCAAAACTTTATGCCGGTATACACAATAAAAAAAAGTTCACCAAACTTAAGGCACAGTTTAAACTTTTGGAAGATACCCTGGGTGCCATTGATTATTATGATTCCTTTGCCAAAGAATTCATCAGCAATAAAAAAATACCGGCTACAATTACAAATTATATACAGGCACAAAGCAGGGAAAAGATACAAAGCCTGAATGAAATATTAAAGGAGAAAGAATGGTTAAGTGAAGACAATATGCGTATCGAAAAAATAAGAAAAAAACTAGCTGAAGCAGATTGGCAAAAAGAAAAAGAGGATATCAAAAGTATTCAGCATTTTTACATGCTGTCAATTAACCAGATCCTTGAATTCATACATCAAAAAGATTTTCATTTTGAAAACGTAGAGACCGATGTACATGAGTTGCGGCGTAAACTACGTTGGTTAAGTATCTATCCGCAGGCACTGCAGGGATGTATCCAATTATCAAAAGCAAAGACAACACCCAAATACCTGTCTAAATATCTTACCAAAGAAATTACCGGATCGCCTTACAATATTATGCCCGATGCTGTTGATAATAAATATTTTCTGCTGCTGGAAAAAAATCGTTTTTATGCCCTTAGCTGGATGATAGCAGAACTGGGTAAGCTAAAAGATAATGGCCTCCGTGTAGTTGTTATCAAAGAAGCGCTACTGCAAACCACTGCTACCAATGAAAAGGAAGCGTTAAAAAAGGCCTACCTGCTTTGTGGCCGGGGGCAAATGCAACTAACCCACGCTTTATCCACTGCCGAAACTTTATGTAAGACTTATTGTAAAGAGAAAAACCTGGAGTCATTAATTACGGGTACAGCAGCTGTAAAAAAATAACTATTCCCTTTTATTTTTTTCAACAGGTTTGGCTGTTCTTATAATTGCCTTATCTTTATTTAAATTTTTAGACAAGACTAAATTATATTTTAGAACAATGATTAAATTATTCTTCTTTATTTCATTTCTGTCTTTCGGTGCCCTAAACAGTTTTGCCCAATTGGAAAAGATTGATACCGACCGGCCAGATCAAACCGAAAGCCCTGCTACCGTGCCCAAAAAATGGCTGCAATTTGAGATGGGGTTTTTAAAACAGGCAAACAAAAATCCCTATAAGGGCCAGGAAAGATTTAAAGACATGGAATTTCAACACCCTACATTGCTTACAAGGTATGGATTAACCAGGTTTTTTGAATTACGGCTGGAAACTACTTATGCAACTTCCAGGGGTAAAGAAGATAATACTATAATAGACCGGCAGCATGGAATTGAAAGTGTACAGGCAGGTGGTAAGGTAAATTTCTTTAAAGAAAAAGGGGTAAGGCCGAAAACTTCATTGATAGCCCACTATGATTTTGGCAGGCTAAGAACATTAAATAAAGACACAGCAGATGGAGCAAGTATCGTTCTTGCAATGCAGCATACCGCTTCCGAAAAAATATCAATCTCTTATAACCTTGGAATGGAATGGGGCAGGTTTGGTGAACCTCCTGCTTACCTATATACCTTCTCCACAGGTTTTGATCTTAGCGATAAATGGTCTGGATTTGTTGAAGTATTTGGTTCTGCGTGGAAAAATGAAAACCCTGAAAACAGCATTGACGCAGGCATAGCCTATTGTGCAAACTCTAATATTAAATTAGATTTTGCATCAGGTTTTGGAGTCAGCAAATTTGCCCCGGACTGGTTTATTGCCATTGGCGGGTCTATCCGTTTTAAAACAGGCAAATAATTATTCTACCAAACTTTTTACTTTATCAAATAGCTCTTTTCCGTCCAGGTTAATGGCTACAATTTTACCTGATCTATCCAATAAAAAATTGGTGGGTATCTGGTCTACAAAATACCGTTCAGCAATCTTTGAGTTCCAACCGGTGTTATCAATCACCTGTGTATATTTTATTTTATCCTGCCTGATAGCTTTTATCCAGGCAGCACTTCTGGTATCCAAAGAAACACCAAAAACCTCAAAGCCTTTATCTTTATATTTATTGTACAGCCTTACCACGGAAGGATTTCCAGCCCTGCAGGGGCCACACCAGCTTGCCCAAAAGTCTATCAATACTACTTTACCGGCATAGGATGACAGATTTATAATGCTGTCTTTGGTATTAGGCAGCGAAATTTCCGGAACTGCTTCCCCAATTTTAAGTTGTGCATTGCTTAACAATGAACCCAATAGAATAATGATAACTAAGAATGATTTTTTCATTTACAACATTTCTTTTTTTGAAATAATGATAGTAAGAACATCAATATCTTTTTCATGAACTTCATTATTATTTAATCTTAAATCTTAACCCGCCATAAAACATCCTGCCGCTTACCGGCCCCCAAACCATGGATGCATCAAAGTATCGACTAAACGGTTGATCCGCTGCCAAAATTACATTCTTTTGAAAATAGTTTGCCAGGCTTTCTACACTTAACTGAAAAATCATTCCAAATTTTTAGTTAAATGTTTTAATTTACCTTATTAAAAGCCATTCATTTTTTTGCTATTTAGATGAGAATGATGCTCCATTTTTAATTTACATTTTACTCATATCATGCCCCGCCATTGGATTTGCTCCTTTCTTAAATATATATTCACTGTTCAGTAAATAAGCACCCCTAATTATTATCACGTCGTCATTTTTAATTCCTGATTTTATTTCAATTCGGCCACCGCTTTCCAAACCCGTTTCCACCATCTTTATTTTATAAATATTTTTACCGGTTTGCATCCATACAATATTCATTTTGCCATCACGCAACACGGCATCGGCAGGAAGTGTGAGTGCTGTTACATTTTTATTTTTTATGGTTACATAGGCCGGCATACCCGGTTTAAGTTGCCCGTCATTATTCGGTATTGTTATCCTGATCAGGTTTAACCTGCTGTCGGCAGCAATTTCAGGATTGGCAAATTCTACTTTCCCGGTCCATTCTTTTCCGGGGAGATCAGGAATCTGAACAAGGGCTGTTCCTGTCAGATCAATACCGGAAAGTTCTGAAGCATATACCTGTGCCTCGGCCCATAAGGAAGAGAGCCCGGTAAGCCTTACGATAGTTGTTCCTTCTGCAACAAACTGTCCTTCCATTACCGGAAGCTCTGTAATAAACCCTGCTGCACTGCTGAAGAAAGCAGTACGGGGGGTTGCATTTTTTGTACGGGCCAGTTCATTGACCTGTCCTTCACTCATACCCCATAACAATAATTTTGTTTTTGCACTTTGCACCATACGGCTGAAATCAATGATTGAATTATCAAGTGTTTGTTGTTTTTCCAGCACAACCAGGTATTCCTGTTTGGCATTGTTAAGCTCCTCACTGTACAGGTCATACAGGTGTGCACCTTTAGCAACATAATCTCCAAGGGCTTTAAAATACAACCGGTCTATACGCCCCATGATCCTTGCACTTACGCTGTTTACATTTGTTTCATTGGAATTCAGTGTGGCAGTCAGTATTGTTTTATCGCCAATCATCCCATCCCGAATAGTATCAGCCTGTATATTACCCAACCTGATCTGTTCATCATTTAAAGAAATCTCATCCGCTGCAGTATTGGTTCTTTTCACTACAATCAGATCCATATGGCAGATAGGACAAAGCCCCGGCTTATCCTCCATAATTTGCGGATGCATACTGCAGGTATAATATTCATCACTATGAGCTGTATTTTGCTTTTTAGTCTTACAGGAATTAAAAACAATTAAGCCCAACAAAATTATTATCACATATTTTTTCATGGTTATTGATTTGTTTTTATAAAGCTTTCACTATCCACCAGGTATTGTGCATTGGCTGCAACGGCTTCGTTTTTATCCAACCCATTCAATACCTGTATCAAATGTTTATTGATTATACCTGTTTCAATTTTTCTTGCAGCAAACGATTCTCCTTCCCGTACAAATACCACTTTATCCAAACCGAGTGACAGCACAGCTTCTTCGGGCAACCAATTGGCAGAACGGTCACCTGCAAACACTGTAGCTTTTACCTGGCTGCCGATTGGAATTTTAAAAGCCGAATTATCAAAATACACCCTTACCGTTAATGTTTTATTTCCTTCCCGGTAAAAGGGTTCGATATAATTTATAGTTGCCCTGAAATCTTTTTGAGGATCAGATTCCGGTGTGATGCGTACTTTGTTACCTACTTTAACAAGAGCCGACTGTTCGGCAAAAATATTTAACAGCGCCCATGCTTTATTTTGGTTGAATATTGAAAAAATATTCTGACCCTTTTGTACATACATGCCTTCTTTAATAGATAATTCCTGTGTAGTGAGCGAACCGGCATTCATAGCAGGAGGTTGAATGGCATTCATACTGCTGGCAGTATTGCTTTCCTGAACATGCCCGCTGTAATTGCTGTAAACAGAAACCCTGAAAGAAGATCTGCCCGTACGAATCACATTGTTCAATTGCTGACCATTCATGCCCAGTAATAAAAGTTTTTGTTTGGCCGAATTAATAAACATCAAATTTTCCGGATCATTTTTTATCAGGAACAAAAGATTTTCCTGGGCGGTAAGTAATTCCGGGCTATAGATGTCCATAATCTTTTGCCCCCTGCCGATCTTCTGGTACCGGTATTTAACATACAACTTATCTATCCTGCCCGAAAAATTTGATGACACCGCTCCAATCTGTCTGGTATCATAAGTAATAAAACCATAAGACTCCATTTCAATATCTTCCAGGCGATCCATCATGTGCACCATCGGTACAGAAGCAATAACCTGTTGATTTGACGGTTTTAATAAAGTGTTTAGTGAAACAGCATTAGGCTCCTGCGGAGATCCTACTTTTTCCAGTTGCATTCCGCAAATGGGGCAGTTACCGGCAATATCGCTCTGTACCTGCGGATGCATTGGGCATGTGTAATTTTTTGTTTTCACAACTACACTGTCCTTCATTTCCTGACTCACCTGTGAATTTTTATTTTCCATTACTATTAAATCCATTCCGCACTTTGGACATTTGCCCGGCTTATTACTAAAAACAGAATCCTGTGGCATGGGGCAGGTGTACATGACTGCCTGCTTGCTGCTGCTGGTATTACAGGCAAACAGAAAGGCGGCAATAAATAAAATCGATACCCTTGTTTTAATTTTTTTCATCGCACTAATTTATTTTAGTTCCATTATTTTCATCAGTTCGGCCTGCATATCTAATCCTTTCATCAACTGATCCAGGTAATCCATCTGAATCATGTTTAATGCTTCCCATGCATCAAAAAGCGTAAACAATTCTTCTGTATTCTGCTCATAGGCCAATAACATCGTTTGAAAATTTCTTCTCAATGCCGGAACGATCTCCTTTTCATACAATTTCATTTGTTTCTTTTTCAGCTCCAGTTCTGCATAGTTATTATTTGCCATTCCCGATGCTTCATTGATGATCATCAGTTGCTGGTTCTTCAATGCCTCGTTTTGCCAAACCAGGCTTTCAGCTTTTGCCTTATTCATTCTTGCTGACCATTTTGCCAATGGGATTTTCATCATAACCATTGCTGAAAATTGTAAAGGTTGCCTTCCCCAGCCGGTCATATGATCATATTTTACACCAAACTCGGGTTTCAGTTTGGCCAATTCAGATTTACGTTCCAGGTTATTTACTTCAATGCTTCTGTCAATTACTTTTATATCACTTCGCTGTTTCATCAAAGCAACAGAGTCAAACATCTGTTTATTAAAATCGAGCCATACATAATTCGTGTCTACTTTAAATAATTCATCCGCATTCCTGTTCATAACAGTATTGATGGCAATTCTTTTTTGAACGATCTCATTTTCCAGCATCAGTTTCATATTCTCTACATTGCCTAATGCTGCTTTTGTTTTATAATAGGCGCTGATCTTTCCCAAACCATTTTTGTACCGTATCTCTGCACTTTGCATCATAAAACGGAGCAGCTTATCATTTTCTGTAAGTACTTTCAGTTTCTTTTCAATTACGATCCATTCGTAATAATTTTTTCGTGCTGTATAAAGCAACTCATTTACTACTATCCCTTTTTTTTGTTTCTCTACAGATGATTGAGCATTCATATAAGCAAATTCAGCCTGTTGCTTTTTTTTGCTGGGAAACATCTGTTGTGCCGAGATCATGAACATCCCCATACCCGTCTGGCCATCCATATATTTCCACCTGTTGGGATTGTAAGGTGTTTGGTAAAAGCCTGCTCCCACTTCGGGTGGCATCCAGCTGTAAGCCCCTTTGGCAGCTTCATCCATCGAACGGACTTCTGCATCCAGCATCTTTATTGCAGGATGATTTTTTTCAATGGCTGATTGAATTTCTTCCATGCGAAGAATATCCTGTGCATGTACATCCCCCATAAAAAAGATCAAACTAAAAAATATTATTACTCGTTTCATAAACTTTTTTTAACCGATTTAATGTTTTGTTTCGGGCAATTCTATCTTCCCTTTTTTCCTTAATTCATATTCCTTTGCCATTAAAAAGATGAGTGGTGTTACCAATAATATATGTGTGGCCGATGTAAGCACGCCACCAACCATTGGCAGCACTATAGGTTTCATCACATCACTTCCCACCCCATGACTCCAGAGTATGGGTATTAATGCAAAGAGTGAAACACTCACAGTCATTAATTTGGGACGCAATCTTTTTGCTGCACCAGCTATTACATATTCTCTCAGATCATCCTTTGTTATCGTTTCTTTTGAATTTCCTTTTTTGGCAACCAACTGTTCCATCGCATCATTTAAATAAATGACCATTACAATACCTGTTTCCACGGCAAGGCCAAATAAAGCAATGAAACCTACAGCAACCGCTACCGATAAATTCACGCCCCAGAAATAGATCATGAACGCACCGCCGATCAATGCAAAAGGAATGGATATTAAACTGAGAAAAGCTTCTCTTGCTGAACGAAACGCAAAATACATTGACAGGAAAATGATAAGCAGTACAACGGGTAAGATCATTTTTAAAGTCTTTTCGCTACGTATCAGATTTTCATATTGCCCACTCCACTCCATAAAATACCCTTTGGGTAATTTACTGATCATGCTGTTGAGTTTTTTTTGTGCCTCAGAAACTGTACCTGCCAGATCCCTTTCTCTTACATTGAATAAAACTGTACCCCGCAGCATGGCATTTTCTGAATTGATCATTGGAGGCCCTACAGATATCTTAACATCTGCAATAGTCTCCAGCGGAACCGGGCCAAACTTCATGGTTTGTACCTGTATTCGTTTTAAGGCATCAAGATTATTTCTGAAATCCTGTCCGAACCGGGCATTTACAGAAAATCGCTGCCGGCCTTCTACTGTTGTGGTGAGCCGCATTCCACCCAATGCAATTTCCACTACGCTGTTCACATCATCCACATTTAAGCCATAGCGGCTAATTTCATCCCGTTTAACAATAATGTCAATATATTTTCCGCCTGTTATAGGCTCCACGTAAAGATCTTTCACGCCATCAATACCCAACAATTCTTTTTTTATTTTTTCGGAAAATGCATAAATGGTATCCAGGTTCTGTCCATACACTTTTAATCCCACATCGGTACGGATACCGGTTGACAGCATATTGATACGGTTGATGATAGG
>JBDTUK010000182.1:0-28481 GCA_040007795.1 Ferruginibacter sp.
GCCGTAGTAGGTACCAGCCCGATAGTAGGCGCAACGGGTTCAACACTTACGGTATCACCAGGGGTTACAACAACCTACTGGGTTCGTATTGAAAATACTTCAGCGCCTTGTTCTGCTACAACCACAGGTATAACAAAGGTTATAACAGTAAGTCAATTATCGGTTTCAGCAGTTTCAGCAACAAAAAATAAAAATAACATCTGTCCAGGCATTTCCGTAGGCCTCGGTATTACCGGTGGCACATTGGGTACAGGTGCAAGCTGGAAATGGTACACCGGAGCTTGTGGTACAACATTGGTAGGTACAGGAAGCAGTTTAACCGTTACACCAGCTGTTACCACTACATATTATGTAAGGGCTGAAGGAAGTTGTAATAATACAACCTGTGTAGCAGTTACCGTAAATATTTCCTGCGACATTGATAAAGACAAAGATGGTATAACTGATTTTGTAGAAAGTAATATGGCCAATGCATTTACAGATGCAAATGGTAACGGGGTCATTAATGCATATGACCCAACTTATGTTGATCCAACTTTTGGAGCATATAAGGATAATAATAATGATTACATAGATGATGATTTCCAGGCCGATGGTGATTCGGATAATGATGGCATACCTAATTACCTGGATGCTACTTTTCCTGGCCGTGTTGATACGAACGGTGACGGTGTGGATGACAGGTTTGATACAGATAAAGACGGTATAATAAATATGCTTGACCTGGATAGTGATAATGATGGTATACCGGATGTAGTTGAAGCCTATGGTGTAGATGTTAACGGTGATGGTAAGATTGATAACTTCACGGATACCGATGGTGATGGCTTATCACAAAATGTAGACGTAAATAATACAGGCGCTAATAATACTGGCTTAGGCCTGGGTAAACCAGACCTTGATGGTGATGGAGTTCCTAATTATCTTGACCTGGATAGTGATAATGATGGTATACCGGATGTGGTGGAAACAGGTGGCCCTGATGCAAATAATAATGGTATCATTGATGGCTTTATAGATGCGAACGGAGATGGTTTACATGATGGGTATATAAATGGAACAGCATTATTAATAACAGGTACCGATGGAAATGGAGATGGAAAGGCGGACACCTGGCCAAATAAAAATTTAGACAGGGACCTTAGACCCAACGCCTATGATATGGATAGCGATGGTGATGGTATAGTTGACGTTATTGAAGCAGGTTTACCTGACGCAAACTTAAACGGAATTGTGGACGGTGTGATTGGTGCTAATGGATGGTCAGCTACGGTATCGGCAATGCCTGCATTGAATCTTAGAAATACTGATGCCAGCGGAAATCCCGATTACCTGGATATTGATTCTGATGATGATGGTATCCCGGATAATATAGAAGGGCAATCAACTGCAGGTTATCTGCTGCCCGGTATTATCGATACAGACGGCGATGGTCTCGCAAACACCTATGATAATTTAGTTGGCTTTGGCGGCTCTGGCATATTTGTTTATGACCATGATGGTGATGGTACCCCCGATTACAGGGACCTGGATACTGATGCTGATGGCCAGCCGGATATTGTAGAAGGAAATGACTTTAATCTCAACGGGCTTGCCGATGATAACATAACCTTAACCGGTCTGGATACCGATGGTGATGGGTTGGATAACCGTTTTGATTCATTGAACTCTGTAACAAATATCAAAGGAACATCCTACATGATGGGTAATGGTGGTGGTTTAACAGGAGATGCAACTCCGGGTTCAAGATGTACGGTGCAAAAGAAAATACCTGCACAAATTAACCGTGACTGGCGTTTTGTAGGAACCGTTCTCCCGGTTCAATTCCTTCAGCTTAGTGGCGTATTACAGTCGAGCCATGTATTACTTAACTGGTCTGTAATTGCGTCAAAAGACGTTGATCATTTTGAAGTGGAACGAAGTACGGATAATAATAGCTTTATTAAAACAGGTACCGTTTCGCAGCCGGTTATATTAAATCAACCACAAAGCTTTACATTTAATGATGATGTGACCAGCGTAACTAAGGATATTATTTATTACCGAATAAAAGTGATAGGTAAAGCAGGAGAAATACAATACAGCAATATACTGGTGATACGCAGACAGCAAAGTAAAACACTTGTTAGTATTATGCCTAATCCTGCAAATGATTATGTATCTGTAATATTCTTTGCGGAGAAAGAAACTGATGTTACCATAAGGCTGATAGATAATTTAGGTAAAATAATAATGTTGCCAACCCAAAAAGTGGTGAAAGGAAATAATACCCTGCAATTGCAAGGCCTGAACAGATACAGTAATGGTGTTTATTCATTACAGCTATTTGTAAATGGCGAAGTAATTACACAAAAACTGGTATTGGCAAGGTAGAAATTATTAAATCCCGATTTCATGTATGCCCCTTCCGGATTGGAAGGGGCTTTTTTTACAGTACTTTTGTTTTAATGTACACACATAAAAAATCACTGGGCCAGCATTTTTTAAAAGATGAAACGGTTATACAAAAAATTATTGCTGTTTTAAAAGATGAAACTTTTACCAACCTGCTGGAAGTAGGCCCTGGCGCAGGCGCTTTAACCAAATATTTAATGGGCTTTGCCAATATTAATTTAAAAGCGGTGGAGCTCGATGAAGAAAAAGTTGTTTATCTCTCCAAAAAATATCCTGCACTTGCTGATAAAATAATTCATCAGAGTTTTTTGGATATGGATAAACCTTTTGATGAACCCTTTACCGTAATCGGTAACTTCCCCTACAATATCTCTACACAAATTTTATTTAAAGTACTGGAGTGGAAAGATGAGGTGCCCTGTATAATTGGCATGTTTCAAAAAGAAGTGGCACAGCGTGCAGCATCAAAAGAAGGCAGTAAAGTATATGGTGTGCTGAGTGTTTTGATACAGGCTTATTATAATGTTGAATACTTATTTGATGTAAGCAATGATTGTTTTACTCCGCCACCTAAAGTACAAAGCGGTGTTATCCGGTTGAGAAGAAAAACAACAGCATTAAATTTTAAAAGTGAAAGGGCGTTTTGGGTATTGGTAAAAACAGCTTTTAACCAGCGCCGAAAAACCATGAGAAATGCTGTAAAGAGTTTATTTCCGGCAGAAGTTTTGCAGGATGAGATTTTTTTAAAAAGGGCCGAAGCGTTGAGTGTGGAAGATTTTGCAGCACTCACTTTCAGGATGTCATAAGGGGTCTTTTGATGCTTTCAACCGGCAAATTGTATATAAGTCATTGACTTAACTAATGAGAATCATAAAATGTACTCAGAAACTAGTATAGCTTTGTTTTTACTTTTTTTATATAATTAGGTTCATTTGGAAAGCGCATACAAAAATCTGGGCTATTTTTTTATTATTCTCTTTGTATTCGTAATCTGGGTATTCAGTAAGTCGTATATAAAAATACTGCCGGTATTCAAAGACGTTTCGTTTGTTTATCATTTCCATGGAACTATGCTGCTCAGCTGGATGTTACTGCTCATTATTCAGCCATTTTTAATCAGGTATAAAAAATACAAATGGCATAAATTTTTAGGTAAAGTCAGCTATATATTAGTACCATTAATCGTCGTTTCCATTTTCCTGGTCTCCAAAGAAAAATATATACGTTTATCTTCCAGTATTTCTAAAGAAGAAAATATTGGTATGATAGCACTCAACATACCCGGTATGGTTTATTTTGCTGTTTTATACCTGTTGGCTATGATAAACAGAAAAAACAGTGCCAGCCATATGCGTTATATGATTGCAACGGCACTGTTGGTTTTTGGCCCGGCTGCGGGCAGGGCACTGGAGTTTTACGGTAGTTTGTCATTTGATCGGTCTGTTTTTTACTCAGTATTAATAATAGAAATTTTAACACTGGGGCTTATCATTTACGACCTGATTAAAAAAGCTCCATTTCGGCCATATCTCTTAACGATGTTATTTCTTTTTGCCTTTCATATAACCTGGCTTTATAAATCAGCACCTTGGTGGCAGCAAATAGGAGGCTTTTTTGCTGATCATTTTTTTTTATCTTTTCTTTTTATCCATTAATCTGCCTATAAAAAATTACTGCTGTCTTGATGATCTTTCTCCTGTTATAAGGTAATAATAATTCGCAGCCTGTTTGAAGTAAATTCCCCAACCTGTAAAATAGATAAGTTAAAAACGTCGTTGCAAAGAGGACAAAATTTAAATTATTGCAAAATATTCTAAGTAAGATAGATAGTATATAAATTCAACAAAAGCATGATAGTAGTCATTCTTTAGTTTGACTATTGTCATGGGTTTGTAAAAAAACAGGCAATAATTTGCGTTTGAATTTAACACACATTTTATTATCAATATTTAAAAACTAGTTTATGAAACTTTTACATAAAAAATACTTTTGGGTTACCGCTACCATAGTATTGGCCATAGGATATTTTGTTAGTTGTACAAAAGATAACCAGGTGCTGGATACACCTGCAGCACAAGTAATCAATAGCTCCACAGATCTTATATCTATTAAAGTAACAACTCCGCCAACTATTGATGGTATCGTTGACGGTTTGTGGGATAATAGTACTAAACTTCAATTCAGTACAGCCGTACCGGAAGTAACCGGCGATGTATTCAGGGGTTATACCGGAAACATTATTCCGAATGTAACCATGCGATCTGCATACGATGCCACTAATGTTTATTTCCTGTTAGAATGGAATGATCCTACAAAATCATTTCAACGTGGCCTTTGGTACTTTAATCCAACTATACAAAGATGGGCACAGGAAAAAAACTCTTTTGATTTTGACCCGGTTACAGGTGCAGTTTTAAGGCAACCTTTTTATGAAGATAAAGTTGCAATACTTTGGAACGTCAATAATTCAGTTACCGGATGGAATAGTGCTACCTGCTACAAATCCTGTCATACGGGTTTGCCCATTCTGGATGGTGCCAGTCGCCACTACACAAATTTTCCAACAGAAAAAATTGATATGTGGCATTGGAAATCTGTAAGAGGTGGTGTAAATGCAGCAAACCAATTTCATGACCAATACATAGACAATACCTATCCTAATGGCAGAAAAGGCGACCCAGGTATTGACGTTTATCAAAATAATACACAAACACTTACTATTACCGGATCTTCACCTGCTGTTAATGTATCAGTACCAAAATATCTTATTCCTGGCAGGACTGATAATAATTGGATAATGAATAGTGAAGTTACAGCAGGTACAGCGAAACAGGTTACAGCAGTTGCTGCTAATGGAGTGTTGACTTTAAGTGATGCCTCTACCATTGATCCAAATGTTGGAACTGATTACCAAAGAGTAGGTGCCGGGCTTGGCGCAAAAGCTATTGCAGGTGTTACACTTAATGATGTTGGCTATACCGGCAGCGGCGGGGATATTACCTGTAAGGCTGCTTTTAGCGGAACAGGCTGGACCCTGGAATTCAAAAGGGCATTAACAACTGGTGATACTGTTTATGATGTAGATTTTTCATCATTAGCTGATCAGTATTTTGGACTTGCCATTTTTGAAAATGCACAGATTGCACACTCTATTAAAGCTAACCTGGTATTGAAATTTAAAAAATAGAAAACCCCTAATTGCTAAAATATAAAACATAAAATCATGTTACGCAATAAAACAATAATGGGGACTATTCTGGTTGGTGCTGCAGTATTCTTATTGGCAGGATGTTATAAAGATCGGACTGTAATTTTTGATACAGCTGAAGAAATAACCAGGCCGGTAAGTTTTACCAGTGATGTAATCCCCATTTTCAATAGCAGTTGCAATACCGCCGGTTGCCATAATGCTGGCGGAAAGTCTCCTGATTTAAGCGCTCCCAATGCTTTCACATCTTTATCCAACGGCGGATATTTTAATGCGGCTGATGCACAAAGTAGTGAATTGTACCTGTGGATGTCAGGCAAAAAAGGAACACCCATGCCGGTAAGTGGTATCAACAAAGAGTATAATGCACTTATTCTTGCATGGATTAAACAAGGTGCTCAAAACAATTAAAAAGAACGTTATGAAAAAGATTAAAAATATAAAATACCCGTTTTTAAAACGCAGTTGTTTTGCCCTTGTGTTGCTGCTATGCATCAATACAGGCAATATACTTGCACAGGATTCAACTGCGGCAAAAGTTCCTGCAGTAAAAAAAGTGAAAGCGGTTAAAAATACATTCGGCAGTGTTTGGATAATAGATAACCAGACCGTGATGGTACCCGTCAAAGGAACACTGGAGTTTGATATACAACACCGGTTTGGAACAGTGAATAATGGTATTAAAGACCTGTATGGTTTTTTTGCACCATCCAACATCAGGCTTGGGATAAACTATGCACCGATAAAAAATTTATTTGTAGGTGCCGGCGTGACCAAAGACCATATTCAGGTTGACTTTAATGCCAAATATGGTTTACTGTACCAAACCCCGGGTAAAATGCCGGTAAGTGTTACGTACTTTGGAAATGTAGTACTTGATGCAAGAGATAAAAGTTTTTTCATAAACAGTGTGGATAGGTTTTCATTCTTTAACCAGCTGATCATTGCAAGAAAAATAACTGAAAAATTTTCTGCTCAGGTGGCTCCAAGTTTTTCGTGGTTCAATAATGTAGAAGCGTATGTTGACAGTAAGGGGGTAATTCAGAGTAAGATGAATAATTACCATCTGGCCATATCCGTACAGGGAAGGTATAAGCTGACAGAAAAAATGGCTGTGATTGCAGGCTATGACCAGCCGCTAACACAGCATAAAACCAATAACCCTCACCCGAATATTTGTTTTGGTTTGGAAGCAACTACCAGCTCTCATGCCTTCCAGGTATTTGCAGGTAATTATGCCGGTATTGTACCGCAGAGCAACAACATGTATAACCAAAATGATTATAAAAAGAGTCAGTATGTGATTGGGTTTAATATAACCAGGCTGTGGAATTTTTAACAACTGGTAACAACTTAAAATATAGCAAACAAAAATTTAAACAGCGTTTCATAAACAGCCTTTGATCAATTACGGTCAGGGGCTGTTTATTGATGTTATCGCTATGGATTTCCTGAGGTCAGAAATTATTTAGCCAGTTCTATTTCGGTTATATGGTATAAATCAGAATTTTTTTATATGATTTTTCTCATTTTACAATTTGAGTTTTATCATACAATTTAGTTTTGGCTATACTTAGCTTGCGTTTTGTTCTTATTGAAAGATATAACTGAACCCTTGCTTAGAAAAGAAATTATTGAAAAGCAATGTAAATTTTCCGGTCAATGAAACTGACTATACCTGTAAATTGGGAAGACGATTATTTTGAAAAGATAGATTTTTCAGCAACAGAAGAGATATATGGGAAGTTGAATGTTGGCCTGATCGGCGGCGGCCGGCCCACGCTCACCTTACCCAGCGTGAAAAAGGAGAAGGTAAAGGAATTTGTAACTGAGGCACACAAAAGGAATTTGAAATTCAATTACCTGATGAACGGTACTTGTTTCGACAATCTTGAAATTACCAAGACCGGTTACCGGGATATCCGTAAAACATTAGACTGGCTTGCCGAAATAAATGTAGATGGTATTTCTGTTTCACTCCCTATGGTCATGGAGATCATCAAAAAAAATTATCCACAATTTTCTATTTCGGCATCCATACAGGTCAGAATCGATGGTTTTGAAAAAGCCAGGTACTGGCAAAACCTGGGTGCAGATAAGATCAACATCTCTTATGTAGACCTGAACAAGAATTTCGAAGAGATAAAAAAAATCAAAGAAAAAACAACCTGTAAAATTCAAACCATTGCCAACCTGATGTGCATGAATAAATGCCCGATGGTAACACTTCATGCAAATTATAATGCCCATGCTTCCCAAAAAAATCATGTAAACGATAATTTCAGCTTTGACTATTATTTATTTTCCTGTGCCGAAAAACTTTTGTCAAACCCGGTGGAAATATTGAAATCAGCTTTTATAAGGCCCGAAGACCTGCATTATTACGAAGAAGCAGGAGTAGATAATATCAAACTGGTAGAAAGAAGCATGACAACTGATGCATTGGCCAGGATAGTGAAAGCATACACAGACAGGTCGTATGATGGTAATATGATGGATCTTATTCACGGACTTTCTAAATATATCATTTACAACAACGATAAATATTACTGGAAAGGATTAAAATATCTGCTGCAACCTTCCAAAATTAACCTTTTTAAAGCCCATAAACTGGTTAACCAGTTGAACACTTTAAGGAATGAAAAAGCTTTCAATGAAAGCTTTGATTTGTATATTGATAATAAAAAACTGGACGGCTTCATGGATTTTTTTCACAAAGGAAACTGCCACAGGGATTGCAATGAATGTAAATACTGCGATAAATTTGCTGAAAAAGCAATTAGCTACCTGGTTCCCATTGAAGAACATGAAAAAGCAATGGAATCATTGAGGCAAACAAAGGCCATGATGATAAAAGGAGACCTTTTTTAGAATTATTTCCCTACATTGACATTTTAGAAAATAAACGGAAGAATGAACAAAATAAAAAGCCGGCTGGCTGTTTATATTATTATACTGATAACACTGGCAAGTTTAATTCCACTCCGGGCCCTGAAATTTGAATTCAATATTGAAAACCTTTTTCCCAGCGGAGACAGTGACCTTGCCTTTTTCCAGGATTTTCAGCAGCAGTTTAATTCCCAAATAGATGATGAATTTATTTTTATAGGATTAAAAAACAAAAAGGGAATATTTAAGCAGGACTTTCTTGCAAAAACTGATAGCCTTACGCAATTCATAAAACGGCTTAGCCATATCACCAAAGTTTATTCTTTAACAACTGCTAACAGTATTTATTTTAAAAACGAAGAAATAAATGCCCGGCCAATTCTTCATATTACACAACCTGAATTATATCAGGCAGATTCCATTTATTTATTTCAATCGAAAGAGTACAGGGATCTTTTGGTTTCTAAAGATGGCAGATCAATTGCCATTGCAGCCTTTAACGAACAAAGTTTAAATGATGAACAAAAAGATTTTATTCTAAATTCCATTCAACAAAAAATTAACCAGCTTGTGTTTGACGAAACACATGTTACTGCCAAAATACGGGTAGAAAGAGTTTATATCACTGAGATAGAAAAAAACCTTAAAACCTACCTGTTTCTTTCACTTGTATTCATCAGTCTTTTTCTTTTTCTTTTATTCAGATCTGTAAAAACTATTATTGTTCCGCTGTTGATCATCGGTGTCTCCATCATATGGACATTATCCATCGTTGCTTTAACCGGGCATAAGCTGGATATTATCTCAAGCCTTTTACCTCCCATCCTTGCTGCCATATGTATGTCTGATATCATTCATCTTTCCACGCATTATATTGAAAATTTAAGAACAGGGTTATCCAAAACAGAAGCTTTGAACAAAACTTACCGGGAAATTGGATTAGCCACTTTTTATACCTGCTGTACAGTAGCAACAGGCTTCTTCACTTTGGGTATCACTAATATTATACCCATTAGAAATTTTGGATTCTTTACAGGCATTGGACTTTTTATTGCCTTTGGTATTACCATGTTTTCATTGTATGCTTTTTACCTTTTTTCGCCTGTACCCCAGGTAGTGTATAAAAAAAATGCCGAACACCGGTGGAACAACTTTTTGGCACTGTCATTTAAAACGGTAATTAAAAACAAGTACCTGCTGCTGGGATTGTTTGGATTTATTATTGCAGGATCGGTGTATTTTATCAATAAGATTGAGATCAACTCCAGTTTATTACAGGAGGTACCTAAACATAACCCAATTTTAAAAGACTATGAATTTATAGAAAATGATTTTGCCGGTACCAGGCCATTTGAACTTTCCTTAATCGTAAAAGATAAAAGCACTTCTCATTTCGATCTGGCGATCATGAAGCAGGTTGAAGCCATTGAACATTTTTTGAAAGATAGTTGTGGTGTGGGGTATATCATTTCACCTTTATCTCTTTTTAAAGGAGCTAACAAAGCTTTTAACGGTGGAGAAAATATACATTTTGTTTTGCCAAATTCTGAACAGCTGGTTAGCAGGTATTACGAAGCTATACAGCAAACAGAATTTGCAGATGAATGGCAGCATTATATGGCAGCAGACGGAAGACAGATGCGGATCAGCGGGCGTTTGCCAAACCTCAGCTTAAAAGAATTTAAAATAGTAAGAGAAAAGATCGACAGTTTTTTTAGTAATAATAACTACGCAAAAACTTTCGACTATCATTTAACCGGTTCGGCTGTATTGCTTGATAAAGTAAATTATTCTTTAACTGAAAATCTTTTAACCGGAATATTAATTGATGCCTTGATCATTTCACTAATTGCATTACTATTACTAAAAGGCTGGAGAATTGTTTTGATCATTCTAATTCCTAATGTTGTTCCGCTTTTTATAATGGGAGCAATTATGGGTGTTCTGCATATCAATCTCAAAGCTGATACATCTGTAATTTTTGCCATTGCATTTGGTATAGCAGTAGATGATACCATACATTTTTTAAGCAGGCTCAGGCTTGAACTTTCAAAGGGTTTATCATTACCCTATGCTGTGAAACGCACTTATTTATCTACCGGCAAGGCTATCATCATAACAACGCTGGTATTGCTTTCTGGGTTTATGACATTATTGGCATCCAGTTTTGGAGGAACTTTTTATATAGGTTTATTGATCAGCTTGTGTTTATTTACTGCATTATTAATGGAACTTACCTTAACTCCCATACTCATTCTTTTATTTTACAGGAAATAATTTCACCAGTCAAATGATGAATTATTGTTGGAATTCCAACCCCGGGGCCTCTATACAGGAATAGACCAGATACTCATTTCAGAAGAACTTTTGGCAGTTATTTTATGGTTTATTCTCAACAACTGATTAATATCATCGACTGACTTGAGTGCAATCATGAAGATTTTATGAAGACCTGTTTACTTTTGTTTTTGAAATTTATTAAACATTATTTAATTAAAAATACATTTTATGAAACTGCTAAGTAATAAAATTGTTCTTGCGTTGTTTGTGATCATTTGTGGAGCTGGTTACATGGTTAGTTGTACGCATGACAATTCATTTCCACCACTACCTGCAGTAACCGGTATTAAGTATACGCCGGGTACAGCTGCTTTTACTCCAGGTACTATGACCGCAGGTAATCCTGCCGAATGGAAACTGGACAAAGTTCACTCCAGTTGCTTATGGTCAACAGCTTATATTGGAGCAGCCGGGCTGCTTACAGGTCGTTTTAACCAATTCGGCATGCATGAGGTTTTACCTGCCGAAATGATCCTTTATACCAATAACAGTGCACAGCCGTTAAAGGATACAGGCTGGGCATTTTATGAAGGAGATGACAGCAAAACCTATTTCAACGGTTATGTTCAGATCAATACTTCCAACACCGGTGAACCTGGCCGTGATACCGGTTGCAATATCGGTAATACCGGTACTGTAAAAATTTCAAATTACCCGGGCGTATATAATCTGCAGGGTACCAACCTGGCCAGGATCAAAACCACCAAGGTTAGTTTTGATCAAACCACTGGTGACTACATCGTTAATTTCACCATGACCTGGCAGGGGAAACTTGCCGCCCCATTGACCCAGGCATTGTCCGGAAGAATGAAATACGTTAAACGTGCGACAATTGCCGGAACTGCGCCTTACGATGTCTTCGGCTTGCAGCTAAAATTCCAGTTTAATTGCAGGGACTGGGGCGTTACCAGTACCAGTGTAGGTGATAAGATAGATATCGAGTGCAACATGAATTTCAACAATAAGTAAGTAAACCCCTTAAATCTAAAAAAATGAAACGACTATCAATATATTCCGCTTTATTGCTGGCCCTGGGGTTTATATTCTCCGGTTGCTATAAAGATGTGATCCTGCCTGATGCCGTTGTTGATCCCGATGGACCAGCACAGGCTGTAAGTTACAGCAAAGATCTGGCTCCACTGTTTGCTGCCAGTTGCGCAAAAGCAGGATGCCATGTAAACGGCGATCACAAGCCTTATTTAAGTATAGATGTGTCTTATATTCAGATTGTGAACAATGGTTTTGTAAATACCGTAATTCCCAAGCAAAGTAAACTCTATAATGCAATCAATGGCGGTATGAAGGAATATATACCTTCTGCTACTGACCGACAAAAAGTATACGACTGGATTAGAAACGGAGCACCGAATAATTAACTGACCTAAAAATCAATTCAAATGAAACGTATCATCAATAATATAAAAAGGCAGTTGGCATTGGCAGTTCCCTTAATCATGTTCTTATGCTTAATTGGCAGTACAGGTTATGCGCAAGATAAAGGTAAAGCCAAACAAAAAAAAGGCATGTTTGCCAGACTGTTCAACAATGAACCTCCTAAAGTAAAACCGGTTAAGAATATGTTCCCGAGCGTATGGATCGCCGACAATCAAACACCAACGGTGCCTGTTAAAGGTACACTGGAAGTCGATATCCAACACAGGTTTGGCGTGATCAATAACGGGTATAGCAGCGATTTCTATGGATTCTTTGCACCTTCTAATATCCGCCTGGGGGTTAACTATGCACCCATTAAGAACCTGTTTGTAGGCGTAGGCATTACCAAGTACAACATGACCGTAGACGGAAACCTTAAGTATGCTATTATACAGCAAACCAAGGGTAAATACCCGGTGAGTGTTAGCTATTATGGTAACATGGGCGTTGATACCCGTAAGGATAAGGACGGAAGCCTGTTCAAGTATTCAACTCAACGTTTGTCTTACTTTAATCAATTGATCATTGGACGCAAGGTTACGGATAGGTTCTCTATAATGGTTGCTCCAAGTATCTCTCACCAGAATTCAGTTACTGGTTATTATACCAAGAACGACAGTACGGGTCAGGATATCTTCAGGGATATGAAGAATAATCATTTTGCTATTGCCGTTGCAGTCCGATACAGGATAACCGAAAAAACTTCTGTAATGATCAACTACGATCAGCCTTTGACCAAACACAATACCAATAACCCGGATCCCAATTTAGCTATTGGTATTGAAATGAATACCAGCAGCCATAGCTTCCAGTTTTTCTTAGGTAACTATTACAACCTGAGTCCACAAATGAATAACCTGTTCAATAAGAACGCACCTTTCAGTTATACCGATAAAACAATGACCCATCCTAACCGTATGGATTCTAATCCCGAAAAGGTTAGAGGTGGCCGTTTTTTAATTGGTTTTAATATCACCAGGTTGTGGAATTATTAACATAACTGGAACTGATGCTGAATAATGGTATTCTAGCAGTTGAAAAAAAGGGCCTTATTAGAAATGATAAGGCTCTTTTTTAATGCCGTATACCAAAAAACTATCCGGGCTGAAATATTATTAAATTAATTTTATTTTTTGATCTCAATGCATGAAAATGAAAAGGATCTGTCCAATAAAATTTTTTACCGGTTATCTGTTTTTTGTAGTAACCGCTAATTTGGTTTGTTCATGCAAAAATGGTCCTGTAAAAAAAGAAAAGGATCCGTCAATGGAAAAGTCCGCAACTACACATATACATAAGCCTCCGTCTTCCTATTCAGATACAATCTTAATTAATACAAAGACCGCCGTATTTTATCATGCGGATTCTGTTCAATTGGAAAAATTCAGGAAAATAAGTTCTGTTAATGTATATGAATCCACGGTTCATGAGAGCTTTTTTCAAATGATGACCTCCCGCAGTGAATTGAAAAAGTACTGGCCGAAAATTAAGATCATAGAGGCGATGAAAATAAGGTACCTGGCTTTTCAGAAAAAGGATAATAGCATAACGGTGATAGACCTTAACACAAACGGCAATATGTATGGCTTATATCTTTTTGACCCCCGTAAGGAGCCTGAATTTGCAGATATGATGAATGCAGGTACTGCACTTTCATATTATTTCAAATAATTCCCCGTTCTCTTATTCCCGGATCTTTTTTGCCTTCTGGTAAATTCCTGGCAAAAACATTTCTACTATTTATCCCATCCATTTTTTATGATTTTTCTCATTTTTTGGTTTGATAATGGTCATAAGATCACCAGACTATAGGCTATAAATTGCAGCATAAAATAAAACAAAATTCGATTATGGATAGCAATTACAAGCCGGAAAAAAAGGACCGCAAGTGGTTCTTATCTTTTTTATTAGGGGAAGAAAAATACAGTTCAAAACAGGGTATGGTTAAAATGCTGACAGCCGATGGAAAGTTAGTTGAAGTGGATAAATCTGTAGTTGAAGCCGCCTCTAAAAAGCAAAAGTCTTCCAATAAGGAAATATACGACTGGATGGAAAATCCGTCTAAAGAAAATAATAGTTGATCCTTTCAAAACAACTGAACAATGAAAGAAGAAGAAGAAATAAATGACAATAGCCGGCGGGGTTTTATTAAAAATGTTGCCATAGCAACAGTTGTAACAGCCGCTTGCGGAAGTTTGTCCTGCTCCTGCAATACTAAAAAAGAAATGTCAGTTACAGGCAATAAAGTAAAACTGCTTTCGCCAGATGGAGAAATTGTTGAAATTGATTCTGCTTATCTCAATCACCAGGAACACATGGCCATTGTTTCGAAACTGGAAGCAAGAGAAGGTATGGCCGGAAAGAAATTTGTGATGGTGGTTGATCTTTCCCGTTGCAAGAATGCCCGTAAGTGTGTTAGTGCCTGTCAGAAATGGCATTACCGGCCCGAAGAAACCGAATGGCTTACCGTGAAATTAATGAAGGACAGTGAAAATGCTGCTCCTTACTGGTTTCCCAAACAATGTTTCCATTGCGATAATCCACCTTGTGTAAAAGTTTGCCCGGTGGATGCCACATTTAAACGGGATGATGGATTGGTATTGATAGACAATGACAGATGTATTGGTTGTAAATTTTGTATGGCAGCATGCCCTTATTCAACCCGGGTATTTAACTGGGATGAACCCAATATCCCTTTCGATTTAAAGAGCCTGGCATCTAATCCTGAAACAAATATTCCGGCAAGAATTGGTACGGTAGAAAAATGCGATTTCTGTCCTGACAGGGCCAGAGAAGGATTACTTCCCCCCTGTGTGGAAGCATGTCCTAATGGTGTTTTTTATTTTGGTGATGAAAATGAAGATACAGTTAGTAATGGTGATGAAACAATAAGCTTCAGTCAATTAATAAAAGACCGGGCAGCTTACAGGTTTATGGAAGATCTTGGAACAAAACCAAGGGTATATTATCTGCCCCCAAAAGACAGGCAATTCCCGGTTGAAAGAGGTTATGAAAACCTTCCCGATAAACTAAAAGCAAGATTTAAAGATGTGATGGAAAGTAAAGGGGATAAAAAATAATAGTGACCAGTATTTTTTCGGATCAATAATGAATACTTATTATTATGGAACTCAATAAATATCAACAGGAAATTTTTAATAAACAGCGCCCTACCATTGAAACCTTTGGTAAAAAAACCTGGGGTTGGACCATATTTTTCCTGTTATGGATTTTGGTAGGTGGATATGCCCTGTATTTACAAATTGCAAAAGGCCATAAGGTTACGGGCATGAGGGATAATGTGGTTTGGGGCCTTTATATCGCCAATTTTATTTTCTTTATTGGTATAAGTTATGCCGGTGCCGTTATCTCAGGCATCCTTCATATTCTGCAGGTGGAATGGCGCAAACCAATTATACGCATTGCAGAAATGATCACGGTGATCGCTACGATCATTGGTCCCATATTTATCTTATTATGTATTGGCCGCTTAGACAGGCTACATCATCTTTTCCTTTATCCAAGGCTGCAATCGCCCATTACCTGGGATGTATTGGCTATCGGAACTTATTTTACCGGTAGTGTGATCTTTCTTTACCTGGCTTTGATCAAAGACTTTGCTATTTATCGTGATGCCAAACTCAATATTCCTAAGTGGAAACAAAAGATGTATAAAATACTGGCGATTGGTTACCGGGGTACTCCCAGCCAAAAGAGGCATATTAAAATTTCCACCACCCTCATGGCTATCATGATCGTTCCGCTTGCTATTATTGTTCACTCTGTACTTTCCTGGATATTTGGAATGACATTACGGCCCGGCTGGCATAGCACCATTTTTGGTCCATACTTTGTACTCGCTGCAATTTATTCCGGAACAGGTGTACTCATCATGGCTATGTGGGTATACCGGAAGATGTATAAACTGAATAGTTATCTCACCGACAAACATTTTATTTATCTCGGTTACATTATGATGGCACTGGGAGCAGGTTATGGGTACTTTACTTTCTCAGAATACCTTACTGATTGGTTTGCCTCGGAGAAATGGAGCAGTGAAGTGATTGAAAAATTATTTAATCCTGCAAAATATGGCTGGTGGTTTTTGTTTGCCAATGTTGCAGGAATTTTACTTCCCATACTTGTAGTGGCTATTCCCAAAACCAGAACACCTAACCTGATTGCCATTGCTTCTTTTTTTATGGTGATAGCCCTTTGGGTAAAGAGATACCTGATCATTGTCCCTACACTTGAATCTCCTTTACTTCCTATGCAGGATACAAGAATGGAATATGTAAAATACTCAGCCACCTGGGTAGAGTGGGCACTTACACTTGCCGGTGTTGCTACATTCTTTTTATTCTTTACACTGCTGTCAAAATTTGTAACGGTTATTCCCATATCAGAATTTGGAGATAAAGAAAAAAGCACAGCTCCGGTGAAAGAAATTTTACAAGAGACTGAAATAGTACCTGCTTAAAAAATAGTTTATGAAACAAGGCTTAACAATAACAGCAATTAAAAAAAATCTTCAACAGGTATTGGCATCAGTTGCCCTGTTTATAGTTTTAATGATTCCCGGTGACCTGTTCGCACAAACTGACAGTTCAAAAAAAGCAGAACCGGTAACAGAAAAAGAATCATCACTTATATCTCCTTCGATAGAATTTATCAGTATTCAGAAAGGAGATAACAGCATTGACCTGAAAGCGGCATTGAAGGCTAAGATTAAAGGAACCTTTTACAAATTGCCTTTACTAAAAATTAAATTTCTACAGGTAACTGATACTATTGAAAAAGAACTTGGATTTGTAATAACTGATCGTATCGGTTCAGCAGTTTTTAATTGCAAACCCAATTCAGTAACAACAGATAAAGAAGGGAAACTCCATTTTAAAGCTGTATTTGCCGGCAATAAATCTATGGATCCTGCCGATGCAGAAGTTACTATAAAAAGGGCCCGTCTTGAAATAAATCCTGTGAAAGGAGATTCATTGTTAACAGCAAATGTAAAACTGGTAGATGTTGGAACAGGAAAAGAGATACCGGTAAAGGATATTGTACTGGGCATATTTGTACAACGGAGTTTCTTTCCATTAAAAGTTGGGGAAGGAACAACAGATGAAAATGGAGAAGCAACAGTTGAAATTCCCAACAATCTTCCCGGTGATGCAAAAGGTATGATTACACTTTTGACAAAACTGGATGAAAGTGAATTATATGGAAACCTGGAGGCAAGTACAACAGCAAAATGGGGTATTCCGGTTTCTGATATATTACAGGAAGCACCCAGGGCTTTATGGAGTGCCCACCCACCGGTTTGGATGATGGTGACATTTGCAGTGCTGATGATTGTTGTGTGGGGGCACTATATTGTAATTGTTTATGAGTTATTCAGGCTAAGAAAAGAAGAACCGCATTCACAACCGGTTAACCAAATTAATACATAATTTTATGTTCAATTAAAAGATAAAAACTATAAAAATGAAAAAGAATCTAATGATGTTAATTGCAGGTTTTTTTATGATTACTTTATTTGCTTTTGTAAATAAAACTATAGATCAGAAGCCATGGCCTGTACCCGATGCCGCTAAAAACAGGGTGAATCCTATAAAATCTGATGCTGCATCTATAGCTTCAGGTAAAACTTTGTACAGTACACACTGTAAATCCTGCCATGGAACCAAAGGAAAGGGAGATGGACCAAAGTCAGCTCAGTTAGATACAGAGTCCGGTGATTTTACTGCTGCAGCTTTTCAGGCACAAACTGATGGTGCTTTATTTTACAAAACAGCTGAAGGGCGTAAGGATATGCCCACATTCAAAAAGAAAATACCTGAAGCTGATGATATATGGGCTGTTGTAAATTATATAAGAACGCTTAAATAAATCTGCGACTTTTTAATATTGATTGCTGTATTTTAAAAAAATCATCTGCCTGCAGGCAGATGATTTTTTTATTTTCAACAGATGTAGCAATTTATAAGCAAAAGAAATCTGTAATTTTGCAATGCTTACTTTTTAAATGTATTAACAATGAAAAAGAATTTATTTCCCAGGTTTATTTTTGTTTCCATCGTATTCATAATGGCATCCTGCAACACGCCAAGGTATATTTACAGCCCTTCGGCACATAATGTGCCGGTGCTTACAAAGAAAGGAGATAGTAAGATCGGTGCAGTTTATTCTACCAATGCTGTTGGAGATCAAACGCAAAATGGAGCAAAATACGACAACCGCAGCCGTGGTTACGACCTGCATGGAGCGGTGGCTATTACTGATCATTTTGCAGTACAGGCCAGTCATTTTTACCGATGGGAAAAATCATCTGGTGGAGTTGACAGTTTAACAGTGAAATATAAAAGAAACCTTACCGAGATCGGGTTGGGTTATTATTTGCCTGTCAATGATAAAAAAAATGTCATCTTCCAGTTTTTTGCCGGAGCAGGATTAGGCAAATTTAGTTTTACCGATGTTGATAAATTCGGGAATAATTACCACCAGGCAAACATTACAAAGATTTACCTGCAGCCTGCACTTCTTTTCAGGAGTAAAGGAAGTTTTACTACATCCATTGCTTTACGCTTCAGTGATATCAATTACAGCAGCATAAAAACCAGCTACTCTCCAGGCCAGTTAAATGATCATCACCTGGATGATTTGACCAACAGGGGCAAAGTATTTTTTGAACCGGCAACTGTAAGCAGTTTTGGCTTTAAAAATTTACCGGGCTTAAGATTTGAAGTTCAGGGAGGATTATCATTTTTAATGTCAAGAAATTATATAGATTACCGCATTTTTAATTTTTCGATAGGAACATGGGTTGATGCAGGGGCTTTGTTTGGTAAAAACAAGCTATAACTCTTCCAATTCTGTTATTATTTTTTCCAATCTTTAATTTGTAATTTTACAATCCGGCGTATTGCTCTATACCCAAAAGCGAAGCAAAAAATAAATGCTGATCTTATTATGTCTTTTACACTTATAAATAAAGTACGTATTGTAACCGCTGCTGCATTATTCGACGGCCACGATGCGGCTATTAATATCATGCGCCGTATCATGCAGGCCAAGGGTGCCGAGATCATTCATTTAGGCCATAACCGGAGTGTAGCTGAGATCGTGGAATGTGCCATTGAAGAAGATGTACAGGGTATTGCCATTACCAGTTACCAGGGCGGCCATATGGAATTTTTTAAATACATGAAAGACCTGCTCAACGAAAATGGTTGCGGACATATAAAAATATTCGGTGGCGGTGGGGGTACCATTTTACCAAGTGAAATTGAGGAATTACATAATTATGGCATCACCCGAATTTACAGTCCTGATGACGGAAGACATATGGGCCTGGAAGGAATGATTGAAGATGTAGTGAACCAATGCGACTATTCCCCGGCCTCCCCTAAATCCCCTCCCATGGAGGGGACTTTGAAGCACTCTGCTAACGGAAACAACCATTATGCACTTGGAGAGTGGAAGGATATAAAAGCAATAGCCCAGGCAATTACACTTGCAGAAAATGGGAAGCCCTATCAACATTTATTAAATGGAAACGCCAAGCATGAATATTTTGAGACGGCTGATACATTTTACTATAAATCTCTAAAGGAATTTGCGCTACTACATAGAAGTAAATCAACTGAAGCCGAAAATATATTGTGGCAATATTTAAGAGACAAACAAATTGACGGGATAAAATTCAGAAGACAGCACATTATTGATAAATACATTGCCGATTTCATTTCTTTGGAAAATAAATTAATTATTGAAGTAGATGGAGCTATTCATCAACTACCGGATAATAAAGAAAATGATGAACTGCGGACTGCAAGACTGAATGAATTGGGCTATACGGTAATTCGGTTTACAAATAACGAGGTGCTGCACAGCATAGATAATGTTACTGCTAAAATAAAAGAAAAATTTTCAAAATTATCAGAGTCCAAAGTCTCCCCCATGGGGGGAGATTTAGAGGGGGCTCCTGTACTTGGAATTACAGGCACAGGTGGTGCCGGTAAATCTTCTGTAACTGATGAAATTGTCCGTCGTTTTTTAAATGCATACACTGATAAAACCATTGCTGTAATTTCTGTTGATCCATCCAAGAAAAAAACCGGCGGCGCTTTGTTAGGCGATAGAATAAGGATGAATTCCATTTCTTCACCAAGAGCTTATATGCGTAGCCTTGCCACAAGAGAAAGTGATAAGGCATTGAGCGAATACGTGCAGGAAGCAATTGATATCTGCAAAGCAGCAGCTTATGATTTTATTATTTTAGAAAGCGCCGGCGTTGGGCAAAGTGATGCGTCTATTTTAGACTATGTGGATATCAGCATGTATGTGATGACACCTGAATATGGCGCTGCATCGCAACTGGAAAAAATAAATATGCTTGATTATGCAGATATTGTTTGTGTAAATAAATTTGATAAAGCCGGCGCATTGGATGCCCTGCATGATGTACGCAAGCAATACAAACGTAATCATACATTGTGGTCAGCAAAGGATGAAGAGTTGCCGATTATTGGTACTATAGCAGCACAATTCAATGATACGGGTGTAAATGAATTGTTTGAAAGGCTGATGGAAAAAGTTGCAGAAAAATGCGGCGTAAAATTTCATGGAGACATAGAACATCATGCACATACAAAAGATACTTTCAGCCAATCAACTATTATTCCGCCTAAAAGAGTAAGATACCTGGCAGAAATTGCTGAAACTATTTCGGCTTACGATACATGGGTTACAGAACAGGCGACCATTGCAACAAAACTTTATCGATTAAAAGGAGCCACTGAATTAATAAAAGAAAAACTCGGTAAAGAATTTTGGTCTAAAGTCTCCCCTTTGGGGGGAGATTTAGAGGGGGCTTTACATCCTGAATGTAAAAAATTAATTCAATCCTGGGCTGCAACTCTTGAGCGGTATAAAAAAGAATTTTATGAATTCAAGGTTCGTGATAAAGTGATCAAACAACCGCTTACTTATAAAAGTTTATCAGGTACGGTTTTAGCAAAAGTTATCTTGCCAAAGTATAGAGACTGGGGCGATATTCTAAAATGGCAGTTACAGGAAAATGTGCCGGGAGAATTTCCATTTACAGCAGGTGTGTTTCCTTTAAAAAGAGAAGGGGAAGATCCAACCAGGATGTTTGCCGGCGAAGGCGGACCGGAAAGGACAAACCGGCGGTTTCACTATGTAAGTCTCGGCCAGCCTGCAAAGCGCCTCAGCACTGCATTTGACAGCGTAACGCTTTATGGGGAAGACCCGGATCACCGACCTGATATTTATGGTAAAGTAGGCAATAGCGGTGTAAGTATTGCAACTGTTGATGATGCAAAAAAATTATACAGTGGCTTTGATCTCTGCGACCCCAAGACTTCGGTTAGCATGACCATCAATGGCCCGGCCCCCATGCTGCTTGCATTTTTTATGAACGCAGCGATTGATCAGCAGTGCGAAAAATATATCCTGGAGAATGACCTGAAAGAAGAAGTCAACAAAAAAATAGAAGCATTATATAAAGTCGGCAGTCTTCCAAAATATGTTGGTATTGATGGAAAAGAGATTGTGCCTGCAAAAGGGAATTTGCAAGGCGCATTACCAGAAGGAAATGACGGCCTTGGTTTGCGTCTTTTAGGTTTAAGCGGACAGGATGTTTTACCAAAAGAAGTGTATGAAGAAATAAAAGCCAAAGCATTGTCAACTGTAAGGGGAACAGTGCAGGCCGATATTTTAAAAGAAGACCAGGCACAAAACACCTGTATATTTTCAACCGAGTTTGCTTTAAAGCTGATGGGAGATGTACAGGAATATTTTATAAATAACCGGGTGCAGAATTTCTATAGTGTAAGTATCAGCGGATATCATATTGCCGAAGCAGGGGCCAATCCTATAACTCAGCTTGCATTTACCCTGGCCAATGGATTCACTTATGTGGAATATTATTTGAGTCGTGGAATGAACATTAATGATTTTGCGCCCAACCTTTCTTTCTTCTTTAGTAATGGTATGGACCCAGAGTACAGCGTAATAGGCCGGGTGGCAAGAAGGATATGGGCCAAAGCAATGAAAAATAAATACAAGGGAAATGACCGCAGTCAAAAACTAAAATATCATATTCAAACCAGTGGCCGAAGTTTGCATGCCCAGGAAATTGATTTCAATGATATCCGTACTACGCTTCAGGCTCTATATGCCATCTATGATAATTGTAATTCTTTACACACTAACGCATACGATGAAGCTATTACAACACCTACCGAAGAAAGTGTTCGCCGTGCAATGGCTATCCAGCTTATCATCAACCGGGAACTGGGAACTGCAAAAAATGAAAACCCCAACCAGGGTGCTTTTTTAATTGAAGAACTAACTGATATTGTGGAAGAAGCAGTAATGGCAGAGTTTCATCGCTTAACAGAACGGGGCGGTGTTTTAGGTGCAATGGAGCGTATGTACCAGCGCAATAAGATCCAGGAAGAAAGTTTGTATTATGAAACACTGAAGCATACCGGTGAATATCCCATTGTTGGGGTAAACACTTTCTTAAATAAAAAAGGCAGCCCCACTATTTTACCTACCGAAGTGATCCGGTCTACTACAGAAGAAAAAGAGTTCCAGATAAAAGCATTACAGGCCTTTCACGAACGCCATGCAGAAAAAAATGCAGAAATGCTTAAACTTTTGCAACAGGTTGCCGTAAATAACGGAAACCTTTTTGCAGAATTAATGGAGACGGTAAAGTATTGCTCGCTGGGGCAAATTACCAACGCATTATATGCAGTAGGCGGGCAGTACAGGAGAAATATGTAAAGGGGTCACTTAATTGATTTACCAAAAGACGCATTTAATACCTGCCATAATTTTTTATGTTGCCGTAAATAATTTACATAATTAATCTCATCTGCTTCATACTTGGATAATAGCAACCTGGTCAATTGTTGTATTTCTGTTGCTGTCCATCCGGCAGCTTTTTCATTTGACGCAAAAAGAACAGCAAACCAAGCTGCCTGGCTATTAAGAATTTCCAGTTGATAAGGCGTTAATTTTTTTGGCAGTGTTTTTCTGACGATGTTTATTAATTTCTTTGCACAGTATTGCCTGGCATCTTGCCTGTTGCCTGCAAAATTATTTATTGCATAATGTGTGATAAACTTACTCACAATCGAGGCATCAAATGAAGGAAATGCTTTTTTATCAAGTACCAATTCAACAGGGGAGCCAGTAAACTGTTTTAAAATTTTTAGAGGTGTCTTGTATTTAGGGATGGTTTGTTTTTTGTATTGTTCTACAGTAGCAATGTTTTGCAGGATTTCATCTGTAGGCCGAAAACCCAGTTTGTAATAAAACCAGAAAGCACCTGAACGTAAACCGTCAGGGTTGTTCTTGCCAAACTGGTAGGGTTTTACCACAAATCGTTTTGCACCAAGATACTGGTGGTATAAACCGAGAATGGAAGCAAATAATAATGCAGAATTGCCGGCCCTAAAAGCCGGATAAATATTTATTCCGATTTTGCAGCGCTCCCCAAAAAGCCATCCGCCACCATAAGCCACCGGCACTGAATTTTTAAAAGCCATATAACCAATATAAGATTCAATGGTAAAACGTTTTGAAGGCTCCATGGTATACAATGCAATAGAAATGCCATTTTCTAAATTAAAATACTTTACTGTTTTAATATCACCAAAAGTTACGGGATCAGTTTCACTGTATAGCAATGCCAAAGAAGTTCGGGCAACGTTCAATAGTAGAAACTGATCAGCAGGAGTAAGGATAACAGGAGGCTTTATTTTTTTTCTAACAAATGCCTTGTAATTTTTTATAACAGGGGCTGCCTCTTCTTGGTACACTGTTTTTTGGGGCAGGGAGCGTAAAAAAGTTCTGCTGTAAAAAGGTTGTTTCAGTTTCCAACGAATGTATACCTGTAATTGCTCGTACAGGACATTTCGTAAAGTTTCTTTTTTTGTATCAGCCTTCATGGTATCCAGCAGCCAGCGTAATGAAGCAGTCTTATTTTTTTTGCCGGTCAGTTTCTGTACCCGTTGCTGCAGGTTGCAATTCGTTTGGGTGATCTCCTGGTATTCCATACCCGGTAAAAACAATCCGAGTATTTTACTCACCTGTTCAGTATTGGAATTGTTGCTGTGTAAAGAAACATCATTTCCAAAGTTATCACTTAACCAACGGGCAATTTCATAACTGAAAGAGCAAACCAGTTCAGTACCATAAATACCCGTTCCATTAAGCGATGCATGTTTTGAAGACGGGTAGCGCTTAATTTTTTTTTCTATAATGGTTTTTATCTTTTCCAATCCTTCCTGTGCCAGTTGGTAAACCCTGCTGTTATCAGGTTGGCTACAAAGAAAGAGAAGTGACTCATGATATGTTTTAAAAAGTGTTGTATTTATAAAAGGGCAAAATACTAACCGCTCCAGTAATTTTATTTTTTGTTGCACAACCCCGGGAGTATAATTTCCCTTTAGGGAAGACAATTGCTCCACTTCCTGTTTCCATTTATAAAGACCTGTCATAAGGGCTATTATTTAAACAGAAAGTTACTGAGCCGATACTGCAGAAGAACTGAGTTTGCTCATAAAATCAAATGAGAAGAATCAAAATCAGGAAACATTACAGCAATTCCTTACAATAGTATCCTGCATTTTGTAAAATATTTTCCACTTCCTTCGGAGCAATGCTTTTACTTACAATGCGTAAAATATTATCGGTATCATGCAGGTCCACATTCCATTCCTTGATATGTGGGTGAAGATTTAAAACCGGCATTACATTGCTGATATGATCCACATCTGTGAGGTTTGTTTTAAAAACAAGTATTTCCATGCCGGTTATTTTAAAATGATACAGTTGAAAGTTGCCTATTCTGCCGCTACATCCTCTGTCTTTGTTCCTTCAAATTTTTCCCACCTGCTCCCCCAGTGCTTACATTGATTTTTAAATTTTTCTTTTTCTTCAGGGGTCATCTTATCCCATCGGTGTTTCATTTTTTCTCTCCAGGCAGGAGAGCCTCTCCACCTGCCCTTGCCTCCTCCAAAACCGCCAAACAATATTTTACTTAGTACTAAAATCCCTAATGCCTGTAAAAAGCTGATGGCCTTTACCCCGGTTACCGCAGGTAAAATACCGTTCCATAAACTCATCACTACCCAGCCAAATAACAATACTGCAGCAGTGCCGAATAGTAATATCATTATTCCTTTTTTGATCCAAAACTTTTTCATTGTATTTAATTTTTTTGTTTTAATAATTTAATAATTCATCTTTCAATACACGTAAGCGCTCTCTTAAATGCAGTACAGCATATCGTTTACGGCTGATAAGTGTGGCCACACTTTCTCCCGTTTGTGCTGCTATATCTTTAAAGGCAATGCCGTCAATTTCATTTTGAATAAAAACATCTCTTTGTGCAGCCGGTAATTCTTCCAATGCCTGTTGGAGTTCTTCCCAAAAAATATTACGCAGGTATTCCGTTTCGGGGGATGAATCTGCCGGCAGCAACATTTCCCTCCAGTCAAAATTATCATCTTCCGTTTCAGCGCCATTCAATACATCATCTGCAAGTGGCAGTTTATGTTTACGATAATTGTCGGTTATTTTATTCCTGGCAACTTTATATAACCAGGCTGTAGTCTGCTCTATAGGTTCCGGGTTGCCTGCAAACTGGTAAAACACGTCCTGCAAAATGTCTTCTGCATCTTCAGTACTACCTACCCGCTGTTTAATAAACCCAAACAGGCGGCTGCTAATCGATTTTATCGTATTGCTGATATTTTTATTGCGGTCGGCCGTCATTTCTATTGCTATCGTCATGGCATCTTCTTTCTATATTGAAGAAGACGAATGAACGGTGGGAATATTTTAAAGAAGAAAAATAATTTTAAGGTAGCATTTCCGGGGATAGAGGACTGTAAAAATAGCCCTTAATATTGAAACCCGGTCTCATACGGCCACCTGCTGAATTTATGGAAGAGTGTGCCGGGCTGATACTTAGTAAAAAAGCCATGCTTTATATGCATGGCCTTAAATTATAGGACAAAACTTTATTTGAAAAACTATTGCTTCACATTCTTTCTTAATTCTTCGAGCTTTAACTTTTGACTTTCTATCTCCAGCACTTGTTTCCCCTGGTCTTTAATATTGTCTTCCAGATCACGCTGTGTATCCACAATTTTCTTGTTGAGTTTTTTTTCATCATCTTTCAGGTTATTCAGTTTTTTCTCGGCATCTTTTACTGTTTCTTCCTGCTTGTTAACATCAAGATTATGTTTATAAGCCTCAGTTTCTGAAAGAAAGCCATTTAAGAACTGGCTTGCTGCATTAAATGTAGAGTAGTCTGATTCTGCCGAAACAAAACTATCACCACCTTTGCTGATCAGCAAACTCATCATCGACTTATCTTTTTCTTTCCGGCTTTTGGTTTTAACATCAAAATACAGGTCGACCAGAAAACCATTTAGTGATGGAAGCGTCACTCCCTTGAATACATAAAAACCGTTAACGGTATTTTTCTTCCAGAACAATGCTCCCTTGGTTTCAGGCTTATACCCAATGTCTTCCAGCTTTTTCAAAATGGTACCTTCAGACACTTCAGTTGTATAAGGCAATTCCAGTTTTAGCCCCGGTTGCATATCCTTATCATATTTGATCTGGGCCGAAAAAGGTTGAGCCTGTAACAGGCTATTTAAACATAATACAAGAAATAAAGTGTAAATAAATTGCTTCATCATAATTTTTTTATTTGTGAAATTATTATATGCACAAGGTTAATTAGTTAATGTGCACAAGTGTAGTGAAGTTCAATTGGCAATAAGTGTGCCTAAAGGTAAATAACGAAGATTATTTGTTCTTTTGATGGTCTCAATTCTCAGGCTCTGTCAATATGTACTAGTCATATCCTCATCCACGCAAATGATAAAATCAGCCTTGCCTTTGTTTTCGGCTAATAAAGTTTTTAAGTCTTTTTGCGATACCGTGGTAATAGTTCCGTAATTCAGCTCGGGGCGTTTTCTTTTTAAATACCAGTTTATACCATCATAATTCTCGGAATGAAATGACCCGTTAAAATGAAGGAATAATGAACCGGGTTTAAAATACTGAAGGATAAAATAGGCCATGGTAGCGTCTTTTGTTGCCTGTGCCTTGGGCATATTGGGACTGCCATGTCCACCCATCATGGTTAGCATTTTTACGTAGCCGGGTAGTGTGGAATCATAGTCCATAGGCAGGGGGGCCATCCATGTTTTTTCTAAAGCAGATATAGTATCAAGTGATTCAAACCCTTTTTTTGAAACCATTGCGGCATACCTGCGTGGAATATTGGTAGCAACAAAAACAGCTTTTTTCTCTTTGGCAAAATTTACAATAGGAGCATAGTCAGTTTTATAGTTGCTCCATAACCTGGCCATGGAGTCTAAGCCTTTTGCACTTATTTTTCCTGACAGGTAATCATTTAATGCCTGCTGGTTATCGGCTTCAAACATTTCGGCACCAAAGGTCAATTCCCTTTTTTCACTGAGGTCTTTGGCTACCGATAATTCAAGCCAGTGTGAAATAGGGTTATTATGAAACTCTCCAAAAAGCACAATATCTTTTTTAGCCAGTTGTTTTATCATTTTTTTATACGAAACTTTTTTGCCATTTGCATTGTATAAAACATAAGCAGGTTTTTGCTGGGCAAAAATTGCAGCAGAGATAAAAGACAGTATTGCTGCGATCAGAATTTTTTTCATACTTGGTTCTTGTAGCTGAAAGATAAAAAGAAAGCAGGAAAAGTTGATTATTATTTAAAGAGACTGTAACCAAAACAACTTTCAAATGAGTATATTTGGTGTTTAACCAAAAAAAACATCATGCCATCTACAAAAGCTTATGCAGCACAGAACGCAACCACAGTGCTTGCTTCCTGGACGATCAACAGAAGAGATCCCAAACCACACGATGTACAAATTGAAATTAAATACTGCGGCGTTTGCCATAGTGACTTACATACTGCCCGTAATGAATGGCACGGTACAGTTTATCCTTGTGTACCGGGCCACGAAATTGTTGGTAAGGTTACAGCCGTAGGAAGCCATGTTACAAAATTTAAAGTGGGGGATACCACTGGTGTTGGTTGCCTGGTTGACAGTTGCCGTGCATGTGAAAATTGTAAAGACGGACTGGAACAGTTTTGTGCTAATGGTATGGTAGGCAC
>JBDTUK010000183.1:0-23027 GCA_040007795.1 Ferruginibacter sp.
GAGCAACCACCATAAAGTCAACACCAAAAATGGTATCGGGCCTTGTGGTGTAAACATTAATTCTGAATTCTGAATTCTGAATTCTGAATTCTATTTCCGCTCCTTCACTCTTCCCGATCCAGTTCCGCTGCATTTCTTTCATCGAATCACTGAAGTCAACTTTTTCCAATCCATCCAGCAAACGATCGGCATATTTTGTTATCCGTAAGAACCATTGACGCATTTTCTTTTTCTCAACCGGGTAACCTCCCCTTTCACTAACGCCATTCACCACTTCATCATTTGCCAAAACAGTTCCAAGCGCTTCACACCAATTCACTTCACCATAAGCCGAAAATGCAAGGCGGCGTTTCATTAAAATATCTTCCTGTTCCTTTTTTGAAAAAGCATTCCATTGCTCTGCAGTAAAATCTTTAGCGCCTTTTGTTTCATATTTTTTTACGAGGTCATCAATCGGCCTCGCCTTTTGTTGTGTATTGCAGAAATAACTGTTGAATAATTTCAGGAATATCCACTGTGTCCATTTATAAAAATCCGGGTCGCTGGTTTTTACTTCCCTGTCCCAGTCATAACAAAACCCGATCTTATCCATTTGCGATTTGAACGTGGCAATATTTTTTTCGGTAGTAGTTGCCGGGTGCTGGCCCGTTTCCAAAGCATATTGTTCAGCAGGTAAACCAAAACTATCAAAGCCCATGGGGTGCAAAACATTAAACCCTTTTAATCTTTTGTAACGGCTGTAAATATCGCTGGCTATATATCCAAGCGGATGTCCTACATGCAGGCCTGCCCCACTCGGGTAAGGAAACATATCCAGTACATAATATTTTGGCTTTGTGGATTGGTTTGATACTTTATATACCTTATTCTCTTTCCACTTTTTCTGCCAGTCTTGCTCAATCTTTCTAAAATCGTATTCCATTGCTTTATTGAATATTTTTTCTTTTAAACGCTAAACCAAAATGTGAATGAAAAGTTATTTATCCCTCATTCAAACATCAATACATCCTTTTATAAAAATAAATCAGGCAGGCAATCGTTTTGAAGACAGCAAAAATACGGCAAAGCAGGTAAAAACCTTTATTTTTGCGGCTCATGAAAAACCTGGATTCTACTAACTCCAAATAAATTAAGATATGTCCCAGTTCGGAAAAGCAAGCAGCAAAAGAGGTAAACCAACTTATGCATACGCCATCATTGGTGTTTCGTTGGTATTATTTTTATTTGGCATCGTTGGCTGGTTCTTTTTAAATCTTCGTAAAACGGGTGATTATGTAAAAGAAAGCATCCAGGTTCATGCCTGGCTTAATCCCAATGCTCCCCAAAAAAATATCGACAGCCTTAAAAACTATATTATTGCTTTTCCTTTTGCAAAAGGAGTAGAACATGTTACCAAAGAGATGGCCATCGAAAAGTGGAACAGGGATAATGATACCACCTGGAAAAAATTCCTGGATGAAAATCCGCTTCCGGAAAGTGTTGATTTTTATGTGAAGGCAAACTATGTGCAGAAGGACAGTCTTGATGCTCTTTCCATTGACTTGTTAAACCGTTTCCCGGGGCTGATAAAGGAATTCCAGTTCCCTACCGAAACCATCAGCCAGGTAAGCAAGTTTGTAAAAACCGCCGCATATATTTTTTTAATAGCAGCTATCATATTAACGGTGCTGGTTGTTTTTTCAATTGATAATACTATCCGCCTGGCAATGTACAGCAACCGGTTCCTCATCAAGACCATGCAAATGGTTGGAGCTACCCGGTGGTTTATTGCTAAGCCTATTAATATAAGGGCAATTATTAACGGGCTGATAGCCTCTGTCATCGCTATTATTGCCATCTGGTTCACCATATTGCTAACCGAATCACTGGCGCCTAGTTTTAAAGTACTGCATGATAATGCAAGTATGATACTTTTATTTTTAGTCATCATTCTTTTGGGTATCAGTATCACCCTTATAAGTACCCATCGATCGGTAATTAAATACCTGCGGATGAAATTGGATGATTTATACTAATTTGCAACTTCAATAACAAACAAATGAGTAACGAAAAAAAACAAGCCCCGGCAGGAAATACTTCTAATTCTTTTTTTGGAAAAGAAAATTATATGTGGATGCTTATTGGCCTGGGCGTATTGGCACTGGGTTTCTTTTTAATGTCGGGTGGCAGAAGTGCCGACCCTAAAGTTTTTACCGACAATGAAGTGTACAGTACCACCCGTATTACCATTGCCCCGTTATTGATCATTATTGGTTTCATTATTGAGATCTTTGCCATCATGAAAAAATCAAAATCTAATTAAAATAAATAATTTGAAAATTGACCGATTTGGAAATTTGAAGATTGATTCAGATTTACAAATCGGTTTTTCATTTCCAAATAATCGAATTACCAAACCTGCCTGTCGGCCGACAGGTCTTCAAACTGATCATGAATACCATTCAAAGCATCATCATTGCCATCGTAGAAGGATTAACTGAATTTTTACCCATTTCTTCTACCGGCCACATGATCATCACCGAAAAACTGTTGAACCTTACTGAAAATGATTTCAGCAAAGTTTTTACAGTAGCCATTCAACTGGGCGCCATATTAGCCGTGGTGGTTTTGTACTGGAAAAAATTCATTGATTTTAAAAACTGGCAGTTTTATGCAAAGCTTGCCGCTGCTGTGGTACCTGCATTGATCTTAGGATTTCTTTTTTCAAAAAAAATAGATGCATTACTGGAAAGTTCCACCACGGTTGCTGTTTCATTATTAGCCGGTGGTATCATCCTGTTATTTATTGACAACGCTTTTAAAAACCCTGAAATAGATAAAGAAGAAGACATTTCTTTTTTAAAAGCGATCATGATCGGTGTTTGGCAATGCATTGCCATGATACCCGGTGTTAGCAGAAGTGCAGCATCTATCATTGGCGGTATGCAGCAAAAATTAACCCGTAATGCTGCTGCTGAATTTTCTTTCTTCTTAGCCGTACCAACCATGCTGGCAGCTACCGGTTACAAACTACTGAAATATTATAAAGAGAGTGGCGGCTTTACTTCCAACGAAATAAAACAACTGGCCATTGGTAATGTGGTAGCTTTTATTGTTGCTTTATTAGCCATCAAATTTTTTATCGGCTTTTTAAAGAAGCATGGTTTTAAAGTATGGGGTTATTACAGGATCGTTGTAGGTATTATATTACTGGTGTTGATCTTCACCGGGTATATCAGCCGGTAAAATACCCAACACAGGGTATTTTATTACAGCCCGTTTATTATTACCTATGTACCTCAAATCAACAATTATGAAAGCAATAAAATTCCTGCTGTTTATTTCAATTCTTGCAACAGTTATAACCGGTTGCCAGCAATATGGCAAAGAGTATAAACTTGATAAAAAACACAATGTATATTATAAAGGCGATGGTGTTGATGAGGCTATTGCCAAAAAATTGGCTAACTATCTTAAAGAACAGGAATATTTCCAGGATAGTATTGAATCAACCGTACAGCTTATCAAGATCAAAGACACTTTTAACCTCAATTTTGTTGTGGATGCTGACAAATTAACCAAGGGGTCAGAAAATAATTTTTTACTGTTTGGCGCTTTTATTTCCGAAAAGGTCTTTGATAAAGCTCCTGTAACAATTCATTTAACAAACAACCGCCTGGAGACATTTAAAAACCTGGGCTATGCAAAACCCATTACCGATTCTGCTAAATAAGCCATTACTAACTGCTCATATATTCATTCGCAAACCCCGGCACTAAAAGCAGGGGTTGTTTTTTGCAGCTAATACAACGATATTTACTACTTTCAGGCATCTTAAAAAAACTACCATGCAAACAGCTTCCAGGAAAGTTATCAATGGATGGGCTATGTTCGACTGGGCCAACTCAGTGTATAACCTGGTAATTACTTCAACTATTTTTCCTGCGTATTATGAAGCGATGACTGCCGAACGCACAACAGATGGCATTTCATACGTTCATTTTATGGGCAGGGAGTTTGTGAATACCTCTTTATATAATTATGCACTTGGATTTGCTTTATTAATAGTTGCGTTAATCCTGCCCCTCCTTACTTCTATTGCAGATTACAGGGGTAATAAAAAACAATTCATGGCTTTCTTTTTCACGCTTGGAAGTATTGCCTGTGCCGCCTTGTATTTTTTTAAGGATCTGCATACGCTTTGGATCGGCATAGGTTGTATGATAATAGCCTGCATTTGTTTTTGGAGCAGTTATGTATTTAGTAATTCTTTTCTTCCGGAAATTGCAGCTCCCGAAGACAGGGACAGGGTGAGTGCAAGAGGCTTTGCGTATGGTTATGTTGGCAGTGTAATACTTCAAATAATTTGTTTCGTATTTGTAATGAAATATGCCTGGTTTGGTATAACAGAAGGAGAAGGTTCACGTATTTCTTTTTTACTCGTGGGTATCTGGTGGCTTGTCTTTGGATATTTTTCACTGTTCAGATTACCTAAACCAATTGCAGCAGGAAATACTGCCTCCCAGAATAATATTATTACTGATGGCTATAAAGAGTTGATCAAAGTATGGAAGCAATTAAAGCAAATGCCTGTTATTAAAAGGTTCTTAGGTGCATTTTTCTTTTACAACATGGGCGTACAAACAGTTATGCTTGCTGCTACACTTTACGGAAAAAGTGAACTGGAAATACCGGTTGTGAATCTGATCATTGCCATTTTGCTGATACAGCTGGTAGCGATACCTGGTGCATTTCTTATTAGTAAGTTATCGGCACGAATTGGAAATTTTAAAGCCTTGATGATCGTTATTTTCTTTTGGATATTGATTTGCATAGCCGCTTATTTTGTACCTAAACATGCCATCGTACAATTTTATATTCTGGGCGCCTGTGTAGGTTTTGTAATGGGCGGCATACAATCTTTAAGCAGAAGTACTTACAGTAAATTAATGCCCGAAACAAAAGACACGGCCTCGTTTTTTAGTTTTTATGATGTAACAGAAAAAGTAGCAGTTGTAATTGGTATGTTCAGCTTTGGATATATTACAGAATTAACAGGTTCACAAAGAGGCTCTGTGCTGGCATTGGCGGTTTTCTTTATTATTGGTTTACTCATCTTATTTACTGCACTAAAAAAACAACAGGAAGAGCAGGCATGAATTTATATACCATAAACACCGGTTATTTTAAATTAGATGGCGGCGCCATGTTTGGCGTGGTACCAAAAAGTATGTGGAACAAACTTAACCCTGCCGATGAAAACAACATGTGCAGTTGGGCCTTGCGTTGTTTACTGATAGAAGATGAAGGAAAATTAATTTTGATAGATAACGGCATGGGCGATAAACAGGATGCAAAATTCTTTGGCCATTATTATTTGCATGGTGATGATACTTTAGATAAATCATTAGCCAAACATGGCTTTACCAAAGATGATATTACTGATGTTTTTTTAACGCACCTGCATTTTGATCATTGTGGTGGAAGTATAAAAAGAGAAGGAGATAAACTTATTCCGGCTTTTAAAAATGCAACTTACTGGAGTAATGAACGACATTGGAAATGGGCAACAGAACCCAATGCCAGGGAGAAAGCCAGTTTTTTAAAAGAAAATATTTTGCCTATAGAGGAAAGTGGGCAATTGAAATTTTTTGATCTTAATACTGAATCTACAACTGCAGGAAATCTAATTATTCATAACACATCACTTTCTAATAACTTGTCTTTTTTTACGGTTAGTGGCCATACTGATGCCATGATGTTGCCTAAAATAAATTATAAAGGAAAAACAATTGTATACATGGCTGATCTTTTGCCTTCTGTCGCCCATATTCCTTTGCCTTATGTTATGGCTTATGATATGTTTCCGCTAACAACGCTGAATGAAAAAAAATCATTCCTCACCGAAGCACAGCAAAATGATTATGTTTTACTTTTTGAGCATGATCCAAAAAATGAATGCTGCAACCTGCAGATGACAGAAAGAGGCATAAGAGAGAAAGATGTTTTTAAATTAAGTGATTTATAGACTCACCTGAGTCCGGTGAAAGAAGTTAATGGATAGCGCAGGTTTTTATAAGACATCATATCTACTTTAATGCTTCCCACGGCGATCGGGCTTTCTGCCCTTAATAATAAATGGTTGGGATCATCGCTAAGCCAGGCCGTCATTTTTTCCCCACCTTCAAAAATGGTTCCTTTTATAAGCAGTGGTCTTATTTTAATGGCGTTAAACCTGCCATACCTTGTTTTAATCCTCTCTTTTCCCAAATAGCGGATGTACAAATGAAACACCTCATCATCGAGGAACATATCAAAAGGTATCTTATCATCTACTTTGTACTTATCAAAATTTATATTCCTTGCACAATAAACCATACTAACCACATCCTGTATGCAATCAGTTATTTTAAAAACACCATTGGTACTTACTGCAGTATTGGCACTTTGATTAAAGGTTACGTTATTATATTTTTTGTAACCCCCTTCATCAATATTACGTACAAATCTTAAAGGGAGTAAAGTGGTGGTATCTACATAACTTTCATAGCGATCCCTTACTTTAAAAAAATTGTCGAAAGTAGGATAGGTTTTGCCCTCCCCAATAAAATGATAGACCGGTTTCCCGTTAAACCTTTCCAATGTGGTTTTAAAAGAAGCTTCTCCTGCACCTATATATACACCCAGGGTACTGTAAAAAACTTTCATCATTACTTCTTCATCGGCTTTAAAGGATGTGTTTTTTAATCCGCAAAGATCATCATAGCCTGATGTAAAGCTTAAACAACATAAACCCGTCACCAGTAAAACCATTTTAGCGCATCTGATCATTTTTCTTTCTTTATTTTAATTCCTAAAATTAATAAACTGCCAATTAATGCAGGTATGAAAAGGTTGATAAACCAAATTCCAAAAGTTACTGTTAATATCCCGATCGTATTAATATTGTTACCGTACGAAAACAATGTTTTGGCAATGGTGCCTCTTATCCCCAGTTCAGCAATGGCAAATGACGGAATGATCGCCAATATCCAGAACATTACGCTTACTAACCAAAATCCTGGCCAAAAATTATTTTCTACATGCAGCAACTGCAGCATAAAGATGTATTGTAAAACGAAAACAATATACCGGAAGAGGGATAAAGAAAGTAACCTTAACAAAATTTTCGCATCAAATGTTTCCAATACGTTAATGTATTTAGAAAATCGTTCAGCATAAGGCAGTTTTTCTATTAACCGGATCAGCCAGCTTAACCTGAAAAAGAAAAATATAAAAACAATAGTTCCAAAAATACTGCCGTATAAAAATATACGCAGCCAAAAAACAGATATTCCTATTAAACTGCCCGAAGCATCCATTGTAAAAAGCAGGTAGGTCAAGCCAAGGCACCCCATAAACATCGTTATAATTAATTGAGCCATTCCCCCCGCAATAGAAACTGATATTCCTTTTATGCGGTTACCTTCTGTTACAAAAAGTATCCTGCCACCATATTCTCCTATTCGGTTGGGTGTATTTAAAGACAGGGCGACACCGCATAAAACAGATTTAAAGGCAGTAATGAATGATAAAGGTTGAATTGGTTTCATAAGCAATTGCCATTTTCTTGCTTCCATACCCCAGTTTACAAATACCAAAATGATGGCCAGCCAGAACTTCCATGCATCTTTGCCAAAAGGCATCGCTTTTATGAGTGCTATAGAAGTGTCAATATCGGGTTGGTTCTTTACCTGTTGATATAAAGAATAGAATAACCAGGCAGCCAGCAACGGGCCAACAAACCACTTGAGGAATATTTTGATACTTTTGTTCAATACACAATGTTACTTTAATTATTACTAAGTACTACATACCTCATCAGGCGAAGTAGTGAGATTTAAAAAATTATAACGTATTGCAAAATAAAACAAGTATAATATTAGGTATTGACCCTGGCACAATTATTATGGGATATGGATTGGTAAAAGTACAGGGGAGTAAAATTTCACTCCTGGAAATGGGAGTATTACAACCGGGAAAAATAAAAGACGGTTACAAAAAATTACAACTCATTTTTAATACGGTTAGTGGCCTGGTCACAAAATATCAGCCCAATACTTTTGCCATTGAAGCACCTTTCTTTGGTAAAAATGTGCAAAGTATGCTGAAGTTGGGCAGGGCCCAGGGTGTAGCTATTGCAGCGGCCATGCGGCACGGTCTGGAAGTAACAGAGTATTCACCCAAAAAAGTAAAACAATCTATAACCGGAAATGGAAATGCATCAAAAGAACAGGTAATGAAAATGCTGCAACAGATTTTAGCTTTTAAGGAAGATCCGAAACATTATGATGCTACAGATGCCCTGGCAGTAGCTGTATGTCATCATTTTCAGCAAAACACTAATTTGCCTGGAAAAACGGATAAGGTGAATGGATGGAAAGATTTTATAGCAAAGAACCCGGGTAAAATTAAAAAGTAAGAATACTAAAAATCATAATGTTTTGCTTAACCTGCATTTAACAAAAGTTAGCAGCGCTCTCATTAATTTCATAAAACCATACAAGTTTTAATAAGATGGTAATCCGGTCAAAAACATTGCGGTTGGTAATATTAACCAGTACAGTACTGATTACGATAATCATTGCTATCCAGCTGATCTGGTTACAAAAAGTTTATTTGTACGAAGAAAAACAGTTTAACATCAATGTCTCAAAAAGTATACGGGGGCTTTATGATGATATGGAACTGGTTAATGACGTATCAGATAATGTGCAGAAGAAAATTGATAATCCAAACCCCGATACCTATATCTTTAAAATTGATTGCAGCCCTAACCTCGATAGCCTTTGGTTAAATTTAAAAGCCGAGTTTACCGACTTTGACGTGTATACCGATTGCAGGGCAGGCATCTACAGTACAGAACAAGATAAATATTTACAGGAACACTATATTGATCTGCCGGACGCCTATCATGCCGGCAGTAAAGAAACCAGCCTTCCATTAATTAAAAAAGATTACTCTTATATTCTTTTGTTTTTCCCCCACCGTGGCCAGTATATCATTAAGCAAATGATATTCTGGATCGCTTCCAGCGGATTGCTACTGTTGGTATTGATTGGTTTTGGCGCCAGCATTTTTTACCTGTACCGTCAAAAATTTTTTAATGAAACCCAAAGGGACTTTGTAAATAATTTTACACATGAATTTAAAACCCCGCTGGCCGTTATTAAAATTGCTGCTGAGGTTTTACAACAAAATAATATCATTGAAAAACCGGACAGGTTGAAGAACTATGCCGGCATTATTAATGAACAGACTTCACATCTTCAGGCACAGGTACAACGGCTGTTGGAAATTGCTTATACCGATCGCAGCAGCCTGCCGCTGGAAAAAGAAAATTTTGATGCCAATATATTGATCCGGGAAGCTATCAATGAGCTTCAGCCATTGATCGAACAGAAAAATGCCTCACTTAAAACAACCTTTGCTTTGCCAGATACGATTATTAAAGCAGATAAGGCATATTTAAGATTAAGCATCATTAACCTTATCGAAAACGCTATCAAATATTCAACCGCTCCCGAAATTTTTATAACAACCAATATTGAGGGCAATGATTTTTGTATTTCTGTAAAAGATAATGGCATTGGAATTGCAAAAGAACATCAGAAGAAAATATTTGACCGCTTTTACCGGATAACAGATGGTGAGCTGCATACCTACAAGGGTTTTGGTTTGGGCCTGAATTTTGTAAGAAAGGTCATTGATACTCACAATGGGAAAATTGAAGTAGAAAGTGAACCCGGAAAAGGAAGCACATTTACCATAAGATTACCCCGCAATTAAAACAGTTTTTATGTCAAAAGGAAAAGTGTTACTGGCTGAAGATGATCTTTCGTTAGGATTTGTAATTAAAGATTCACTGCAGGATATTGGCTTTGAAGTAACCCATTGCCCGGATGGGGAGGTGGCCTGGCAGCAATTTCAAAAGAAAGAATTTGATATATGCCTGTTGGATATAAATATGCCGGTAAGGGATGGATTTTCCCTGGCAAAGAAAATAAGGCAACTTACTGATGTTGTTCCCATCATTTTTTTAACAGCGAAAAGTATGCAGGAAGATAAGCTGAAGGGTTTTCAATCCGGCGCAGATGATTATATAACGAAACCATTCAGTATTGAAGAATTGATCCTCCGGATGGAAGTCTTTTTAAGGCGTACAAAAAAGTTACAGGCAGATACTATTGAAGTTTACCAGTTGGGTAAATTGAAATTTGTTTTTAACGAATTAAAAATTTATACCGGAACAGAAGCCATTACGTTAACCCAAAAAGAATCTGACCTGCTCAGGTTTTTTGCACAACATGAAAATAAGGTTTTAAAAAGAGAGGAAGTTTTACTGAATGTATGGGGCAAGGATGATTATTTTTTAGGCAGGAGCATGGACGTATTTATTACAAAACTGCGTAAACATTTTAAAGCCGATCCCAATATTGTCCTGGAAACTATTCATGGTGTAGGTTTCCGGCTGCAGGTAAAGTAATTTAAAGGTTGGCAAGTAATTTTTCCCGAACCAATTTTAATTCTTCCTGGGAACATTTAAGTTTTGGCTTTGTAAAATTCAGATCATTGGACGAATTGATAGGAACTAAATGCATGTGGGCATGTGGCACTTCAAGACCAACTACACTGATACCACAACGGTTACAATTAAAAGTCTTTTCAATGGCATGGGCAATGGGTTTTGCAAAAATCAGCATCTCAGCCAGGTAATCATCCGGCACATCAAATATCTTATCTACTTCTATTTTAGGAACCACTAAAACATGGCCCTTCACCAGGGGTTCAATATCTAAAAAGGCAATGAATTTTTCACTCTCTGCAATTTTGTAAGAAGGAATATCTCCGGCAATGATCCTGGAAAAGATTGTCATAAAAAAATTTTAATAAATTTAATAAAGATACTGCATAAAAAAACCATCCGTCAGCTGGCGGATGGTTTAAAATATTTTTTAATTATTATAGTTCGATATTTTCAATTTGAAATTTAAGTACCCCTGCAGGTACCTGTACGTCCACTATATCTCCTATTGCTTTTCCTAAAAGGCTATGGCCAATCGGAGAGGTTACAGAAATCTTTCCGTCTTTCAGGTTAGCTTCATTTTCTGAAACGATCTTGTAAGTAACTTTCTTTTTTGAGGATAAATTAGTCAATGTAACCCTCGTAAGGATAGACACTTTACTCGTATCAATATTACTTTCATCAAGGATACGTGCATTAGCAATAACCCCTTCCAGGTGTTTGATCTTTGCTTCCAACATACCCTGTGCTTCTTTAGCAGCATCATATTCTGCATTCTCTTTCAGGTCACCTTTTTCCCGTGCTTCTGCTATGGCGTGACTGGCAGCTGGCCTGTCTACACCTTTCATATGCTGTAACTCTACCTTAAGTCTTTCAAATGTCTCCAGTGTTACATAATTGGTTGCGTTCATAAAATTCAATTTAAGCAAACAAAAAAAATACAACGCCTCAGATAGCCTAAGGCGTTGCATGTATTACAAAAATAGCGAAATTTTTATATTTCGAGCTTTTCTATGATTACCGCACTCATTTTATAAAAAGCCTCAGCGGAATAACCGGCAATATGTGGTGTAAGTAACACATTTGGATGCCCGGTAAGAAAATTCATTTCTTCCTTTTCTATCGGTGAAAAGCTCTCTAACTTCTCATTTTCTAATACATCTAACGCTGCTCCTGCAATAATATTTTGTTGTAAAGCCTGTATTAATGCAGGAGTTTTTACTACAGCACCCCTGGATGTATTAAGGATAAATGGCTTTTGTAGTAAGGTTTTGAAAAACGTTTCATCCGCCATATATCTTGTTTCGTTGGTAAGCGGAACATGAAAACTGATTACATCAGCATACCGGCCAATTTGTTCCAGGTTGGCTTCTTTTATATAACTGTGGCCAAAGTCATATTTATATTTATCGTACGCCAAAACAGTTACATTAAAAGAAGAAAGCAGTTTCACAAAACTGCTGCCTGTATTTCCAAAACCAATAATGCCAACTGTTTTACCACTTAATTCTGTACCCCGGTTTTCATCCCGGATCCATTTTCCATTTTTAATTTCGTTAAAACTACTACTGATCTTATGTGACAGATTTAGCAGCATACCCAATGCATGTTCCGCAACTGAATTCCGGTTTCCTTCCGGGCTGCTTATACATTTTATTCCTTTGGTTTCTGCATAAGTAACATCAATCAATTCCATGCCACTACCCATTCTGCCAATCCATTTCAGTTTTGAGGCTTTATCTAAAATTGCTTTGTCGATCTTTATTCTTGTAGTTACAATAATTCCTTCAGCCTCATCTATAAGCTGATACAATTCTTCATAAGTAACCGTCGGGAGATAAAGTACTTTATATCCCTTTTTCTGCAAACTTTCATTTAATACCTCATGAACTTTTGCCGTAATAATTACCAATTTCTCTGTGTTCATTTTGAAGCGATCATGCTGATTTCTACATTAACGTTTTTGGGGAGCCCTTTTACAGCAACTGTTTCTCTTGCAGGATAATCTGATTTAAAATAGCTGCCATAAATTTCATTCACCTCTCCAAATAAACTCATATCGCTCAAAAATATTGTTGTTTTTACCACATTATTAAAATCCATTCCGGCTTCTGTAAGTATGGCCTTAAGATTTTTCATTACCTGGTTAGCTTCTGTGTTTATATCAGCATTGGCCAGGTTAGAAGTGCCCGGTATTAATGCTATTTGTCCTGATACGAAGAGCATTTCACCACTTAATACAGCCTGGTTATAAGGCCCAATAGGAGCCGGTGCATCAGGTGTGTTGATTATTTTTTTCATAATTAAAGTTTATTTAAAGAATTGCAAATATATCTTTTCTCAACCACCTATTTTTGTAAAAAGTTAATTATGAAAATTGTTGTGGCAGCAATGGATGAGCAATGGAATGAACTAACAGGCAACAGACCTGAAATTGAATGGCAAAGGGTTAATGACTGTAATGATTTTGCAACAAATAATGATGCAGATGCTTTTTTTAATTTAAAAGACCATTTAATATTACCTGAATTTGTTTCGTTGGGTAAACCTGTTTTTATTAACGCTGTAATACAAACCCTGGCAGACCTGAAAGCACCGGATAATATTTTACGCATAAACGGATGGGCCGGTTTTTTGCAAAGGCCTGCCTGGGAAATAGCAGGTGCAGTTAATGAAAATATTAAACTCCTTTTTGAAAACCTGGATATAAAAATTAATGCTGTAAAAGATGAGCCGGGCTTTATAGCTGCAAGAATAATTGCTATGATCATTAACGAAGCTTATTTTACAGTGAGTGACCAGGTAAGCAGTAAAACAGAAATTGATACAGCCATGAAGCTTGGTACCAATTATCCTTACGGACCCTTTGAGTGGGCCGGTCTTATTGGTAAAAAGAATATTTTAGAGTTACTTCAAAAATTAAGCTTGACAGACAAACGTTATCAGCCTGCAGAATTATTAATTCAAGAAGTAAAAGAAAATAATTAATGAGCCTTATTCTAAATATAGATACTGCTGAAGAAAGAGCTCATGTAAGTTTTGCAAAGGATGGATCGATATTACATTGCATTTACAATGACGCACAAAAAGAACATGCATCATTCTTGCAATCTGCAATCCGGAAGTTAACAGTAAGTACCGGTATAAAATTATCAGGTATTGATGCCGTAGCAGTTACTGCAGGCCCGGGTTCATATACGGGCTTAAGAGTGGGTATGGCAAGTGCCAAAGGTTTGTGTTATGCTTTAAAAAAACCTTTGATCACAATGAACACACTGGAAGTTTTAGCACTTTCTGCAATTCAGCTTTTTCCTGGTAACGCTGAATCCATTTTATTTTGCCCTATGATAGATGCCAGGCGCATGGAAGTATTTTCTGCTATTTATAAAAATGATCTTACCATATGCCTGTCACCATCTGCAATAATTCTTGACAAATTTTCTTTTGCAAAAGACTTGTCGGAAAATAAAATTCTATTTTTTGGTAGCGGTTCAGAAAAATGGAAGCCTGTTTGTAAACATGAAAATGCCTTGTTTGAAAATGTATCCATACTGCCTGAAGTGATGAGTAAATACTCAGATAAACTCTGTTTTCAAAAGGATTTTACAAATCTGGCTTATAGTGAGCCTTTCTATCTAAAAGAATTTCAAACAGTTATCAAATCATAAAATAATAATGCTTAAAAAAACGTTATTCTTATATAAATATATATCAGTTGCATAAACAATTATTAGTATATTTGCTTTGTTCAACATTGTTCAAGCATATTTAAAATTTAATCCTTATGACAGTTGTGTCTCAAACACTTGAGCAGGACGCATTATCCCCTGCAAAAACTTCAACAAATTCTTCAATTAATGTGGATTATCATGCGCTTAAAAAAGCGGCATTGGTATTACGTGCATTAAACCACAAGCTTCGCCAACAATTACTTAAATTGATTGAAGAAGAAAAAAAGATCACTGTTACAGAGATTTATGTTCGCTTACGTTTAGAACAATCTGTAGCATCACAACACCTGGCCATTTTACGTAAAGCCGGTATTGTAAACACAGAACGTGACGGAAAATTTATTTTCTATACCATTAATTACAAACGTATAGATGAAATAAGCCAGTTTGTAAAAGACCTGGTTGGTTAAATTTTTCCAAAATGATAATTTTTAAGCGTTCCGGCAATTGCCGGAACGCTTTTTTATTTTTAACTTACACTATCAAATTATACTACTATGTTCATAAAACAATTATACACGGGTTGCTTAAGTGAAGCCGCCTATTATATAGAAAGCGAAGGCGAAGTGGCCATCATTGATCCGCTAAGAGATACTGACGAATACATTAAGCTGGCTAAAGAAAGAAACGCTGGTATCAAATATATTTTTGAAACACATTTTCATGCTGACTTTGTAAGCGGACATATAGATCTAAGTAATCAAACAGGTGCTCCTATCATTTACGGGCCCGGTGCTGAAACCGATTATAAAGTTTACAACAGCAAAGACAATGAGATATTTAAACTTGGAAAAATCAGTATACAGGTATTACATACACCCGGGCATACATTAGAAAGCTCCTGCTATTTGCTTAGAGATGAAAATGAAAGACCCCATGCAATTTTTACCGGTGATACTTTGTTTGTTGGAGATGTTGGCCGCCCCGATTTAAGCAGTGGAAATATGAGCAGTGCTGAGCTGGCCGGAATCATGTATGATACTATTCAAAATAAAATTCTTCCGTTAGCAGATGATGTACTGGTTTATCCTGCACATGGCGCAGGCAGCAGTTGCGGAAAAAATATGGGACCGGAAACTTTCAGTACCATTGGCGAACAAAAGAAAAGCAATTACGCACTGCAACCACAAACCAAAGAAGAATTTATTGCAGCTGTTACTGATGGTTTGGCAGTTGCACCAAAATACTTTGCGATCAATGCAAAAATAAATATGCAGGGATATGAAGGTTTAGAGGGAATAAAACAAAAAGGATTAACCCCGTTATCAATTGCTGATTTTAAAAAACTCCAAAATGACGATGTATTGGTCCTGGATACCAGGCATGCAACTGTATTTACAAAAGGATTTATACCCGGAAGTATTTTTATAGGATTAGAAGGGCGTTTTGCAGAATGGGCAGGAAGTTTATTGCCATTTGACAAGCCAATGATCCTGTTAACTGAACCAGGGAAAGAAGAAGAAACTATTGTCCGTTTATCAAGAGTTGGATTTGATAAGATACAGGGTTATTTAAAAGGTGGATTTGATGCCTGGGTAAAGGCCGGTGAAACAGTTGACATTATCATTGATGTGGAAGCAGATGAACTGACAATGGACATACCACACGATCCAAACCTGGTTGTAGTTGATGTAAGAAGAGAAACAGAATATGCCGACGGCCATATAAAAGATGCACAAAACCTTCCGCTCAATGAAATGAATGACCTGGTTAATCTGGCACATTTTGAAGACAATCAAAATTTATATGTACACTGTGCAGGCGGATACAGAAGTGTGATCGCATCCTCTTTGTTAAAGCGTGAGGGCGTACACAACTTAAGAAATGTTTTAGGCGGATGGGGGAAAATTAAAGAACAGAAAAATATCAAGATAGAAAAAGAAGCCAGTGTACTGAACTAATAAAGAGGGTTTTATTTTTTATATTTATACAGGTGAATTTGATTGTTTATCAATCCAATTATTTTTGTATTCCTCTTTGTATTCCCATTTCCAACGGCGGTGGCTCCACAAATAATTAGAAGGTTCTTCGTTGATTATTTTTTCCAGGAAATCCTTGAAAGCACATGTGATATCACCGGTTGCAGTTGTTGCAGCATCTTCGGTTATCAGAGTACTTTCGCAGGTATAATACCCTCTTTTAATTATTCTGGAGCGTACAAAAACTATAGCAGTATTATTTTTTATACCTCCCACTTCGGGGCCGGTTAGAAAAGCAGTTGGCCTGCCAAAAAAGTTTTGCCAGTAAGCAGAATCAGGAAAGCCTGGATTTTGATCGGCTGCCAGGAAGAATGCAAACTTTCCGCTGAATATTTCTTCACGTCTGGTTTTGAATTCTGTTGCTTTAACAAAAATGGTCCCGTATTTTTCCCTGATCTTTAAAAATAACCTTTCCACGGGTTTACTATTTATCGGCATGTAAATAGCATAGGAAGGAATGGCTGTTATAGATTTCGACATAAACAAACTGCCAAACTCCCAGTTAAACTGGTGACCGGCATGAAGCTGTACATTCTTTCCTTTTCTTGCCAGTTCATTTACAATCTCGAGGTCGCCTGTAAATCTTTTTGTAAACTCTTTATCACTGATGGAAATGAGTTTTATTATCTCCAAAAAAGTATCAACAAAATTGTGATAAAATTGCCGGGCAATTCTTTTTCTTTCTGCCAATGTTTTTTCAGGAAAAGCAATCTGCAGGTTAACCATCACTACTTTCTTACGGTATTGAAAAATATAATACATTAGTGCATAAATTCCATCGCTGATGAAATAAAGAACCCGAAAAGGAAGTAAGGAAAAAAGGTAAAGGAGTCCGTAAATAATATAGTACATGTAATTAGTAAACTGTTTATTGTTGTGCAAAGATAAGCACTTGAATTGGCTAATAATTTATATAGGGGCAATGATATCGAAAAAAATATCTGTGCTGTGTAACAATATTACAATACAATATTTTGTACCATTTCTGATTTGTTTGGATAGTCAGTATTAAAATGTAATCCCCGGCTTTCATGCCTGAACTCAGCACTCTTTACAATCAGGTATGCTACCGTTATCATATTCCTTAACTCACAAAGCTGTGGCGATACAATGGTTTTTTGATAAAGTGCTTCTGTTTCTGCAAACAACAGGTCAAGTCTTTTCATGGCCCGGTGCAGCCTTTCATTGTTGCGAACAATACCCACATAATCACTCATCAATAATTTTAATTCCTTTACACTTTGCGTAATCAATATCATCTCCCTGGGAACATTGGTACCATCTGTTTTCCAGTCGGGAACCTTCAACCCCTTCTTATCAAGATTGCTAATTTTTTCAACAGAATCTTTATATGCCCTGTGTGCAAACACCATTGCTTCCAGCAAACTGTTACTGGCTAAACGATTTGCACCATGCAAGCCTGTGCTGGCACATTCGCCTGCAGCATATAAGTTATTAATAGATGTTCGCCCATGCTCATCTGTTTTAATACCACCGCAACTGTAATGTGCTGCCGGTGCAACAGGTATCATGTTTTTTGTGATATCAATTCCTATACTCAAACATTTTTCATAAATGTTCGGAAAATGCTCGGTAAATTTTTCTTTGCTGAAATGCCTGCAATCCAAAAAAACATTTTCGGTACCTGCCACTTTCATTTCATTATCTATTGCCCTGGCAACAATATCCCTTGGTGCCAGGTCTTTCCTGCTGTCATAACGTTCCATAAATGCTTCACCGGCATGGTTACGCAGAATGCCTCCATCTCCCCTTACAGCTTCTGTTATTAAAAAATTCTGTCCTCTTATACCCGGCTCATATAAAGAAGTAGGATGAAACTGGATGAACTCCATGTTCTCAATTCTGCCTTTTGCCCTGTAAACCATGGCCACCCCATCTCCTGTTGCAATAGAAGGATTGGTTGTTGCCCGATAAACCTGTCCGTTGCCTCCTGATGCCAGCATTGTTATTTTAGAAATTATCTTTTCAATTTTATTTGTTCCCTGGTTTAAAACATACACACCATAACACTCTACGTCAGGAGTTGCTTTTGTAATTAAATAACCCAGGTGGTGTTGTGTAATAATATCCAGTACAAAACAATGACTGATGAGATTAATGTTCTTTTGTTTCGCAATAGCAGCAAGCAATGCCCTTTCCATTTCCTTACCGGTGACATCTTTATGATGCAGGATACGGAATTCACTATGGCCGCCCTCTTTACCGAGTTTAAAATCGCCATCACTCTCTTTATCAAACCGGGCTCCCCATTCAATAATTTCTTCTATTCTCTCAACTCCTTCTTTCACCACTATTTCAACAATATGTTTATTGCACAAGCCATCACCAGCAATTAAAGTATCGTCAATATGTTTTTGAAAGCTGTCATGATCCAGGTCCATCACACCTGCAATGCCACCCTGGGCATATTTTGTATTGGTCTCATCACTTTGTGTTTTGGTGAGAATGGTCACTGTTTTATCCGGGCAATCCTGCGCCACTTTTAAAGCATAAGTGAGCCCCGCTATACCACTGCCTATTACAAGAAAATCTGTTTGCATGAAAACGCCTGTTATATTTTAAAATGCTTTTGAATTACAAAATTACTTGAAGTATATTGTAATTGAAACTATTAAAACTCCTTGTATGAAGAAAATCATATTCTGTTTGCTATTATCAATTGCCTATGCACAAATAACCAGGGCACAGGTAAAATTTATCCCGCCATCCACAACGCCAATCACGGTTATTGATACCTTACATGGTGTTTTACTGACAGACAATTACCGCTGGCTGGAAGATAAAACTGACCCGAAAGTAGTTGAATGGACAAAAGCACAGCATGATGCAGGTGAAAAATACTTAAAGGGAACTCAAAAGTCCTATCCCGGTTTTCGTGAAGAAATAGCTGCTTTCATTGATCTTGATTATGAAGGCCCCTTAAATAAGCAAGGCAAACGTATTTTTCAGAATGTAAAACGAAAGGGAGATAAGCAAAATAAATTGTACACTATTCTTGACGGAAAAAAGATACTTATATGGGATCCTGTTAAGCTGGATACATCGGGCAATACATCTACCAGCGGTGTAGATTACAGTTATGATGGAGAAAGAGCTGCCATAAGTGTACAAAAAAGCGGCGCTGAAATTACTACTACCTATCTAATTGATACCAGGACCGGCAAAACATTATACCCACCTTTACAAAATACTTTTGGCTACTCCTGGACAAAAGATCAGCAGCATGCTTATTTCACCATTCGTACGCAGACAGATGTTGATAAACAACAACCCTTAAAAACTTATTGGTGGAAAATAGGCGATGCTATAGATAAAGCCGTTTTTATGGGCAGTACGAGTGATGCAAAAAACAGTTATTACATTTATGATAACCGGTATAGTGATGTAAGTTTTTCAGGCGAGAGTGATTTCTATTCTAACAGCTGCTGGATACGGCCTACCGGAAGCATGGATAAAGGCAAACTTATTTACGAAAGCAAAAAATCTTCGGCATACCCCGAAGCTATTGGCGATAAGCTTTACATTATGACCAATGATAATGCACCTAATTATAAACTAATGATCGCTGATAAAAATAATCCGGATTATAAAAACTGGAAAGTATTAATACCGGAAAGTGAAACGGTAATGCAGAATTATGTAGTAACAAGATCTGCCATCATTATACAGGATAAAAAAGATATTCAAAGCAGGTTAACACTATATGACCTGAATGGAAAAAAACTTAACCAGGTTAACTTACCCGATATTGGTAATGTAGATGGCTTTTCTTACGATCGTGAAGAAGACTCTGTTTATATTACGATGGCAACTTTTACTTCTACTGCAAAAACTTATGTAGCCTCACCTTCCAATTTTAAATGGCGCTTGTACTTTAAAAGAGACCTGCCCATTGATATGAATAATATTGTGGGGGAAATAAAATTCTATTTTTCAAAGGACAGCACTAAAATACCCGTGTTTGTTGTACATAGAAAAGATATAAAATTAGACGGCAACAATCCTGTATTGCTTACAGCGTATGGTGGTTTTAATGCCGGTATTTCCACACATTATTACGGTTATTTTGCACCGTTTATCAATCGTGGCGGTGTGGTAGTAGAAGCAGGCATTCGTGGTGGCGATGAGTATGGCGAGAACTGGCACCAGAAAGGGATGCTGGCCAACAAACAAAATTGCTTTGATGATTTTAACAGCTGTGCCGAATGGCTGATCAAAGAAAAATATACGACTGCTAAAAAATTAGTAGCAGAGGGTGGCAGCAATGGTGGTTTACTGATGGGTGCTATTGCAACGCAACGCCCCGATCTATATAAAGCAATTGTATGTGCCGTGCCATTACTTGATATGTTACGTTATCATAAGTTTTTAATCGCCCGTTACTGGATCCCTGAATATGGTTCTTCTGAAAACGAAGCAGACTTCCGTTGGTTACTTCGTTATTCCCCTTACCAAAATATCAGGCAGGGTGTAAATGTACCGACGATGCTGGTAACAGCAGGAGCCAATGATTCAAGGGTTGATCCGATGAATGCGAAGAAATTTGTGGCAGCTTTACAAAACAATCCGGGACAGATAAGCCCTATACTCTTACATATGGATTATAACAGCGGGCATGGCAGTGGACAAAGTACAGAACAGCGAATAGATAATATTGTATTTATGTTCGATTTTATTATGAACCAATTGGGAATGTAATAACATTAATAGACCAAAAATCCCAAAGCGATCGCTTTGGGATTTTTAGTTTAAGCAATAACTGCAGGTTCAACCCACGCTTCACTCTCTTTTAATAAATTGATCAGTTCATCTACAGCTATAGCACTGTCGATGCTCCGTTTTACAACTTCTTTTCCTTTGTATAAAGTAATCTTACCAACGCCGCTGCCTACATATCCAAAATCAGCGTCGGCCATTTCTCCGGGGCCGTTTACAATACAACCCATGATGGCGATCTTCACGCCTTTTAAATGATTGGTAACAGCACGGATCTTTGCGGTGGTTTCCTGCAGGTCAAATAATGTTCTGCCACAACTCGGGCAACTGATATATTCTGTTTTTGAGATTCTTGTTCTTGTTGCCTGTAAAATTCCAAAGGCAATGGAGTTTAATAATTTTGCTTGCGGAGCAATATTTTTATTTCCATAATGATGGCCGAAGCAAACACCATCGCAAAAGCCATCCAGTAATAATCCCCCAGCTTCTATTGAGTAATGAATCAAGCTTTCATCAGTTGTCGCATCCGTACTGTCGCAAATAATGATAGCAGGGTTTTTAATATTATTGTTCATCAACTCAACAAACATCCTGCGTATGCTTTGCATGGCATTCTTATTGGTAGAACTTAAACAAATTACTGCTGTCTTATCTTCCTTTAATTTTGAAAACAATTTTTCCAACTGTTGTTCAGGATATCCTTCAGAATAACAATCAATCATTACAAAATTCAGGTGTAATGATTTTTCCAAAGCACTGTTAAGGTATTCGTTTCCGTCAAAAATCGGAACATACTTGGCCCCCTCCAAACCTCCCCCCAAGGGGGAGGCTTTGCCCACAATCTGTAGCCAGGTGTTTTGATAAGTAATCACTTTTAAAGTACCTGGCAGGGCAAAGTCCAGCGACTCATTGCAGAAAATATAATCAGCAGCAGCATCACCAATATTCCATTTATCGGTTGCTGCATCATAAGTATATCCAATACTCTGCAGATCTTCTGCAATTATTTTTTCATACTTACTAAAATCTGCTATTACAACAGGAACATGTTTATCACCAATATTAGAAACAGCAAATGTTGTTCTCCTATTATACTCAAATGGGGAATAAGGAAGTTTTTCAATAGCAAGAGCCAATTCGGTACTCACTACTGACGAATAGCGTTTAACAATATCATTACATACAGGTATCTCCAGTTCAGGGTCTTCAGTCAGTGAAACACGAATGGTATCTCCTATTCCATCTTCCAATAATGTTCCAATACCAATCGCTGATTTAATTCTTCCATCTTCTCCATCACCGGCTTCTGTTACACCAAGGTGCAAAGGATAACATTCACCAAATTCTTCCATCATATGATTGATGAGCAAACGATACGCCTGTACCATCACCTGTGGATTACTGCTCTTCATGCTCAACACAATGTTATGATAATCCTCTGCTCTTGCTATTCGTAAAAATTCCATAGCACTTTCCACCATTCCCATTGCAGTATCACCATAGCGGCTCATGATACGGTCACTTAAACTTCCATGATTTGTACCGATACGCATGGCGGTTCCATATTCTTTACAAATTAGTACCAACGGTGTAAAGCGATCCCTTATCCTTTCAATTTCTTCTGCATATTCTGCATCAGTATATTCAATCTGTTCAAATTTTTTCTTGTCAACATAATTACCAGGGTTAACCCTTACTTTTTCAACTATCCTGGCAGCTATCTCTGCAGCATTAGGCGTAAAATGAATATCGGCCACCAATGGTGTATCATATCCCCTTCTTCTTAACTCATCTTTTATGTTCTGTAAATTTTCTGCTTCATTTTTTGATGGGGCGGTGATCCGAACCAGTTCAGCGCCAGCTTCAATGCAACGGATAGATTGCTCGACAGTGGCAAGAGTGTCCATCGTGTCGGTAGTAGTCATAGTTTGCACACGGATGGGGTGATTATTGCCCAATAGCAGGTTACCTATTTTAACCTCTCTTGTTTTAAGGCGCTTGTATGATGTAAGGGATTCGCTGTAAAATTGCATGATA
>JBDTUK010000184.1:0-13983 GCA_040007795.1 Ferruginibacter sp.
CGCTGATATAAACCTTATCAGCCATCAATACTTTTTTACCGATCTCAATTTTTGAGGTGGAATAAATATGGCAGAACCTGCCGATATAAGTTCCGTCTCCAATAATTAGTTTTGCATTTACATCACCGGTAAGTGGTGCACAAGCCAGCCAGCCTTTATCGTTGACATAAACTTTTGAGCCGATAAAGATCCGTTTACCACCCGATAGTGTTGGATTAATCAGTTTGGAGCCAACACCAATACTACCGAGGGATGCTTTATAAAAAGGAAGCTTGAAGACAAAATATAAAAGAGATCTTATTTTTTTAAACATGAAACTTTCCTTTTAAATTTTAACTATCTATTTTATTCTCTTCAAATATCCTCCGCCCAGGGCTTCTGTAATTAATAATTTATCTGTAATGCTGTCATCCTTCACAAAATCTGTTGTGGTTTTCAAAAACGCTTCCATGGCAGTATAGGGATTATTGCCTACATCCCAGGGCCGGTCAGTTACATAGCCCTTTGGAAAAAACTCAACAAATGTATCCGGTAATAAAATATAGGAATTTACACTCACCAGGGGTGTATATAGTTCCAGTTCCCTCAAAACATGATCATGTGTATGGTTGGAGTCTAATACAACCATTACTTTCTTGAAATTTTTAGCGTAATCTGAAATTTGTTTTACAATAGATTCATCAATAGATGAGCCTTCAAGCATAGTTATATTCTTCATCATAGGATGCTTTTCAATCTCATCCCGGTTATGTTTCCTGATGTCAATGTCAACAGCAATTACTTTTCCATTATTCCCTAACAATTCCATCATGGAGCTGGAAAAAATTATTGACCCGCCATGTGCAATGCCTGTTTCAATGATCAGGTCAGGTTTTACATCCCAGATCAATTCCTGCATGATCGCAATATCCTGGGGATATTTAATGATCGGCCTGCCCATCCAGGTAAAGTTATAGGTGTACTTGTACTTATCTGCATGGAGCATCCAGTCTACGGATTTTTGTTTTAGTTCTTTGTCGTCTGCCATCAGGGCCATTGCATCAGCCCTTTCTTTTTTAAACGCTTCAATTGGGTTCATCTTATTTATTTTGTAGATAGTTAAATATTTCTTTGATACCTGATTCCAAATTAAAATCTTTGTTTTCAACAAACCCTTTTTTCTTTAATTTATCTATCGACAAATTAAAGGTGTTTGTTTTAGACGGTTCTATACCTTCTACCTTAAGTTCAACTTTCCTGTTGAGATTTTTTTCAAACACATTCTTTACAATTTCAGCTGCCTGCAACATAGTCTTATGTTCAGTAGAACCGGCATTGTAAACCTCAAAATTATCCATATTATCTTTAAGAATGCAACTAATTGCCAATGCAAGGTTTTCGAGGTTAATGAAATTCCGCATCTGTAAACCTGATGATTTTATGGTAATGGCCCCACTTTCGAGGGCTTCTTTGCAAAAAGAACCCGGCACAAGGCTCCACCTGTTAAAGGAATTGGTAAGTATTTTGCCATAAACATTACTAGGTCTTACAATTGCACATTTGATCTTATTTTGCCTGTGATACTGTTCAGCATACATTTCAGCAAATAAATGATTTAATCCGTAATCATTTTGGAAATGCAGGGGAGAAGTTTCTGAAATATCGCCAGTTAATTCAGTCCCATATACCTGCAGGGTTGAAAAAACAATGCATTTTGGTATTTTATTCTTTACTGCAAATTCAAGAATGTTTTTGGTGCCAATGGCAGAAAGTTCAATTCCCTTGATCGCATTCTTTGAAATAATATCGTTGGCTGTAGCAGTATGAATAATCACATCGGCCTGTGCGGATATACTTTGTAACTGGTGATTATTCAGAACATCGAGGTCAATAAGCTGTGCATCTTTAAGCAATGTGCTTGTACTAACATGAAACTGCCTGGAAGTAGCAATAACGCTATGTCCATCCTGCAAAAAAAAATTTGCAAGATAAGAACCGATAAACCCATCTGCACCTGTGATCAATACGGTCATGACTTTTTATTTTACTATTAATCCCTGGCCTGTTGGCAATGATAATATCTTAACCCCTTTTTGTTTTGCCCAGTTGTTATGTGCTTCGTACTGGAAGTTATAAGTAACATAGGCATAATCATCAAGCACAACTATTCCTCCTTTGCTCAGCTTATCCCAAAAATAATCCATTGCGGCAATTTCCGGATTCACATTGTTCATATCAACAGACAGGAAAGCAACTTTTTCACTGGTGACCTGTGAAAGTGTTCCCGGAACAGAACCTTTAATAAGCTTTATATTCGGTACAGACGAAAAGGTATTCTTCACTTGTTCAAAACAATCTTTATATGCTGCCTGGAAATATTCTTTTTTCCCGGCTGCTTTTTCTTCTTTGGTTAAAAGCGTTTCATCCAGCCCTTCAAAAGTGTCCAGCAAATAAAATGTCTTATTCATGGATGCAAAATCAAGATATTCGCAAATAGCTTTGGCAAAACCACCTTTGTTAGTACCACATTCTACAAAATCGCCTTCAATATCTTTACAATGGCTTGCTGCCCATAAAATGGTGTGCACCCGCCAGTGAATACTGGCCCATGAACCTGTTGCTGCTCCTGCCTTTTCTGCTTTTATAAAATCAGGGTCCAGCATAAAACCATTATTATGTACAGTGGTTAATCCGTCCTGGTTATATGTAACCTTTGGTTTGGGCGGGGCATTTAATACCTTTTTTATTTTATGGACGATATTCAACTGGCTTAGTTTTAAATTTATTAAGAAATGACCTGACAGGTTTTTTGATCAGTATATAATACAAAATATAATCCTCATTAAAAAGCAAAGCAGCAGCATTAGAGAAGAACAAACCGACTTTTTTACCAAACGAAAGCTGTTTAAACCGGAACTGGTAAGTAAGGTATTTGAATATATAGCCATCGAGGAAATAATACCTGCTCTTAATATTAAATGCCTTCCTTATAGAGGCATTGGTTTTTGAACTGCCTCCTTCATAGTAATGAAAAGCAGGAGGACCATGTATCAAAAGGAATTTTCCTTTTGTAATTACCTCATATAAAAAAAGATGTTCGCCTCCCCAGCTATTATGAAAGGGGACATTTTTTACCATTGATACCCGGTACAGTCCACAAAGAAAAAATTTATTCTGCATGGAACTTTTTATAAAGTTAAAACAGCGGCTAAACAAATTTGATTGCAAAAAACTTCTGTCTAATTTGCCGGGCATAAATATGCTGTTCTTATCAAAAATATCCATTGCTGTTATGGATATGGCTACATCACTGTTGGCTTCCATTGCATTCACACAGCGTTCTATAAAATCTGTATTCCACTGATCGTCATCAGCAGCCCACATGAAATACTTGCCGGTTGCCTGGTCCAGCAGGAATTGAAAATTAGGTACAATGCTCAGATTTATTTCCTGAACATGATATGTTATCCTTTTATCAATGTCGGCATATTTTTTTAAAACCGGTAAAACATTTGGATCAGTTGAGCAATTATCTGAAATGATTATCTCGAGGTTAGTAAAGGTTTGCTTTGTGATACATGCAAGCGTTCTTTCCAATCCTTCCGGCCTGTTAAAGGTGGGTATGCCGATCGTGACCATTGGAGTTGAGTCTTGCATAATTATAAAATAACTCCTTTAAAATTATTATCAACCAGCTGAATTTTCATATCCTTATCTGAGACCAGTGATACAGTTAAAGGCCATTCAATATTTACTTTAGGATCATCATATTTTATTCCACCTTCACTTTCCTTATTATAAAAAGCCGATACCATATAAGTGATCTCCGAGTATTCTGAAAGTGTTTGAAAGCCGTGTGCAAAGCCTGCAGGTACATACATCATACGTTTATTTTCAGCAGATAACTCAGCACCAAACCATTGTAAAAAAGTAGGAGAGCCTGCCCTTATATCCACAATTATATCAAAAATGGACCCTTGTACACATTTTACCAGCTTCACTTCGCAATGTGGACTATCTTGAAAATGCATACCACGTATCACTCCCTTTCCCTGTGTACCCGAATGATTGGCCTGAACAAAATGCTGTACTAAATCATGTTCTGCAAATTCCTTTTCACAAAACGTACGGGTAAAAAATCCACGGCTATCCTGGAAAGGTTGCACATCAATGGTGAATGCCCCGGCTAATTTTGTAGAATTGAATATCATTCTTTGTATTTAAAATTTTGACGGTAAAAACTTTATATCATTCTTGGGCAGGATCAATTTCGGACTTAAGTCATACACGATCCTGAAAAGTTTATTTTCAATAAGTGTTTTTGAAGGTACAGCCAGCATATTAAAGCCATGGTGTGGCGGGGTTTCGCAATATGTTCTTTCTAATGGCAATAATTCAACAGGCATATCGCCGGTATCGATATTCTGGTGGAATTCACGTACTGCAAATACTTCATATCCTAATTCCTTCATTAATATTGCCGAATGTGAATTTTGCAGTCCATTACTCCAGTCATCATACAGGCTGTGTGTTTCAAATACAACAACAGGCTTATTTTGTTTCAGCATTTCAACAGCGCCCTGCAAAACTCTTATTTCACTGCCTTCTACATCTATCATTAAAAGGTCAATTTTGCCTGGTTTATTTTGAGTCACATAATCGTCAATAGTAATAGTTTGTAAAACATTAGCTGCCGTATCTTTTGCTTCAACTGTTGAAGCCAGTGCATCTTCTCCTTCAAAGATCAACTTCTCATTGCTTTTGTTCCACAAAGCAAGATTGTTGATAAGAACATTAGTTAGTCCATTGAGTTTTGCATTTTCAATGATCAGGTCAGAGTTATTTTTATTGGGCTCAAATGTGTGACAAATACCTGTATGCTTAATATTATTAGCAACTGGAATTGCCTGGTCGCCGAAATAGGCACCGGCAATAATTACGTTTTTGGCATTAGTTGAAAAGTGCAATAATAATTTTGTGGTCTGAGGTTCCCATACATGGTTGGGTACTGTAGGGCTACATAATAAAAACTCTCTTGCTATTTTGGAGTTATACAAGAAATTTATCTTGAGTCCGTTTTGTAATGTTTTGGAAAAAAATTCACCCATAAATAATTCATCAGCTAATGGGCCAGAAACTGTATCTCTTACATTTATCTGGGGATGGCCTGCATTTTTCTCGAACTCTACCAATGCTTTAATAAAATTTTCCCTGTATGTAGGATTGGTTTTAAGTACATCTTTTATGGATTCAATTTTTGTCATTACAATTAATTAAGGGCAAGATGTTCATTTATAATTTTATTATCAATTAATTTTTGAATGGTCTTTAAGCGGATGAGGTTTGATTGGCGAAAATTTGCATCACTGAAACCAATTCCCAGCAAACCGTTTTTCAAATCTTCCACAGCATCTTCCAGGCTTACCCGGGGCTGATGTTCCGGGGCCAGTTTTTTATACAGGTCGAAACTGACTTTGTAGGAACGTTTATCGGGTTGTGCATTTTCATTAATACTCACTTCTACATCTTTAAATAATTTTTGCACAGCCGCAGCCAGTTCTTTTACCTGGTAATTCCAGTGGTTAGTTCCGGTATTGATTATTAAAAAACTCCCGTCTTCTTTTCTTTGAATAGCCCAATCCATTGCCCTTGCCATATCTTTTACATGAATTAAAGGCCGCCAGGGTGTTCCATCACTTAGTATAGTTATCTTTTTATCTGCAATAGCACTTGCTACAAAATCATTCAAAACCAGGTCCAGCCTTAACCTGTCACTATAACCACAAGCCGTTGCAAAACGTAAACAGGTAATTTGAAAATTGTTATCAGCTAAGCGTTTCAACCCTTCTTCTGCAAACACTTTTGATTTGGCATAAGCAGTCAGGGGATTTGTTTCTGACATTTCGGTACGGGGAGCAGTATCAGCAAAGCCATATACACTACAACTGCTGGCAAATACAAAATGTTTTACTCCTTTTTCTTTTGCTTTTTGAGCGATGTTAATGGTAGCATGGTAATTTATATCAAGGGTAGGAGTTTCATACGCATTACCCATTGGGTCGTTTGAGATAGCGGCCAGGTAGATCACTGAATCAAATCCATCCAGTAAGTGCTCATCAAAATTCCTTACATCACCAAAGTGCTGCACATCAAGTAATGTATCTCCTGCAACACCATTGTAAGTATTGTTCTGAATAAAGTACCCGATATCATAGCCTGCTAAAAAATTGTCCGGGTATGTGGCCCTGAAATGTTTTACAACCATTGGACCAATATATCCAAGGTTTCCTATTATTAATAACTTCATGATGTTTTATTTCCAGGTTTTCCAGGGAGCTTTCCCGTTTTCCCATAATTCGTTCAACTCGATCTTATCTCTCAACGCATCCATACATTTCCAAAAACCTTTGTGCTTAAAGGCAATCATTTGTTTATCGGCTGTTAATTTTTCAAGCGGTTCATCTTCCCACATAACATTGCTCATATCATTTTGCAGGTATTTGAATATTTCTGCTTTAAGCACAAAAAAGCCACCATTGATCCATTGGGCATCGGCTTTTGACTTTTCACGGAAGGAATTTACAGTACCGTCAGCAGCCAGGTCCATTCCGCCAAAACGGGCATCCGGTTGTACAGAAGTTACCGTAGCGATCTTATTATTGCTTTTATGAAATGTAACCAATTCTGTAATGTTTACATCACTTACGCCATCGCCATATGTTAAGAGGAAGTCTTCATTACCTATATATTTTTGTACCTGTTGTAACCTGCCGGCTGTTTTAGTATTCATCCCGGTTTCAACCAATGTTACCTTAAAAGATTCAGACCTTGTGCCATGAATTTCCATTTTATTATCTGCCAGGTCAATCGTTATATCTGAATTATGCAGAAAGTAGTTCATAAAGTATTCTTTTATAACATACCCCTTATAACCCAGGCATATTACAAAATCATTAAACCCATGATGACTGTACATTTTCATGATATGCCACAAGATGGGTTTGCCACCTATCTCCACCATTGGCTTTGGCCGGGTATCTGTTTCTTCAGATATCCGGGTACCCAGCCCCCCTGCAAATATGACTACTTTCATAAATCGCTTTTTAGCAAGGTGCAAAAATAAATGATTTAAGTGTTTAAACAGTTAAAACCACGAAGCTGAGTACAAAAGGTATAGATATAGGAAAACCCGGAACTTATTCAATCAGATTCCTGCAATGGCTGTTGCTGCTTTCTCCGCAATATTCCCCCAATAAAAATGGTTAAAAAACTCTTTGGGAGTTGATAACCCTGTATTCAATAAAATAACCTGTTTTGAAAATGAGATCCAGTCATTATCTGCAACGATCAGCATTTTACCACCTGTAACTTCTGCCGGTATGCCATTGGCTCCGCTTTTTGTACTGATCACAGTAAGATCATATCCCAGTGCTTCTACCAGTTTTGTTTTTATTCCACCACCATCAACAACCGGGTTAATAAAAATATCGGAGCCTTTAAAGTAGACGTTAATGTCATCAACAAAACCTGCATAGATGATATTCTGTTCTTTGTAATTGTTCAGTCCCAGATATTCAGCCGGTAGTTTGTTTCCGCAAATGATGATCTTGTATTTGAGACCTTCCCTGGCCATTAACTGTGGATTTATGTTTTGCAGGATAATGTCAAGGGCATCCAGGTTGGGCTTATATCCGAGTGTTCCGTTAAAGAGTAATATTTTTTCTGAAGGATCTATATGGTGTGCATTGCAGATAAATCTACGGGCTGTTGATTTTTCATCTGCAGTGGGTAAAGCAGCATATTCAAATCCATAGGTTATAGTTACACATTTTTTGGAATCCAATTTAAAATGGTCAATGGCATAATTCCTGTCGTCATCATGTATAAAGAAATTGAGGTCTGCATTTCTGTGCGTAAATTTTTCATAGTGCCATAAAATGCCCCACCACCATTTACCGGTACTTTTAAAACGAAGTGATTCTATATTATGTGAATGAACGATCAGCTTTACTTTACAAAACCACTTTAGTAAAATGCCAAGCCAGCCATAATAGGGGTGTTCAATTATAAGCTGTGTTATTTTGTTTTCACGGATAATACGGCTTAGCGTAAAAAAATAAAAAATGTTGATGTACCTGAGTTGGTTGTTGCTTAATATATTTTTAACCGGGTAACCTTCAGTTTCAATATTCGTGTTTTCCTGTGTGGTTATACAAAGGAGGTCAATCTTTTTACTTAAGTACCGGTTAAAAAAGGCAATGCCCTTTTGACCGCCCATATCGGGTGGCAAAAATTTGTAGGAAACAAGGCTTAATACTTTTACAGTGCTGCTCATTATTATTTTTTACCGGCAACAATATTAACAAAGGGTGCAAACCAATATCCCTTTTTACCCGAAATTATTATAATTCTGTTCAAAAGCCGGGTTATTAAATTTACAAATACATATTTATAATTGGTATCCCAAAAACCGGCTGTGTATTCCATAGTAAAACCGGCATTTTGTATAATGTCATCATAATTTTTTTTTGTGATAAGGTGTTCAGCCCATACACCGGTCTTACAATCACAGGTATTTGTTCCTAAAAATTCAACAGGAGGCAGGGGCTTCTTCAAAAAATACATATCTATTGCATTGGTGAAATCCTTAAACGCCCTTCCCCTGGTAAGTTTTACCAATTGCAGCAGGTCATTTGAACTGGCAGCAGGCATTAACTCTTTTATGTATTCTTCTCTTTGTTTTTGGTAGGTGGTTTTCTCTGCTTTATTATGATACCAGTAATGTTTCAGCCGCATGGCAATATTGTGATAGTTGGCTGTTGTGGTAGCATAGCAAACAGTTGTAAGATTGGATTGATAAAGCTTCGAATAAAAACTCCGCAGATCATAAATATGTTCAACTACATTTCGGGAAGCTACTATGTCAAAATAAACATCATTCTTTTTCCCGTGATCAATTACTGCATCAATATCGCCTGAAATGAAACCGGTAAGGGTAATGTCCAGCTTGCTGCAAATGATCTTTGCATAATCGGCCCATTGCGGAAAGTAGTCATTGAAATAAACCTGTTTAAACCCTGCAGTTCCGGCCAGTAAAAAAAGTGTGCCCAGCCCGGCACCATAGTCTATGAATGAAACAGCAGAAATATCCTTGCCCGTTTTTTTTACCGACCTGTAAATAATATCAGCGCTGCTTTGTATTGAAAAGAATAAACGGCTGCCTGTATGATGGTTATTAAAATAGTATTTGCCGAAATCATCAATTGCAGTATCACTGATATCGAGCAATAATAATTTTTCATACAACTGATTGGCCTTATCATTTATTAACCTGGCCAGATCATCATAAGGTTCAATAAACTTATGGTTCTGATTAATATGCAATGGGTTTAATCAGTTTTTGGATTTTCCGTTTTTTTATTCCTGTTTTTCCAGACCATAAATAAACAGAACAAAATAAACAGGAATGAAAATATGTGCGAATACCTGGTAATATCTTCACCTACGCTTACAGACTTAGGATCAAAAATAAATTCGATGCTGTGTTTCCCGGCTGGTATAGCAAGTCCCCTCAATGCATAATTGGTTTTACAATAGGCTGCTTCTTTATCATCAATAAAGGCTTTCCATCCATGCGGATAATAAATTTCACTAAATACGGCGAACTGATTTGTGGCAGCATTGAACTCGTATTTTATTTCATCATTTTTATTCTCCAGCAATTTAATATATGCACTGGAGTCGTAAATGGGAGAGAAGGGAATTGCAGGTTTAAACTTCTCATCAACAAAGGCAACTTGTTTTGGATCAAAAGAAGTTAATGCATTCATTTCTTCATCAGCATTCTTTACAAACTTAACTTCTTTAACCAACCAGCAATTGCCCAAAGCAAATGGATTTATTACAGCCTGTGTTTGTTTAGGATCTCTCTGATCCGGCACAATAGCATACTTCATATTCAGCATGTTCAATACCGGGAAACTGTCTTTTGCCATTGAATTGGTTCCCCAGGCCTGGATATTAGTATATATCTGCCTTTCGATCAGGTCCTGGTAAAGACCAAGTTTAGCAGGACTGTAACCACCAATAGTATTGTGTTTATAAGAGGCTATGGCATCATTAAAAGAGTTGACAACATCTGCCGTATAACCATTAGCACCGGGGAATGCAAGATTTATTATCCGGTAATAACCGGTATCATTTTTTAGCTGAAGATCGGCACGGGTATCTGCATAACTTGATTCCAGGTCAGCTGGCTCTACAAAATTTTCATCTTTTAAATATCTTTTACTTACACCAAACAGATCAATTGCGCAAAAAACTATAAGTATGGCGTACAATATTGCAGGCTTGATCATTTTTTTTGCATACAGGAAAATTGCAGCAATACCAACAAGCATAAATCCTAAGGTCCTCCACATATCACTTAAATAAAATGCCTGCCGGTCAGCTTTAAGGGCATTGAAATAACTCCTTGTAAAATCAGCCCCCTGTCCTTTCAAAGCATCGTTTATATTTTTTCGCAGTTCGGTGGTAGCATCATTTGTAAAGTTTGAAAAGAAGTAAAAAAGAACAAGTACTGCAACAGCGCCACCGGTGATGTACAGGCATTTTTTTAGTAGTTGTTGTAGCTTTTCTTTATCAGCATGTGCAACAAATTCATTTAAAAATATAGATGCTAATAAAGCCATTGACAATTGTGGTATGACCAACGACATTGAGGGTGCCCTGAACTTTTTATAAAAGGGCATGTGATCAAAAAGAAAATAATTAACGGCTTCAAAATTTTTGCCCCAGGCCAGTATTATTCCAAACAAGGTAATAGCGATAAGCCACCATCTGTGTTCGCTTTTTGATAAGAATGCTCCGAATAGAAAGAGCAGACAAATGATAGCTCCCATATAAACGGTGCCCTGTGTGGTGGGTAATTCTCCCCAATACATTCCGGATGATTGAGCGATCTGCTGTGCAAAGCCCTGTGGTAATGTGCCTGCATTTTCCTGTAGCACCTGCATGGCTTTCGAATCTTCTCCAAGTCCTTCCGATGAACTTGCGCCAAATGCATTAGGCACAAGCAGGGTCATTGTTTCTGCCTTACCATAACTCCATCTAAATGCATAATCCTTATCCAGTCCGCCTATTGTGGCATTCGTTTTATCTTTTTGTGTCAGTTCACTTCTGCCGCCTCTCATGGTTTCTTTACTGAATTCAAAAGTGGGCCAATAGATCATTGCGACCGTACCTATAATAAGAGCACCCATGGCCATGCTAAGCACTGCAGAAATGGCCAGGTGTTTTATGTTCTTTTCCCTGATACATTTTATTATAAAGGGAACGGTCATAAAAACCACGATCAATAAAGTGTAGTAAACAATTTGCTGGTGAAGCTGGCCTAATAACAGCGCACCCGACACCAGTAGTAAGGCGCTGCCCAGCCAGTATTTTTGTTTAAATATCAACTGCAGGCCCGCAAGTACTGCAGGGGCATAGGCCATAGATAAAAGTTTGGTGTCATGCCCACCGGCAATTAATACAGGGTCGTAAGAACAATAGGCATAACCAATAGCGCCGAGTATTCCTATCCATGGGTTGATGCCGATTACAATGCAAAGAATATAAAAACAAAGTGATGCTATAAATAAATAGAATACGGGTTTGGGCATTCCAAGAGTTAAAATATCCTGAACAACCTGAAGGCGAATATTCATAGGACTCCTGGGGCCAAGTGCAATTTGAAAGGTTGGCATCCCACTCATCATACTGTTTGTCCACTTTGGAAAATGGCCATACTTTTCATTAAACTCAAAAGATTGCTGCGCCATGGCTTTCCATTGTATCACATCACTCTGTTGTACCGCTTTTCCTTCCAGTGCAGGCCTGGTTAAAAATACAGACAGTAATAAAAAAATTATTACAGCCACTAAATGGGGGAGAGCCTGCTTTAAATTAATATGCTTCATATAATATTTTTGCTACGGCAAAATAATGCTAAAAAAATTAAATAACTCGTGATAATGGCTATAAACCTTTATTTACCGGAATAAAAAAAGCCACCGGTAAAAGTGGCTTCAGTTCTAATAAATACATTTTTTAATTTCCCATTCCCTGTTGTGCATTCTGCATATTCTCCATTTCTCCTTTCATGTTTTTCTTTTTAAACAAGGATACATCCATTTTACCAAAACGGTAATTAAAGTTCAGGCGTAAAACCTGTGGGTCTCTACGGCGGCTGTTATCCTGCACAAAATATTGAGATTCGGAATGGGTTGCATACAATTTGGTTCTGAAAATATCATTCATCTGGAGCGTTAAAGATGCAGCTTTGTTCTTCATAAACTCCTTTTTAATAGCAATATCTACTCCGTAATTTGGTTTGATATATCCCTGTGCACCAATTTGAGAACCACCAAACATCATCATTCCCCCGCCTCCGCCGCTTCTGCTGCTGGGAGGCAGGATAGTCTTAGCCTGATAATCGCCCGATAATTGGATTGAGTAATTCTTAGGCAACGTAAATGAATTATTTATTTTTCCAAACATGCTGAATTGCGAATTGTTTGCGCCGCCTGCCAGTATACCAGCTTTTAAAGTAGAATTATACAGGTTTACATTTGCGGTAAAATCCCACCACTTGGTAAATTTTGTTTTTGTGGTTAACTCCAAACCAACATTATAACTTGTGTTGGCATTGGCATAAGTGGTTACAATTTCCGAGTCAAGCGAAGGGTCTTTAAATTGATAGCTGGTTATTAGATCATTGGTATTTTTAAAATACACTGTAGCTAAAAAACTTGTTATTTTACTAAGCTGATTTTGATAAGAGAACTCTGCCAGGTTGGTAAATTCAGGCTTTAAATCCGGATTGCCTCTTGATTTATTTACAGGATCGGTAACATCAACATTAGGAATTAACTGGAAAAAATTAGGTCTGTTTATTTTGCGTGAATAATTTAACTGTATATCAGATTTGTCATTCAACTTATAAGTGAGGAATAAACTGGGGAACAAACTGAAGGGGTAGTCATTCTTAAATTTCTTACCGGTACTTTTCAGTGTTCCGGTATAACTGGAACTCTCCACACGCAATCCAAACTGGTAGGTAAAGTCTTTTATCTTTTGAGAAAAAGTAGTGTACGCTGCATATACCTGGTCGGTAAATTCATAGTTATTGCTAAAGTTGGGAATCAGAATATATTTTCCTGATCCGTCCTGCACGTAATTTGAAGAAGAGCTGACAAAATTCCTCACAGCCCCTCTTATACCCATTTCAAGTTTAAGTTTTTCTGATATCGGATTTACAAAATCAGTTTGGGCTGTAAAATATTTAGTAGTGCCTCCACCATCGGTACGTTCAATTATTGGAGCAGTTTTAGCACTGCTATTTGGATAAAAATATTGCGAATTGTAATCTCCCTTATTGTCATTTTTGCTTTGGTTGTAGTTCGCATCTACTGTCCACTCTTTGTTTGATTTGGTAAAATTGTGTTTAAAACTAAGACTGGCACCCACATTTCTGAAATGGAAAGATGTTTTTGTATTTCTAAAACCATAATCATTTACCAGCAGGTTGTTTTTGTAAAGTGTGTCTCTGTAAATATTTATAAGATCGGTACTTTTAAACTGGCCGGTAACATAAGTACCGCCAACAGTTAAGGTGTTCCTGTTGTCTATAAAATAATCGAAACCTGCCCTGCCAAAACCAAAATAGCCATTATTTAGTGGATTGCTGTTTTGTTCAAAAATGGATGTGGTATCATTGTTCAGGTAATTGGTTCTGTCGCTGTTGGATATACCGATAGATTTCCTGGTATTAACCCTGGCCCTGGCAAAAAAGTTGATCTTATCCTGTTTAACATTGATATCTCCACCAAAACCTGGTTTTCCCCTTGAATCTATGCTGGCATTAATATTTCCATTGTAACCCGCTTTCTTATTTTTTTTCATCACAATATTCAATATGCCTGCACCGCCGCCGCTTGCATCAAATTTTGCCGATGGGTTGGT
>JBDTUK010000185.1:0-5260 GCA_040007795.1 Ferruginibacter sp.
TTTAACCGAACAAAAGCAACATGTAATTTTAGGTTGTGCCGCCTGGAAGAACAGGGTGAATATTGAAGACACCATTTTTGCCGGTGCGGTTATTGATAAAATAGGACAACATTTTTCCATCAATTGTGATTCTTCACAAATGGCAGCTGCTATGTATAAAGAGGCAAGGGCCGATATGTTTGAATTTATGAAAAAGAAAAAAGCATCGCATTATCAGCGCCTCTCCGGGTATGGATTGGAAAAAGATATCCGCTATTGCTTAACAGAAGATATGGCGAATGTCCCGGTTATTTATGAAGAAGGAAAACTGGTTGTTAGAAAAAAATCATAACAAACCGTAAACAAGTAAACAAATGAAGAATATTATAGTAACCTTAATATCAACCTTAATTGTAAGTCTTTCATTTGCACAGACCGAAAAAGCAACCTATAAAACGGTTGCAGACAATTTTGAAAAAAATTATAATTCAGATAATTTTGATGCAATTTTTTCAGCATTTTCAACTGAAATGCAAAACGCATTACCACTTGACAAAACCCGGGATTTTTTAACAGGGCTGAAAACCCAGGCAGGTCAAATAACAAAACGGGAGTTTGTAAAATATGAACAAACATATGCTTCTTACAAGACAACTTTTGAAAGCGCATTATTTGCCGTGAATATTTCGGTTGACAATAATTCTAAAATAAACGGACTATTTGTAAAACCATATAAAGAAAGTGATTTACCAAAAATGGAACGCAACACAACTAAACTTTTGCTTCCTTTTAAAGGCGAATGGACCGTCATCTGGGGTGGTGATACCAAAGCATTAAACTATCACGTAGAAAATGAAGCACAGAAAAATGCTTTTGATATATTGATCACTAACGAAAAAGGAATCTCTTATAAAACAGATGGAAAATCAAACGAAGATTATTACGCTTTTGGAAAAGAACTTTATGCATCCTGTGACGGAGAAGTTGTTTTAGTTGTTGATGGAGTAAAAGACAACAAGCCCGGAAAAATGAACCCCATTTACATTCCAGGCAATACAGTGATCATTAAAACAGCAAAAAATGAATTTTTATTTTTTGCTCATTTCAAACAAAATTCAATACAGGTAAAGCAGGGACAGAAGGTTACACAAGGAGAACTTTTGGGCCTTTGCGGAAATTCAGGAAATTCATCTGAAGCACATTTGCATTTTCATATTCAAAACGTGGAGGACATGAATGAAGCAACAGGTGTAAAATGTTACTTTGACAAACTTATTGTAAACGGACAAACAAAAACAGATTATTCGCCAATTCAAAAAAACAAGATCAAAAGTGAATAAAAATAACACCTGTCAGCAAGCCTTATCCGTATTTCTGTAAAAGAGTATCTCTTTTTATCATTTGAAACTTCCTTTAACATTATTTTTCTCAAAACTTTTCATTAACAGCACGTCCCTCCCCTTTTTTTCGTTACTTTTGCAAATTGGCTTTTTCAGAATGAGCCATCGCCCTTTTCATCATTAAAACCGATTGGCAACTTGGCATTACCGCACCTTATTAAATATGTTTACAACAATGGTTCCGACGAAGTGATCCGTCGTGGAAAGAAGATCCATTCAATGGGATTTGTGGAGCTGGTTGAACATGACCAACTGATGGCTGGTATTGTATTCAGGGTAAAAGATGATAGCTACAGCACTTTTTATAAGGTCTATATTCAAAAATACACCGACGCCAAATCCATTACTGTCCGTTGTTCCTGTCCTTATAATTTAGGAGATATCTGCCGCCACGAAGCTGCGGCCTTACTGCGTTTGCAGGATATGGTTGATAAGAATATGCTCGGTAATACCAGTATTCAATATAACCAGCGGCATACCGTAGCTAAAATGAAAAATATTGAATTGAAAGTGATCAAGTTGCTTTCATCGCCTGGAATTTATGCTGAGGCAGAGAATATTTTACGCAGTACAAGGGCTAATATTTTAAAGGCTGCCGACGAACGTGTGGAAGCAGAATTAAATTATGAAGGCGAAACTTATCCGCTGGTAATACAGAAAAATGATGAAAGGAATTTTGATACTTCCTGTAAATGTGGTGAAACTGAACATCCGCTTTGCGAACATAAAACACTTTTATTCCTGCAATTGTTAGACTCTTATGGTCCCCATTATTTTGATTCTATACGAAACTGGGATAAAGAAAAAAATAAACTCCTGCAGATATATGGTTATAGCCTGGAAGATGACCTGAGTAATAAATTTGAATTTACCTATAAAGACGGCAAGCCATTTTTAAAAGTGCTTGACAGTTCTATAAAAAGAGTTACAACCAATGCGTCGGTATCAAGACCTGCAGAATCTTTTATTGTTCCGGATATTCCTAAAGAAGAAGTGGAAGTGGTAGAACAGCCGGCAAAAAAACTTGGGCTTGTTTTTAATTTTAATGTAAAAGGCTATCCTAATTTTAATATAGATGCCGTACAAGGCGATGCTGATGAAGACAATATGAAATATGTGGGTAAGGTAGAAAAACTTGATCTCACAAAGTTTGTTAATACTGAATTATTCAGCGAGGAAGACAAACAACTGTTACAACAGGTACGTAAACTACAGGCATCTGAAATAAATAAATACCTGGACCGTAACTCTCCTTTTAGTGGCATCTGGGAAAATATTATTCATACAGACGGAGAGGATCTGCCTGAAGAAACAAAAGCTTTAATTGCAGAATATCTTCAACCCAAACTGAAAAAAATATTTGAAGAACAGGCATCCAGTAATTTTATTTTTTACCTGCCGCCTGCAAAAACATTTACAACGGCTAATCTTTCAGATATTGAATTGAGCGATCATTTTGTTTCGCCCTTTTTTAAAGTACTGGCCAAAAACAATCATTTTGAAATTGCCTGCTCTGTAAAAATTCAGGGCGAAGCCATTCCTTTTACAGCCAACGAATGTGGCAGTAGCCTTGTTTTTTTAAACGATGATGTGATGTACCTGTGGCAAAAGCCGGAAGATGTTTTGCAGGCCGAAAAATTCCTGAAGGAAGGAAATATACAACTCAGTAAAGATAACTGGGCAGAAAAAATGCAGAAGATAATTCTGCCATTGACCAAAGAATATAAAGTAGAATTTGATAAAAGCCTGGTTAAAGAAATAAAAAGCGGCGAGCCGGAAGTGAAGTTACAGTTACAGGAAAAAGGCGACTACCTTGTATTTCAGCCCGTATTCAGCTACAAGGGGTTTGAAACCAAATCTACAGATAAAGAAAATATCATTATCCCCGACGGCGACAAAATACTAATTATAGAACGTAATAAGGAAGCCGAAGAAATTTTTATAAAAAAACTGGAGAGCCTTCACTCTATGTTTGTAAGGCCGGATAATAATAACAACCTGGTGTTAAAAGGTGTAGATGTCTTGCGAAATAACTGGTTCTTTTTGTTTGTGGATGCCATGAAGGATATGAAAGTACCGGTATATGGTTTTGAAGCGCTGCGTAATTTCCGTTTTAATACGGCAAGGCCCAATACACATATACATGTAAGCAGTGGCCTGGATTGGTTTGATGCCAAAGTAGAAATTGAATTCGGCGAACAGCGTGTTGGAATTGACGACATTAAAAAAGCATTGGTAAATAAACAATCGTTTGTACAATTAAACGATGGTACTTTAGGAATACTACCCGATGAGTGGCTGAAAAGATATTCTTTATTGTTTAAAGTGGGGGATGGAAGGAATAACCAATTACGCTTATCGAAATATCACATGAGTGTGATAGATGAATTGTATGAGAACCGCGATGAAAAGGAATTAAGTTTTGAACTGGATGAAAAATATGAACGCCTGAAAGAGTTTAAAAATATTCCTGAAATTAAACCCCCGGCTCATTTAGAAACCATATTAAGGCCTTACCAAACTTCGGGATATCAATGGTTAAATTATTTAAACGATGTAGGCTGGGGTGGCATTTTAGCCGATGATATGGGTTTAGGAAAAACCATACAGGCATTAAGTATGCTGCATCATTACAAAGAAACTACCGGAGCTGTAAAAGCATTGGTGGTTTGCCCTACAACCCTGATCTATAACTGGAAAAATGAAGTGGAAAAATTTACGCCATCGTTAGGATGGCATATTCATCATGGAAGCATCCGTGGCCGCAGTATTGAAGAATTACAGAAACACAATATCGTTATCACCACTTACGGAACATTAAGAAGCGATATACAATTGTTGATGAAGATCAATTTTGATTATTTGATACTGGATGAAAGCCAGGCTATAAAAAACCCGGCATCAAAGGTTACGAGGGCTGCCTGTTTGCTGAATGCAAAGAACAGGTTGTGCATGAGTGGTACACCATTGCAGAATAACACCTTTGATATTTTTGCACAAATGAATTTCTTAAATCCCGGCCTTTTGGGTAATATGGAATTTTTCAGAAATGAATTTGCCACGCCGATCGACAAATTTGGCGAACAGGAGCAAAAAGAACATTTACGAAAATTATTATTTCCTTTTATATTACGCAGAACAAAAGAACAGGTAGCCAAAGACCTTCCTGATAAAACAGAAACTATCCTGTTTTGTGAAATGGAAAAAGAGCAGCGCAAAATTTACGATGCTTACCGCAACAGCTACCGGGAAAAGATACTGGGCACAATTGATGAACAGGGTATTGGTAAATCGCAACTGACCATCTTGCAGGGATTAATGAAACTCCGACAGATCTGCGACAGCCCGGCTATATTGAATGAAGAAGAAAAATATCCCAACCATTCTATAAAACTGGATGAACTGGCCCGGGAAATAGAAGAAAATATCGGGGATCATAAAGCACTTATTTTTTCTCAATTCTTAGGTATGCTGGCATTGATTAAAAAGAAATTGGTAGAAGATAATATCCAGTTTGAATATTTCGATGGTAGTACATCGGCACCAGACAGGGAAAAAGCTATTCAGAATTTTCAGAACAATGATGAATGCAGGGTATTTCTTATTTCATTAAAAGCCGGTGGTGTAGGGTTGAACTTAACAGCAGCTGATTATGTATATATTGTTGACCCCTGGTGGAACCCGGCTGTAGAACAACAGGCCATTGACAGAACCCATCGTATTGGTCAAACAAAAAATATTTTTGCTTACCGGATGATCTGTATTGATACGATTGAAGACAAGATATTGCAACTGCAGGAACGGAAACGTAAATTAGCAAGTGAACTGATAGCAGATGATGCCAGCTTTGTGAAAGCGCTGTCCAAATCGGACGTGGAGTA
>JBDTUK010000186.1:0-17600 GCA_040007795.1 Ferruginibacter sp.
AATAATAGTTTTATTGAAATGAACAACTAAATTATAAAATCTTGTTAAAAAAAACCAAAAAAAGAACTCTTTTCAAAGATAATGGCTTTTTTATACCGGGCAATGCCCTAAAGTGGTAAAATTCAGAATTAATCCATTTTAACTGCTAAATATTACCTTTTTATTGCATTATCCGTCACAATAACGATTTGAGTTGCAGTTTATTGCCGAATGATACGTTTCGCAAATTTTTGTAACACCAGCAAGATAAACTACTTAACATTAAATACATTTCCTTAGTTAGCAAAATCTTTTCAAAAAAAACAGATTAACCGGTAAGTACAATAAACAACGTAACTATTTGATAATCGTTTATTCTTTATTGTATGCAAGATTAAAACTCTTGTTTCTATTAACCAAAAAAAATACTAAAAATCTTGTTCAACTAAATATCTCAATTCTTAAAATCCGAGAAGTAAAAAATCCTAATTCCAAATTATCAGATACCCGGGTTTTCTTCTAAAGAGTCTTGAAAACACAGAGTTTTGGCAATTATTTTACTTAGCCATATTTGTTGTATAATGCTCCTAAAACTAATCTCCAAATAACTTTTTAACAAAGTTCACTGAAACTTATAAATTCATTAACATAACCGGTTTTATGTGCTTAGTTAAAAAATATAAAAGCGAGTAACTATTTTTAATTCATAATCAGTGCTTACTTTAACTTTAACCAATTAAATTCAATTATACTGTCCGGATTCGAAATAAAAAGGCCTTGCAACTATCTTTTAAGGATTAAATAAACCAAATGATATTGATCAAAATTGACTGAAATGAGAACTTCAAGGAAATCTGTTCAGGGCTTTTAATTTATCTTTGTAAAAACTACCAGGTCATAAAAAAACGGCTACCTGGTAACTAATTTCCGTAATTTGATATTTAACTTAAAAAAATACGTTTAATTATTCACATATCGCTTAAAGTATTTATATTCGCAGCCAGTATAACCTCATATACAATAATAAAGAAAACCTTTCGTTAAACAATTCGATAAACGAATGAACATGAAAAAAATATTTTCGGGTAAAAATGTGATGATTTTTGTATTTGCAGCACTTTCCCTAAGTGCCTGTAAAAAGAGCGGTTCTAAGAAAAGTGGCAAGTCTTCGGCTACAGGTTGGAACTACGATGACAAAAACATGGGAAATTTCCATGTGTCAAAAGTTAAGTACCCAAAAGCCGGACCGGGATTGGTGTTTGTACAGGGTGGTTCATTTGTAATGGGTGCCAAGGATGAAGATGTAATGGGTGACTGGAATAATATTCCACGTCGTATTACTGTCCCCTCTTTTTTTATTGATGAAACTGAAGTAGCAAACGTTCACTATCGTGAATATTTGTATTGGCTTGAAAATACATTTTCCGGAGATACAAATGTTTTAAATAAGGCTCTGCCTGATACCTTGGTATGGCGTGAAGAATTAGCCTATAATGAACCGTATGTAGAATATTACTTCCGGTTCCCTTCTTATAATTACTATCCTGTAGTAGGTGTTACCTGGCGCCAGGCACATGATTTTTGTATCTGGAGAACAGACAGGGTAAATGAATTAAACCTGCAATCCAAAGGATATCTGAAAAAAGATGCTATCAAAAGAGAACTAAAGGGTGCTGGTGCGGAAGGTTCCTTTAATACTGAAACCTATTTAATGGCTCCTGATATGATTCAGGGCAGAAATAAGCCCAAAAAATCTGCATTAAAAGACGTGAATGGTAAACCAAGGTCTACCGTTCGTATGGATGACGGAATCTTAAATATGGGATACCGCTTGCCAACTGAAGCAGAATGGGAATATGCAGCTTATGGTATGTTAGCTCAAAATCCATCACCACGTAAAAAAGAAGGTAAAAGCGGTGAGGAATTATTCTCTAACCAACAAATTTACTCCTGGAGTAATAACCCAAATGGATTACGTGATAACCGCCGCGGTGGCTGGCAGGGTAAATTCCTGGCGAACTTTAAACGTGGAAGTGGAGATAATATGGGGGTAGCAGGTGGTTTGAATGACCGGGCTGCAATACCTGGAAATATTAAATCTTTCTATCCAAATGCATTTGGTTTATATAATATGAGTGGTAATGTTAGTGAGTGGGTTGGTGATGTTTACAGGCCTATGACACCGACAGACGGGCAAGACTTTAACTATTTCCGTGGTAACAAATTTCAAAAATACTATAAAAACAGTGGCGGAGAGTATGAAAGAGATAGCATGGGACGTTTGAAAAAAGTAGATATCTCTGATGAAGAAGTTAAGAACCGTTCTAATTACCAAAAAAATAATGTTATCAACTACTTAGATGGTGATTCTGCAAGTGGTGTTTATTATGGATATGGAGTTACTTCATTAATCAGTGACCAATCAAGAGTAATTAAAGGTGGTAGCTGGAATGACCGCCCGTACTGGTTATCTCCAGGTACACGCAGATTTATGGAAGAAGACCAGGCTGCAAGTACAGTTGGTTTCCGTTGTGCACAAACCTATTTGGGCCCACCTGAAGGACCAGGATTTAAAGAAGGTAATATTTTTGGAACACGTAAACAAAACTCCCGTAAGAAGAAAAAATAATTTTTTAAATAAATATAAAAAAGCCTTCCGTAAATATGGGAGGCTTTTTTATGCCTGTTATTCCCTTCTTCCCACTAATTTTGAAGCATGCAAATATCTGAGTTATACAAGTTATATCTGAAGCACCCATCTATACAAACTGATAGCAGGAAGCTAAAAGAAGGTGATCTTTTTTTCGCTTTAAAAGGACCGAGTTTTAATGGTAACCTGTTTGCAAATCAAGCAATAGCTGATGGAGCAGCTTATGCAATTGTTGATGAAGAAATAAAATCATTTAAGAAGAGAATTATAAGAGTAGAGAATGTATTAAATACTTTACAGGAATTAGCGGGATATCACCGCAGTCAATTTATTTTATCATCTGACAAAAAACAGGTCCCTTTTATTGCTGTAACAGGAAGCAATGGTAAAACCACATCCAAGGAATTAATACATGCAGTCTTATCATCTGTTTACAAAACATATACCACTGAGGGAAACCTCAATAATCATATCGGAATTCCTTTAACCATGCTAAAAATAAAACCAGATGCTGAAATAGCTATTATTGAAATGGGAGCTAATCACCAAAAAGAAATAGCAGGCTACTGTACATATACAATGCCTACACATGGAGTTATTACAAACTGTGGAAAAGCTCACCTGGAGGGGTTTGGAAGTGAGGAAGGAATACGTAAAGGCAAAGGTGAGTTATATGATTATTTAAGGGCTAATAACGGAACTGCATTTGTAATGTGGGACTATGATTATCTACAGCAAATGAGTACAGGAATTCCTAATATTATAACTTATGGAACTCATTCCGCTTCAATAACCGGAAAAGTGAAAACCAGTAAAGGGTTACTGGAAGTATCAATAACCAAAGGAGCCGATTTAGATACTATAAAAACAAAACTGGTTGGAGAATATAATCTACCCAATGTATTACTGGCTGTGGTAATAGGCAAGTATTTTAATGTTCCTGATGAAAAAATAAAATTGGCTTTGGAAAGCTATATCCCTTCCAACAGCCGGTCGCAGTTGATTGAAAAAGATGGAAATAAAATTATTTTAGACGCCTATAATGCAAACCCAAGCAGTATGAAAGCTGCCATAGAAAATTTTGCAAAAATGGAAGGGGCTAATAAGGTGCTTTTGCTTGGTGGCATGATGGAATTAGGACAGGAAAGTTTGCCTGAACACCAGGCCTTAATTAAATTTATTAAAAAATATCAATGGAAAAATGTAGTGCTGGTTGGTGGAGATTTTAAAAAAGCAGATCATCCTTACCTGTATTTTGAAAATTCAGTACAGGCAAAGGAATGGTTTAGGGATCAAAAAATTGTAGGTACTAATATTTTAATAAAAGGTTCCCGCAGTACCCAAATGGAAAAAGTATTGGGATAAAAAATGGATTATTAAAAAAGAAACCCTCCTTCGCTGAAGCTAGGGAGGGTGAAGCGGAGACTATGAGATTCGAACTCATGATACAGTTTCCCGTATACACGCTTTCCAAGCGTGCTCCTTCAGCCACTCGGACAAGTCTCCAATTAATAATTACCTAATTCTACATAAAATATTATTCACTTCACTATCCAATTCTTTTGTTAAACTGAACAATTCGAACCCTCGATAGAGTTTTCCCTATATCCCGATTGCAATCGGGACTCCTTCAGCCACTCGGACAAGTCTCCATTTTAATGGGTGGCAAAAATACAGTTTCAATATTTATAAGCCGAATATTTTTTCAGCGTTTAAAGATGTTATTGCAGCAACTTCTTCAACAGGTACATTTTTTATTTCTGCCAGTTTTTCAACCACATATTTTAAATAACTACTTTCATTTCGTTTACCACGAAAAGGAACAGGCGTTAAGTAAGGCGAATCTGTTTCTAAAACCATATGTCGCAGATCAATTTTTTCCAAAACCTCTGCAAGGCCAGACTTTTTATAGGTAAGCACCCCTCCTATGCCCAAATAAAAGCCCATATCTAAAATTTCTTTTGCATTTTGGTAAGAGCCACCGAAACAATGAAAAATACCTCTTACCCCTTTTGGTACAAATTCCTTAACTACATCAATAGTTTCCTGCATGGCATCTCTTGTATGAATTACAATGGGCAAGTTATATTGTATAGACCATTCGATTTGTGTTCTAAAAGCTTCATACTGTTGTTCAGTAAAGGTTTTATCCCAATGAAAATCCAACCCTATTTCGCCCACTGCTGCAAATTTTCTTTTGCTGATCCATTCTTTTACAATGAATAATTCATCCAGGTAGTTTTCTTTTACCGAACATGGATGCAATCCCATCATAGCAATACATTTTCCCGGAAATTTTTCTTCCAGTAAAAGCATATTATCAATTTCAGCACTGTCAATAGCAGGTAAATAAAATTTTTTAACGCCTTCAGCTTCCGCTTTGTTTATTACCTCTTCAATATCAGATTTAAACTCATCCACGTAAAGATGACAATGTGTATCTATGAGCATTCTTTTAGTTTGAAATACAAAAATGCTTAAAATTAATTTAACTATTCTTTAAACTACCCAAATCAATTGGGGTCTTATACCCATTCGTATTATTCACCTTTATTTTATTTTAAAAATTACTTTTATGAAAAAGACAATTAACCTCACCACATGGCTCCTGGCATTCAGCCTTATTGGAGCTCTTACATTTACAAGCTGTAAAAAAGACGATACAGTTAACAGCGTAACAGACAATGATCCTACAGAATTGGCTGCCACACAGGAAGCCACCTTACAGGAAGCAGAAACCGAAGCCCAGTTTGATGATGTATTTAACATTACTGCCAGTATGAACAGCAGCCAGGTTGGCGAAGACCTTGGTGTTGGTGCAAATGTTTCAGGTTTATTTGAACTCGGAAGCACTAACACAACTAATACCACACCTTGCTTTACGATTACTGTAGTTCCAAACATTCCTCATGTATTTCCTAAAACTGTAACCATTGATTTTGGAACCGGTTGTCTTGGACGTGACGGAAAATACAGAAAAGGAAAAATTGTATCAATTTACACTAACCCAATGGTTGCACCTGGAGCTAAAGTATCTACCACTTTTGTTGATTACTATGTAGATAGTTTTCACATAGAGGGCACTCATATTACCGAAAATACAAGCATATCCAATATGCAGGGCTGGAAGGTTGTTGTGATTGACGGAAAAATAACCAATACCAATACCAACAAGTGGAGAAAATGGAATAGCACAAAGAATGTTTTGCAGATTGAAGGCAACGGAACCCCACATTTTCCCCTGGATGATGTTTACAAAATTACGGGTAATGCCAGGGGCTCAAATTCGGCAGGCCATACATGGGCTTCACTTGTAGTTGATCCGCTAATAAAGAAATTTACCTGTCCGTGGATTGTAAAGGGAAAGGTGCAACTTATAAGAGATGGCCGTGAAGCTTTACTGGATTATGGAAACGGAAATTGCGATAACCTGGCCATAATTTATATTAATGGAGTACCACACGTTATAACTCTGTAAAAACTGTTAAAAAAATTGTTGTTAATTTAATTACAACAGTGTACATTTAACACAGTTTTCATAGGGTACGGATTAAAAACGGGCCAGGGTTTCTACCCCGGCCCAATTTTTTTTAGTCAATTTGACGTAAAAAGAAAGAAGAATTTGCTTTTATTTATTCCCACGATCGATCTTTTCAAAAGAATATCCTTTGTTAAAAAAATGCTGTAAAACGATTGGTAATGAATAACCCATCCTTTCCATTGCTTTTTCACTGTCATGAAATACGACCACAGAGCCATTCCCGGTATTTTTTATAACATTTGCACAACATTGCTCTGATGTTATACTTTTATCAAAATCTCCACTTAAAACACTCCACATAATTATTTTTAAGCGTCCTCCTAATGTTGACAGCCCCTTTCGCTGTTTTACTGTAATTCGTCCGTAAGGTGGTCTAAACAGGTCTGACTTAATAAATTCTTTTGCCTTTAAAACATCTGCCAGGTATTTCGCACTACTGGTTTTCCAGCCATCCAGGTGATTGTACGTATGATTCCCAACCGCATGGCCTTCATCCAATATTCTTTTATATACAGCCGGATTATCCTCCACATTTTTGCCAATGCAAAAAAAAGTAGCCCTGGCATTATATTTCTTCAATTCATCTAAAACAAAGGGGGTTATGTTGGGGTGTGGGCCGTCGTCAAAAGTCAGGTAAATGGCCTTTTCAGTACCTGGGATATACCAGGTACTTGACCCAAACAATTTTTTGACCCATCCGGGCGTTTTTACCAGGTAAAACATATGGCAAATTAATTTTTTATACTGATTAAACCTTTATAAAAAGCTACAGTCTTATTTACTCAAAACCAAAAATTATGAAAATTAAACAGCTTTTAGTTGCTTTTACAATGGTATCATTTGCCATTGCATTTAATTCCTGCAAAAAGAAGGATTCTGCTACAGATGAATTCGAAACTACGTTTGAATTAAGTGGAGATCAGGCCATTGCAGATAACCTGACAGAAGATGCCAACGACGTATTTACCGAAGCTGCTACCGATAACAATTTAATGGGAGGTCACGGTCCAACGGGTACCACCGGTATTTTAGGCTGTGCCAATGTTACAGTAACGCCACTGGTTGGTTTTCCTAAGACTATAGTAATTGATTTTGGAACAGGCTGTACCTCTCCTCCTCCTTATAGTATCACACGTTCAGGTAAGATCACTGTTGTCCTATCTGACTCAGTAAGAAATCCTGGCAGCACCGCAGTAATGACCTTTACTAACTATTATGTAAGCGGTTATAAAAAAGAAGGTACTATTACCTGGACCAATACCAGTACTGCCAATGTTAAGAGCTGGCAGCGTAAAGTTGAGAATGGAAAGATAACAGCGCCCAACGGGAACTATTGGCTACACAGTGGTATCAGGAATGTGGTGCAAACGGCAGGTGTAAACACACCAAATAATTTACTTGATGATGTATACTCCATAACCGGAAACCATACAGTAACAAATTCAGCGGGTAGAACAAGAGACATTACAACTTTAACCCCGCTGCAAAAGAAAGTAATTTGTTCTAATATTGATATGGGAACTATTAAAGTACAGGGACCTAATCATTATGCAGTGATTGATTTTGGTAATGGAACCTGCGATAACCTGGCCACAATCTCAATTGATGGAAGGCCGGCAAGAACCATAATATTGCGCTAATTCTTATTTCTAAATTTATAGTAAACCGTCTGGCCTGAGGCTAGACGGTTTTTTTCATGCCCTAACTCAACTTATCTTTGCATGATATGAGTAAAGTAAGAGTGAGGTTTGCCCCAAGTCCCACCGGGGGTTTACATTTAGGCGGTGTACGTACCGTTCTATACAATTACCTTTTTGCAAAAAAACACGGCGGCGATTTTATTGTACGAATTGAGGATACCGATCAAACCCGTTTTGTAGCTGGTGCTGAAGATTATATTTTCAATTGCCTGAAATGGTGTGGCATGGAACCAGATGAAAGCCCCCTGAATGATGGCCCTTACAGCCCCTATCGCCAAAGCGAAAGAAAAGAAAGTTATAGAAAATACGCTGAGCAATTAATTAAGGATGGATTTGCTTATTATGCATTTGATACTCCGGAGGAACTGGAAAAAATGAGGAGTGATTTTAAAACAGCTGAGAATCCTTCGCCCCAATATGATGGTAAAGTGAGGATGCAGATGAAAAATTCGCTGACCTTACCAGCAGATGAAGTAAAAAAAATGCTGAGCGAAAATGCCCGCCATGTAGTGCGTATAAAAATGCCGGTAGATGAAACGATCTCTTTTACCGACATGATACATCATGAAGTAAGTTTTGATTCATCCCTTGTAGATGATAAGGTTTTACTGAAAGCAGATGGTATGCCTACATATCACCTGGCTGTTGTTGTAGATGATCATTTAATGAAAATAACCCATGCTTTTCGAGGCGAAGAGTGGCTGAGTAGTGCACCTGTACATGTGCTGTTATGGAAATATCTCTTTGGTCTGAACAAAATGCCGCAATGGGCACATCTCCCTTTAATACTTGGGCCAAGTGGAAAACTGAGCAAACGTGATGGAGCTAAATATGGTTTCCCGGTATTTGCCATGAACTGGACCGACCCTAAGACAAATGAACTTACGGAAGGGTTCAGGGAAAAAGGGTTTTTACCCGAAGCCTTTATAAACCTGCTGGCAGTACTTGGCTGGAATGATGGTACAGAGCAGGAATTATATAGCATGCAGGAACTCATTGAAAAATTTTCGATGGACCGGGTGCATGTAGCAGGAGCAAAATTTGATTATGAAAAGGCCAAATGGTTCAACCAGGAGTGGATTAAAAAGTCAGGAGTTATAAGTTATAAGTTAAGGGTTAAGGAAATTTTTGAAACAAATGGTATTGCTATAAACGATGATGGATATTTTACAAAAGTACTGGAGCTTGTAAAAGAGCGCTGTACATTACTTACTGATTTTTATGAACAGGCATTTTTCTTTTATAAGGCTCCATCCGTTTATGATGAAGCATCTGTTAAACCAAAATGGGATGAAGGGAAAAAAGATTTTTTTACAGAGTTGATCAGTAAATATAATAGCATCCAGGAATGGAAAATTGAATTTATAGAAAGTGAATTTAAAAACCTCGCAACAGAAAAGAATATCAAACCTGGTGAATTACAAATGCTGTTGAGGGTGATGCTTGTTGGCACAAAGATGGGGCCAGGTGTTTTTATTATAGCAGAAAAGATCGGGAAAGATGAAACATTGAACAGAATACAAAATGCCATTACTGCTTTTTCACTTTTTTAAACTTTACTGTTAAAACCAGGTCTATACACAAAATTATTTGTATGAAACAACTGCTTATTGCCATTAGTGTACTGTTTATTATCTCCTGCAATAAGACCTCATCAGACAGCCTGACATCTATAGCAACCATTGATAGTTTTACTGTATCAGTAAGCAATGGATATGGTGGTGGAAAATACAAGACCGGCGATACGGTAGATATTTTCAGCATTGCCTATGCAGATAACCAGTTATTTGATAAATGGAGTGGTGATGTTTCACTATTGAATGCTTTTGAAGAATGGCACACCTGGTTTATTATGCCCAACAGGAATGTTTCATTCGCCGGAAGTATAAAAAATATTTCTACCGTTACATTACAATATGAGCAGATAAGAGGCAGGGACAGGCTGAAACCCGTGTATTCTTATTTTCCGGCCGGGCATAAAGGCTTTGTATATCTCCTGCATGGCACAGGTGGTACTGCACTAAACTTAGTTAACAATTATGAATTCAGGCAATTGATCAAAGACCTGGTGAACGATAATTTTGGAGTAATTGTTACGGAGGCAGAAGAAGCTACTACAGGCGTTGATGCCAATGGCGATGGTAAATTACGATGGTTGACTTATCCGGCTGATACATTGAACAATGTTGATTATGTGAACATCAGGAATATTACCGATACTTTTTATAATAGGGGTGTTACCAGCAGGGCAAAATTCAGGTATTCTGCGGGCATGAGCAACGGGGGTGCCTATTCAGCCGTATTATCAGCAGTTTACCAATACAAAGCAGGTATAAGTTATTGTGCACCGGGTGGTACTGTGGTAGCACTAACAACCAATACCCCTTTCCAGTTTTGTATGGCAAGGTTTGACAATAATGAGAACGTAGGGCCACAGGGAAATGCTGATGCACTTTCCAATTCAAATACACTTAACAGCCGTGGCATCTGCAGTAAATATTTTATGAAAGAACGTTCACCTTTATATCCTGAACGTTTTGCAAGAAGGGGCGATATCACCCTCGCTAAATCTGTAACGGTTTTTAACGAATTAAAAAGCAAAGGCTATATCAACAGTAAGAATTATTATATTGGCTATTCAACTACCCTGGTTACAGATTTCCAATCCAACCCACTTTCTTTTCCTGAACTGTTAAGTTTAACGCCTTTACAAAGACTTTTTGTTGTTGAACAAATTGACCTTGCTGTATCAGACCACCAGATGTACAGTGATTACAACAGGGCAACATTAAGGTTTTTAAACAAGCAGTGTTTATAAAATAGGTCATCACAGATTTAGTTTTAACCCTGCGCCTGGATCATTTCCATTATTTGCACAAATTGTGCATTGCCTGATCGTTCAATCATCAACCTGTCATCGGCATCCAGTTGAAACAGGCCGTTTGTATTACCGGCAACATGTTCTTTTGTTCTGATACCAGGAATGATCACCGATACTTCCGGATAACTCAATATATAACTTAAGGCCAGTTGTGTTTTACTGCAATTATATTTTTCACATAACTGCCAAATAGGTGCAAGAGCTTCTGCACAAACATTGATTATTTCCGGAGTCAGCCTGTTCTTTCGATGATCGTTTTCCGCAAAAGAAGATCCCTTATCAAATTTACCGGTCAATAGTCCAAACTGTAAAGGCATACGGGCTATAATGCCATAACCTTTATTAGCAGCAGGCTTCAACAAAGGCAAACTTTTTTGATTAAGCAAATTCAATACAAGCTGAAATCCATTGCCACAATTATTATTTAAAAGATATTCTGCTTCCGGCATTGGATCAAAAGTATTTAAAGAGATACCCCAATAACGGATCTTTCCTTCTTGCTGTAATTGCTGCATCGCTTCTATACAATCACCCTGTTGCAAATGCTGCATCCTTGCAGAGTGCAATTGATAAAGATCAATGCTGTCTCTCTTTAACCTGCGAAGAGAATTTTCACATGCCTGTAAAATATATTCTTTCGAATAATCAACAGTAAATTGTTCATTCCTGGAAACATTACCCACTTTAGTAGCGATAATAATATCTTTTTTATTACCTGTTATTTTACCAAGTAAATCTTCCGAATGGCCAAGTCCATAAATATCTGCAGTATCAAAAAAATTAATGCCTGCATTCATTGAAGCATTTATAGCTTTTTCTGAAACCCTGTCATCAGCATCGCCCCAGCCAATTGCTGTTTTACCGATCATAGCGCCACCACCTATTGCCCATGCCCCAAAACCTATTTCACTTACATTCATATCTGTGTTACCAAATTTTCTATATTGCATAATGCAATTTACGCCTTTGACAAATGATTGTAAAGACTTACCAACCCCGAAATTGATCCAGGTATTAATTCTTTTGCTGGCCATCATTAAATTTGTATTGCCCTTTTTTCTCCAGGACCCGGCATATCAGTTACACCGGGATGAATATTTATACGTAGCCGAAGCTCATCACATGTCATGGGGTTTTATGGAGATACCTCCCTTGCTGAGTGTATTTGCCTGGATAAGCAATTTTATGGGTGGCAGCATGTTTTGGGTAAAGATCTGGCCCTCCTTATTCGGAACCTTAACTTTTTTATTGGTTTCAAAAATCATTCTTTCATTAGGCGGAAAAACATTTGCGCTTATTCTTGGATGGCTTCCATTTATACTGGATGGTTACATGCGCCTTTTTTTTCTTTTTATGCCCAACTTTCTTGACGTATTTTTCTGGACACTGATCGCTTATTCAGTCATCCGTTATACACAAACCCGGCAAAATAAATGGCTCTACCTTTTTGGAATTGCTGTTGGCCTGGGTATGATGAGTAAGTATTCTGTTGCTTTTTTTACGGCGGGAATTCTGGCAGGTATTTTATTTACCCGGCAACGGACAATTTTTGCCAATAAACATTTCTATTTTGCTTCCCTCATTGCTTTGCTGATATTCCTTCCCAATATCACCTGGCAATACAATCATCTTTTCCCCATTGTAAAGCACATGAGTGAATTACAGGAAGAGCAACTAAAATATAACAGTGCCGCAGGTTTTATAAAAAGCCAGTTTTTCATGAACCTGCCTTGTGTATTTATCTGGATCGCAGGATTAATATACGTGATCTTTAACTCCATGGGAAAATCTTATCGCCTTTTGGCATGGACCTATCTTTTTGTAATTGCATTACTCATCCTGTTGCGTGGTAAAGATTATTATGCGTTGGGCGCTTACCCGGTATTATTTGCCTTTGGCGCTTATCATTTAGAAAAAGCTACCCGCTCACGATTGCGCTGGACAAGATATGTGATGCTTATCTTTTCGCTGGCTTTGGGATTATTCGGTATGCCTCTTACCATGCCATTGGCAAAGCCTGAGAAGCTGGCTGAATATTATAAAAAAACGGGCATGAACAAAACAGGCAGTTTCAAATGGGAAGATCAGCAGATGCATCCTTTGCCACAGGACTTTGCTGATATGATCGGGTGGAAAGAAATGGCTTTAAAGGCCGGTGCAGTATATAACAGTTTGCCGGCCCCCGAAAGAGAAAAAACCTTTGTTTATTGCCGGGGATATTTTTCAGCAGGTGCTTTAAATTATTACAGAAAAGAAGCAGGCTTGCCGGAAGTGTATAGTGATAATGCATCTTTTCTTTTTTGGATGCCCGACAAATATGATATCAGGAACCTGATCCTGGTTGGTCATGAAATACCCGGTCAGGATGATATTGTCTTTAACCAATTTGAAAAAATGACAATTAAAGATTCTGTTAACATGCCCTTATTCAGGGAAAACGGAATGAAGATCATTTTGTATGAAAATGGAAATGACTCGTTAAACAGCATTATTACCAAAGGAGTAGCTGAATTAAAAAACAAGTTTACTCGTTGACATATTGCTTATTTTTGAAGCAACAGATTTTATTATGAGCAGACCCATCAGAGTTTTAGTAGCCAAGGTAGGATTGGATGGACATGACCGCGGCGCAAAAGTAATAGCTACTGCATTACGTGATGCCGGTATGGAAGTCATTTACACAGGCCTGCGGCAAACCCCCGAAATGGTGGTGAATGCAGCATTACAGGAAGATGTGGATGCCATTGGAGTAAGTATTCTCAGCGGCGCACACAATACAGTCTTTCCAAAAATTATTGCCCTGATGAAAGAAAAAAAAATGGATGATGTATTACTCACCGGGGGCGGCATCATTCCGGAAGAGGATATGGCCCAACTGAATAAAATGGGTGTAGGAAAATTATTTGCACCCGGTGCCACTACATCAGAGATATCGGGCTATATAAAAGAGTGGGTGAAAGAAAACAGGAATTTTTAATTTGTATTTTAAAAAGAAAATCATTTATGAACAGCACCTTATTAACTTCATTGGAAAATGGCATCTTCACCATCACCATCAACCGGCCCGATAAACTAAACGCATTGAATGCACAGGTTTTTACTGATCTTGATAACGCCATTGATGAAGTATATAACAATGCTGAAATAAAATCGGCAATCATTACCGGCGCCGGGCCTAAAGCTTTTGTTGCCGGTGCAGATATAACAGAGTTTGGAGGATTGGATAAAGAAGAAGCTATGGCATTGGCCAGGCGTGGGCAAAATGTTTTTTTTAAAATAGAGAATAGCAAAAAACCAATTGTTGCTGCTGTTAATGGATTTGCTCTGGGCGGAGGATGTGAATTGGCAATGGCATGTCATTTTAGATTATGTAGTGAGAATGCAAAGTTTGGACAACCGGAAGTTAACCTGGGTTTGATTCCTGGCTACGGTGGTACCCAACGCCTGACACAATTGGTAGGTAAGGGAAAAAGCATGGAGTTGCAAATGACAGCTCACCTGATTGATGCCAATGAAGCATTACAATTGGGTTTGGTGAACCATGTAACAACTGCTGAAAGTTTATTGGAAAGAACAAAAGACATTTTAACAGTAATTCAGTCGAAAGCCCCAGTTGCAGTAGGAAAAATAATTGAATGTGTGAATGTAGCCGTATTAAGTGATAGCTCATTCAATAATGGCAAAAGCGGGTACGCTAAAGAAATAGAATCTTTTGGAGATTGTTTTATTACAGAAGATATGAAAGAAGGCACTGCTGCATTTTTAGAAAAGAGAAAAGCCCAATTCAAAGGAAAGTAATTTATATCCATTTATTCTTGTATGCCAGGTTAATGATCTGTGCACGGGAGTTAACATGGAGTTTGTCGTAAATGTTAGCCGTATGCTTTCGTACAGTAAGCGGGCTGATGAATAATTTTTCTCCGATAGCTTTATAATTTTTCCCGGTCACCATCTCTTTCAGTATTTCCATTTCACGATCTGAAAGTTTGTAATCATTAAATATTTTTTCATCTGCAACAGGTACAGGAGAATTTTTCAGTAGCTCCATGGTTTTTCTTGCAATGGCAGGACTCATGGGGATGCCATTGTATTCTACCACATTGGTAATGGCATCAATGATGTTCACTGCCGTATCATCTTTTAGTAAATAGCCACCAGCACCCGCTTTAATGGCTTCAAATATTTTTTCGTTGTCTTCAAAAACAGTGAGTACAATAAATTTGATGTCGGGATAAGCCGCTGATGCAATAGAGATAGCCTGTATGCCATCCATGACAGGCATCTCCAGGTCCATCAGCACAACCTGTGGATGTTTTTCCAGGTGCAGGTGTTTAAGCTCTTCAAGAAATTCTGCGCCATTCCTTGCTTCTAGGATAAGTTCTATTTCCGGATAAGGCAGAATCTTTTCCTTAACAGTTGTCCGGTTTACCTGTTTATCATCTACAATGGCAATTCGTGTTGACATATACAAATTTCAAGTTCAGGATATACAATTTCAATACTCCCTAACGACTATTTTTCACTCAATGATACTTTTGTTCCTTCACCGGGGCTGGAAATGATCTCGAATTTATAGCCTGTTTCTTTTGCCCTATGTTCCATATTATGCAGCCCGTTGCCAAAACCCTTTTCTTCCGGGTCAAATCCAACACCACCGTCAGTAATACTTATCTCCACTTTATGATTACTGCAAATAGATATTTCAATTTTATTTTCTCCTGCATATTTTACTGCATTTTGCAGAGCTTCCTGCAAAATGCGGTAAAGATTCAGTGCAGTATTTGGTGAAAGTATTTTATTATTTTCAATTTTCTCCCGAAACTCAATTTTTAATTCCGGAAAATTATTCATGATCTTCTTTGCATACAATTTAAATCCATCTGCAAAATCTGTTACAGACATTTGCCGGTTATTCAATACCCAGATCGTTTCCCTCAGAGATGACATGATCTCTTTTGCATCATCCCGTATCTTTTCAACAATATGATCACTTTCAACATTTGGTTTTACCTGGTTGGTATGCATCAGCAAAGCTGTAGCATAAGTGCCCAGGTTATCATGAAGATCACGGCTGATACGCTCTCTCTCCTGCTGCAATTTTTTTTCAGTTTCCATTTGCCGCAACTGCTCCCGAAGTTTTCTTCTTGCCATAAAACGGGCCAGCCACCAGATAAGTCCTGCAATCAGTAATGCAGTCACCGTATAAAACCACGCCGTGAGCCAGAAAGGTGGGTAGATCACCAGATGAATTTGCTTTTGTGGAATAGCATTTTCATCAAACTCATCTCCCGCCGCCAATTGCAAATCATATTCACCCGGCGGGAATAGAAGTGATAAGGAAGAATTATTCCCGTTACTGATCCAGCGATTACTCAGACCGGCCACTTTATATTGATAGACGTACTGATCCGGGTTACGTGGCCCCTGTGCTACAAACTCAAAAGAAAGGTCATTATTTTTATATGTAAAAGAAAGAAACGAAAGATTCCAGAAGGATGTATCAGCCATTCTTTTCCCATTTGAAGCAACCGAAGTAACAAAAAGCTTAACAGCTTTTTTTAATGACCGGATATCTGAAGGATAAAAACTATTCACTCCATTTACCCCGCCAAAAAAAAATTCTCCATTGGTTGTTTTAAAAACACTATTCGTATTGAATTCATTTTCCTGCAAGCCATCCTGTTTAGATAAGTTTAACAGGGAACCGTTTGACGAAATTCTTGAAAAGCCCTTGTTATGACTGAACCATACATTTTCATCATCATCCACTGCAACTGCATAAATACCTTCATCCGGCAAACCATCTTTTTTACTGAATTGTTTTATGATCTTCCCATTATCATCTGTTTTATACAATCCTGTTTCCGTAGCAAGCCAAACATTGTGTTGTTTATCTTCTGCCATACAACGAACCATTACATTATCACGAATAGGAAAGAATGTCCATGTTTTTGCAGATGGTTGCAAAATTGCGTATCTGCCTTTTCCCGCAAGCCAGATAGCCCCATTGCTGTGCTGAAACGTAAAAAAATTATCCATCTGTGAGATCACCGAAATCGAATCAGCCCATATAGTATTATTTCGTTGGGTAAACCGATAGATAACATTAAGCACACACCCAATAAAACTACTGTCGTTGTTACGGAATGCGTTGAAATAATAGTTGAAGCTTATCCACGAAAATGGAAAACTAACCGTCGATCTTTTTATACTGAGTTTTTTTCGGTTGAATATATATATCCCTCCCTTATTGTAAGGGAATACCACGTATTCATCATCATTCACTTTTTCTATGGCAGAAACAGTAGGCTGGGTTATATTCTTTTCAAATTGAGTGAAATGCTTAATCAGTCTTTGACTGGTATCATATACCTGCAGGCCATGGTTCAGCGTGCCACAAAGCACAAGATTATTTTTTTTATCAGCATAAATACATTTTATAAAATTGTTTTCACTTTCAGCCAATCCGTAATACTTTATGGCCGGAACACGGTAATGAATTTTTCTTAACCCTTGTATGTAGGAAGCAGCCCAGATATTATTATACTTATCCTTTATAAGGCTGCTGTAAAGATTGGCAGAGAAAAAGGAATGACCCTGTGCATCGGTCAACTCATGGGTGAAGCGGTTTTGCAGAACATCATATTCCCATAACTGGTTGTTGACACCTACCAGGAAAGTGGATGAGGATGTTTGAAGTGAAGTAGTAAGCGAATAATCGGCAATTAATTGTCCTGCAGGAAAAGGGCACCAGGATATGGGTTGCCCCGTACGAATATTTATTTTTTGCATCCCTGAATGCGTAGTCAGCAAAAACTCATCGTCATTTAACAGATGAAAATTATCAAT
>JBDTUK010000187.1:0-24484 GCA_040007795.1 Ferruginibacter sp.
CAGCAACGGTCATTAAATAACGGCGAGTCCCACAGCCCTGCACAGGCTTGACGTGGAGACTCGCCTGAGAATTTTTAATTTTTTAGAGGGAGACTCGGAGAGGAAGTAAAAGGGCAACCGTCCGTTGATGGAGTTAAATCTTTTACGTTACAGCTTTCAGAGTATATTGGAAAAGAAATTAAAGGCTTTTCGTATTCAGCTGATGGTTCCAAAAATGTTTCTGATATGATATTAGGAAAATATATAAGTAATGAATTTGATAAATCATATGGTTCACCTCAAGAATTAATAAGAAAATACGGAGTTAATTATTCTTCTAATAATGTTTTACAAGAATTTCACACTCATCCTAACGGTGAATTAGGAGCAACTCAATCTGCACCCGAACTTTCAACCGACGTTAAAGGTCTTCAAAGTGATAAGCCGCAAATACCCAACGCAAGTTTTATTATACTGTATAGAATTGCAGGCCAGGTAAAACCAGGAGAATACGATTATACTCATGAATATATACCCAAAAAATATTGAAAATAGGATGAAGAAATTAATTATCACTTTTATTGTAATCGTCGTTTCTGCATGTAGTCTTTATTCTCAGAATAAAACAATCAAAGGGCGAGTGATTTCTGATGATTTTGAAACTGTGCCATTAGCATCGATTATGATTAATGATACAGTTGAAGTTGGCAGAACAGATTTAAATGGTTTTTTCCAAATAGACATCCCTGTTTCCGTGAATAAACTATTATTTATGTTTGTTGGAATAGAACCAACAAAAATAGTGCTTGCATATAATTGTGATGAAGTAGAGGTTGTAATGATGTTAAGCGGTACTTATGATTTTATAACACTCAAAAAGGCAGATAGACTTCGAATGAAAAGATTTAAGAAGCTACCAGAATTACATAAAGAAGCATTTGCGAAAGGTACATTTAAAACTGATAAGGCTTGTTATACACAAGAGTTTATGCCTCATTATAAGAAAAAGCAAAAGTGATATTAAAGACAAAAGCTGCATCACTGCGACTTTTGTCTTTGCCTTTGGTGTTCCGCTTAAATCATCGCACCAATCTCCGCCGATGTTGTGTATTTTGCACCAACATTGAAGAGCTTCATTAAAATCCAAATAAATAAAGTAATCAAGACTCACGGCTTAGGTTTTTAGCGGTAACTAATTAGAATATTATTATTATTCAGTTAAATTTTATGAATATGATGTAGATGATTTTGGGATGCTTACTCATTACAAAGGCTAAAATGGTTAATGCTTCGGCTGTTGGCGGCGACGCACAACAGCGGCATTAGCATAGCCTACAACTTTTGCACTTTTAGCAGTAACACTAACAAAGGCGAAAAAAAAAGATTTTGCTATTGTTTTATAATAGAGTAAGAAGATAGAATACATGCAAGTTCTGCATTTCCATTATCAAAACTACTATCCAAACTCCGAACCAGTATGTGTAACTGCTTTGAGCCTTGAACTGAGATTATTTGCCCTAAAAATTTAAACTGGGAACCTTTAATATAAGATTTTTTTACTACTGTATACCATCCATTCACAGCGTAACCATTGATATTAACAATAGAATCGTGGTTATTGGTAATTTTTTTTGCTTCTGCATCTTGATACTTTTTTATTTCGTTTGTATCATTATTAAGTATCAATCTTGGCTTAAAATCTTGTACTATAAAGAATATACTTTTACTTGAATCTTTAGAATAAACTGTTTTAGTATTAATGAGGTTTTTTTCAATACCGTAAATTGAACTATCTATCACAGTCCATTGTGAGGGTATTTTAATATAAATATCATCTGGCTGGCTAATAATGAGTTTATTAAAATTAGTGTCGAGGCAACTCTCAGCTGCATGATTATATTTCTTTGGAGAACAAGAATATAAAAACACCAAAATTATAAATATTCTTTTCATTTTGAAGGAATTTAGATTCTCAGGCGAGTCTCCATGCCCGGCTGGAGCTTAGCTTGGGACTCGCCGTTATTTTTAATATTATTTGCAGGATCAATACTCAACTTTATATGATAATTTTTCCGGGTGTTCAATCATATCTGTGAATGTATTTTTAAAAGTAATTGTCTTTTTACTTTCAGAAAGCCCGGCGTTACTTCCTGAATATTTTTTTATTTCTTTAGGGGTGGTAATGGTTGTTTTATAGGTCATTTCGCCTATTATAGCAGTAAGTTGCTGCATTGCGGTCGCCATAGAGTCTGTCAGGATCTCTTTTTTATAATCTTCAATATTGATTATTGCATTGGTAATTTTCCCCGGCTCTGCAGTAAACGCATAGTTCTTGCTGTTTCCCGGAGTCATCAGCTTATTAGCCATTTCTCCTTTTCCTTCCTGCATTTCAGGATCTTTTGATTTGTCTGAGATATTATCAAATGCCTTCAGCTTGTCCAGCACTTTCAGAAAATTTTCTTTTATTTCGGGTAACTGTCCGATCTTTTTAAAAGGGCAGGTCATGACGATCTTCATTTCTCCATTTGCTTCATCGGCCTTAATATGAACAAAGCCATCCTTGTATAATTCTTTCTCTGCCGAAGTCAGGCTATCAGTAGCAAGAATCAAATCTTTCAGGTAGATCGTGGAGTCTTTTTTTTCAAATGCCTTAACCTCAGTTTCCTTGTCTTGCCCCATTTGTTTTAGCATGGTAATCATTTTACCCATGTCGATGGACACAGAATATGTGCCGCTGTTATCTGAATTGATAACAATATTCTCTTCCATATCAATGCAGGAGGAAAGTGCTGTTAAAAAAAAGAAGCCGGCAATTATAGTAAGAATTTTCATTTTAACGGTTTAGGGCAAAGTTGCGGAAAATCTACCAATCCTTTTCAGGTTTTGCAGATGTAGCCGTATTGATTTTTCTTAACCTGTCCTGCAGGTTTTTTTCCTGCTGTAGTAAAGCTTTCAGTTTTTCTTCGGCGTCCTGCTTAGTTAGTTTGGATGGCTGTGGCTTGGGTTGTTCATTTTTTTCTTCTTCCTTTGGTTTCTGTTGGTCCTTTTTCTTTTTATCTTCTTTAGGCTTCTTCTGTTCTTTATTTTCCTTCTGTTGTTCCTGCTTTTGCTGCTGCAATGCTTTTTGAAGGTTCTGCCGGGCATCATCATCCTGCGGATTCAACTTCAGTGCATTTTTATAGGCATCAATACATTCAGGCAATTTTTTATTATTCTGTAATACTACACCCTTGTTATAAAATGTTTTTGACTTATCGTCTTTTGAATTGGTGTTTGATAAAGCATTTTCATAAGCTTTAATTGCTTCGTCAGTTTTTTTATTTTTATACAGGGCATTTCCCAAATTATACTGCGCTGTTGAATTAGCCGGGCTTTTTTCTGCAGCTTTTTGATAATTGGTTATCGCATTATCATATTCCTTTTTTTCATAGGCTTCGTTTCCCTTTTTAATTAATACTTTTTCATTTTGAGCATTTGTGGAAAAAGACAACAGGCAACAGGTAATAAGCAATACTGAAGCAAAACCTTTCTTACTTTTAGAGACATTCAACTTTTCGCTAACGGCCTTTTTTCTTTCTGATACAAGTATTTCAATTACCAGTAAAATTAAAGCCGCCGCTAAAAAATAAGGGAAGTAATTTTTATAATTAACTAAGGAATCCTCTGTAATGGTGCGTTGGTCCATATTTCCCAATTGTGCCTGCAGCTTGGTCACCAAATCATCAGTATTATTAAATAACTGGTATGTACCATTTCCTTTTTCAGCAATTTTTTTAAGTTCCTCTTCATTTAATTTAGTAATGACTGTATTACCATTATTATCTTTCTTTATTTCACCGGTCAATTCATCAATGATGTTTGATCCCTGGGGAGAACCAATTCCAACTGTATTAATAATAACCCCATCCTGGGCCATTTGCTCTGCAATCTTTAAAGCTCCTTCATCATGGTCCTCACCATCACTGATCAAAATAACTGTTTTATATTTTTTTTCTTTGGAATTAAAAGCGGAATAACACATTTTTAATGCATCGGAAATAACAGTGCCTTGTGTAGGTACAACTTCTGTTGAAGCTGATGAGAGGTACATTTTTGCAGCACCATGATCGCCGGTTAAAGGCATTTGTAAATAGGCTCTGCCGGCAAATACTACAATACCTATCCTGTCATTATCTAAATTATCGATCAGTTTGCCCAAAGCCTGCTTTGCCCTTTCTAACCTGTTTGGCTTTACATCCTGTGCCAACATGCTTTTGCTTACATCCAGGGCAATCATTATGTCAATGCCGTTCCGGTTTACTTTTTCAGCTCCATTCGGAGAACGCAGGTTTGCCAACGCAAATGCTCCCAAAGCAAACGCTGCCAGTATCAATACAAATTTTACAGCAAATTTTAGTGGAGAATAATTTTTGATCATTTCTTTCACCAGCCGTTCATCTCCTATCTTCTTAATTGTTTTTTTCTTCCATCTTAACACAAAAAAATACAATAGTACAACCACTGGAATTGCTGCCAGCGCAAATAAATACTCTATGTGTTGGAAACGGAACATTTGCATGGCAAATTAATAGATCAACCAGGAAGGGAATTGTTAAAGTATCTGATTTATTTGTATAAAAATTTATTTCCTCCCTTCAAAAAAACCATATTGTTTCAGAATCGATTTGGTGATGTTCATTCGTAAAGTACTTATATCAGTACCCTTGTCGGGTGCTTTTACAAAAGTTACAAAAAAGTAAACATGCTTGTTTTCTTCAACCCAACCTGCAACCCAGCCAATAGCATGGGTGTCATCATCAAAACCCCATCCCGTTTTATAACTCAATTTATATGCCGTATTATTTTCCTGCAACATTACATCCCTAACCATCTGCTGAACACTCTTACGAAACGGGAGCTGGTCAAAGTATAATCTTTTAACTAAGCCTAATTGTTCATCGGGCGATATTTTCAATTTACTATTCAGCCAGAATGAGTCAATGGATCCGCTGATATTCTTATTGCCATAACCAATACTGTCTATCCATTGCTGCATAGTATCTTTTCCAATACGCCTGGCTACCTCCTGGTAATAGGGCACACAGCTAACTTTAAATGCTTCAGTCATATCCATATCCTTATTCCAGTCGTTATTCCATCTTTTTACACCGTCCCAATTAATTACCATCTTTTCGTCTGTGATACGCCCAGTTTGTAAGCCTATCAAGGAGTTTACAATCTTAAAAGTAGATGCAGGCGAAAACCGTTGTGTGTCAAGGTTCATATTATAAACCGTTATTTTTCCATCTGAATTATTAAGCATTGTAAAACAGCCATCTACCTTATTCTCATCAAAATATTTTTTTAAACTGTCATCATTTTTTGCTTTGTTTACAGAGCAGGAAAAAAAAGTAATTAGTAATAAGTAATTAGTAATTAGTAATAAAGTAGTCTTCTTCATAACTTATAATGATCAAAAGTATTTTTAGGTTTTTGTAGTTAAATGCTTTGCAGTGGCTTCGAGTGCATCATAAAATTTTTGCCCAAATTTCCGGATCAGCGATTCTTTTAAAAAAACATAAACGGGAACCTTCAATTTTTTTCCCAAAACACAGGCAGCTTTGCAATTATCTTCCCGGGGTTCATAATTCACGTATATATTATCACTGCGTTTGCTGTCTTTAACAATAACAGGAAACAAGTGGCAACTGATTGGCTTTTTCCATTTTATCTTTCCGTCAATATAAGCCTGTTCAATTCCGCATTTCACAATCCCGGCTGCATCCTTAATGCCATATACACAAACTTTACTTTCAATGGTTGGTGTTACCCAGCCATACTCTTTATCATACACATACCTGCCTTGCCGCTCCAGCTCTCTTTTACTTTCAGCATTTAAATAGGGTAATACGGTATCATACACTGCATTTATTTTATCCAGTTCATCTTTTTGTAATGGGGCTCCTGCGTCACCGTCAACACAACAGGCTCCTTTGCATTTGGTGAGGTCGCAAACAAATTGTTCTTTAATTACTTCATCGCTTACGAGGATGTTATCTATTGCAATCATAAGATTGCAAAAATAGTGAAAGCATAGGGTTTAAAAGCTGAAATTGTTACAGAGTGTATTACTTATTTGTCCATTTAAAGGTATTGATGAGGTGATCAATATCTTTTTGCAGAAAATCCTGGACCGGCCTTAAAGAATCTGCATTGGGGGTAACATCAAAGTACAATGCTCCACGAAAAAAGTTCTTTGTTGTATCACTCATAAAAAACTGCTTTGCCGTGGCCGCATTGCCGCCTACCCGGAAAAAAACACCGGTAATTCCATTTAGGGTGTGAAACAAGCTATCTTTTATTGAAGATGCAACAGATTCATTTTTATTGGTGAGTTTAAATGCATCATTAACCATATTGTCGAATACATTGATGCCGAGCGAATCTTTATAAGAACCATCTGCCTGTTTTACTTTATAGGTTGACTTACCACCGATTACTTTATAGCTCAGGAATATCCTGGCGCTGAATTGCGGAAAATCAATATTTACCCAGTAGGGGTTTTGCAGATCCTGGTCAAAATAGGTGCTGTCTTTTATTACCTGTGCATAAACCGGGTACTCAAATGTATATGGGAAACCCTCTTTTTGAAAACTCACATATTTTCTTTCCGGAAAATCTATTTTATAATATCCTGTTTTTTTTGAAGTGTAGTTTGAATTACATGCCGGAAACAACAGGCAACAGGTAATAAGCAAAATGCAATAAGGAAAAAGATACCGGGGTTTTAAAAACTGTTTTTGCATTACAAATTTTTTATTCAGGATTGTCCGTTTTTGCAGTAATAGTGATCTTTACTTTATCTATCCTGTTTTTGTTTATTTCCAGTGGGATGAAAATAAAATCGCCGCTTATCACCTCTTCATTTATTTGTGGAAATTTTCCCGCAATTTCCAATACCAGTCCTGCCAATGAATCACTTTCTCCACGTATTGTATCAAATGTATCTGTTGGTAAGCCCATTCCTTTACACACATCATTGATCATTGTTTTACCTTCAAAAATATAGTTATGATCATCTATTTTTTTATTGTTGCTCTCTTCATCATCAAATTCATCTTTTATTTCACCAATAATTTCTTCCATCACATCTTCTAATGTAACAATGCCCGAAGTGCCGCCAAATTCATCCACTACTATTGCAAAGTGTATATGCCGGTTCCGGAATTCCTGCAGCAGGTCTTCAATTAATTTATGTTCATGTACAAAATAAGGTTGCCGTAATAAAGTATGCCAGTCAAAATCATCAGGTTCATTAATGTGCGGCAGAATATCTTTTGTATGCAGCATCCCAACCACTTCATCCAGGTTATTACGATACACCGGCAACCGGGAATAGTGCAGTTCTTCAATTTTCCTGATCGTATCTGCAAAGTTGAAATTAACATCAACACCACTTACATCTAATCTCGTACGCATCACCTGTTTTACAGTGGTATTTCCAAATTTCCTTATCCCTTTTAAAATTGATTTTTCTTCCGTGGTGGCCTCATGTTCGGGTAAAAGATCAATAGCATAATCGAGATGGCTCCGGTCCATGGTTGAAGAATTCTCTGAAGAAAATTTCTTTTCTATCCTGTCGCTAAAACGTACCATACGTTTGCTGAACCGGTAAAAAATGCTGCTGAATATTTCTACAATCAGAGATGCTGTGGCAGCAAACCAGATCTTGTGATGAGTTGCCCAGACTTTTGGCAATACTTCTCCAAACAATAATAATAAAAAAGTAACAGAGCCTACTTTAATTAAGAAGATGGGCCAGAAACTTAAATGCAGTTCAGTGATCCAGCCGTCAATTAAAATATTAGAGATCAAAATGATCCCTATGTTTACAAAACTGTTGCTGATCAACATTGAGGCGAGCAAAGTTTTTGGATGGTCAAGCAAATTAACAATACGGCGATATGCCGGTTGTTTCTTTGTTCTCAGCATATTTATATCCTTGAACGTAAGGGAGAAAAAAGCTATTTCAGACCCTGCCAGCAAAAAGGATAAGATAAAAAGAAGGACCACTAAAAATATAAGTACGGTAGCAGCAGCAGGGGTTATTGCCAAAAAAGGGAATGTAAAAATATCAGCAAATTCATGAACCGAATGGTAATCCAAAACAATGAGTTTATGTAAAAAAATATATTCTGTTATCTGATATTTTTAATGACCAAATACGAATACGTTTATTGCTACTCCGCAAAAGCTTCGTAGTACAAGTAATTAAAATGGCAACCTCTCCGAACCATCATCTGCCGGGGGAATATCTGTATCACTATCAGGCCCATCTAATCCTTCCATCCCTTGTGAAACATGGCTGCCATCGCTTCTTTTATCCAGCATGATCAGGTTATCTCCAACAATTTCAGTAGCAAATTTTTTGTTCCCTTCTTTGTCTTCCCAGCTACGTGTTTTCAGGCGGCCCTCAATATAAACGAGGCTTCCTTTATGTAAATATTTTTGTGCCAGTTCAGCCAATCCTCTCCAAAGAACAACCGTATGCCACTCGGTTTGTGAAATTAATTTTCCGCTTCTGTCTTTATAAGTTTCCGTGGTAGCCAGAGAAAATTTTGCAACACCAATATTGCCTTCCAGGAACTGCATATCCGGATCCTTCCCCAGGTTACCAATCAGCATTACCCTGTTTACGCCTCTCATAAAATTCAATTTAAGTCTGTGTTGTCGATTCGTATTGCGTTACAACAAATTTAAAGATACATTTTTATCTTTCAAATGCCTTTACCTCATTTTCTGTCAAATAGCCTGTAATGAACCTGGGGAAGGGGAGTTTTTTTAATTCTTTAGCGGTTACCGCTTTATAAGGTTTTAGAGACATTTTGTTTTTCGCTTTAAGTTGAAAAAATCTGCCCTGTATGGTTTGATGAGTCAATTGTTGCCGGTATAATTTTGAAACAGCATTTATCTCAATTTTATTCTTACCCATCATTTCTTTAAACTCAGGTGACCTTTTTATTTTATCGACAGTCATCATATTTGTTGTCTCCAGTAAAATAAATTCATAGAGATTTTCCCAAATATCCCCGGCTCCTCTTTTACGAACATAGAATTTATTATTATGTTCAATAATGAAATAATAAAGGCATCTTGATTTTCTCGTAATCTTTGCATTTTTTACAGGAAGCTTATCTGTAATTCCCTGCAATCTTGCAACACACCTGGTTTTTAGCATACATGTATTACACACCGGGTTCTTCGGCTTACAGATGACCGCACCAAAATCCATGATTGCCTGATTATATATACCCGGAGTTTTTTTATCTAATAACTCATTAGCAATTACTTCAAATGTCTTTTTTCCACGTGTGCTGTCAATTGGTTCATTTATTCCAAAAAAACGGGATAGAATTCTAAAAACATTTCCATCAACAACCGCATGAGGTAAATTAAAAGCAAAAGAAGTAATAGCCGCTGCAGTATACGGCCCAACTCCTTTTAATGCCAGTATCTCTTCATATATATCAGGAAACCTTCCTTTCTTTTCCTTTGAAATAAATCTTGCAGTTTCAATCAGGTTTTTACAACGGGTATAGTAACCAAGCCCCTCCCATAACTTAAAAACTTCATTTTCGGGTGCTTTAGCTAATTTGCCAACAGTTGGATATGCATCTATGAACCTGTTATAGTAATCCCATCCTTGCTCAACTCTCGTTTGTTGTAAAATGATTTCACTCAGCCATATTTTATAAGGGTCTGTTTCTCCTTTCCATGGCATTTTCCGTTTATTATCTCTTTTATTCCACGATAAAAGTGTTTTCGTAAAATACTTTTTGTTGCTATTCATGTCTATTTTATTAACCTGGTCTCATTTCAGTTAAGTTTTTTCTATACTATTCATTTAGCCCATATTTATATAATTATCAATTGGTTATAAGATAAAAGAATAATTGAGTTTGAGTTTTATTTTTCTACAAAGTACCTGATAATCACCAACTTATTTGGAAAATTCGAAATTTTTGTTGTATTTTTCTAATCATTAATATTATTAAAATATAAACACATGAGAAAAGCCGACCTCATTAATCAAATTTCTGATAAAACCGGCATACCTAAAGTAGATGTTTTGGTTACATTAGAAACTATGTTTAAAGCAGTAAAGAATTCCCTTGCTGCTGGTGAAAACATTTATATACGTGGGTTTGGAAGTTTTATTACCAAAAAAAGAGCTGCTAAGATTGGTCGGAATATTAAGAAAAATATTGCTGTAGAAATTCCTGAACACTTTATTCCGGCCTTTAAACCTGCCAAAGAATTTATGCTGGAAATAAAGTCCTCTAAAAACATTAAAGAGGCTACTGAAAAAGAGGATGACAACGAAGACTGACGTACCTTTGCTGCCCCCAACTGATTGATGGGGTTAAATTCAGCAGGTGAAAAAACAATTAATATTTACTCTCAGCGGGCTTATTACAGTAATCTTACTTTTTTATTTTGGACGAACTGTTGCTCACAAAAACAGCATATTAACACCTGCAACTTCAGCAGTCAAGATTTTTGATATCAACAAATTTATTGAAGAAGAAAAACAGCATTTACCTGCTTACCAGGTTATTAGCTTGGGCAAATTAGAAAACAGTGTAATACGTGGAGATGTTTCAGCCCAGCAAATAATTGCAAATACCAGACTGGCTGAATTCTGGAAAGATAGTGTCCATTCTTTTGAGCCATATGCTTATTATTTATCTGAGGCTGCTAAATTGGATAAGTCAGAAAAAAGCCTCACCTTTGCTGCCCAATTAATTTTAGATAACCTTCGTGGAGAGCAGGATGAGGCAAAATTAAATTGGAAAGCAGAACAGGCAGTATCCTTATTTGAAAAAGCAATAGAACTTAACCCAAATAATGATGATTTAAAGGTTGGTTTGGGAAGTTGCTATGTATTTGGCAAGGGAAGGTTTGGTAAGCCGGAAGAGACGATGAAGGGTATTCAACAGTTGCTGGCGGTGGTTCGAAAAGATTCTGCCAACATGAAGGCTCAAATGATGCTGGGAGTAGGTGGATATGTTTCGGGGCAATATGACAAAGCTATTGAGCGTTTACAAAAAGTAGTTACTGCTCAGCCTGATAACCTCGAAGCAATAGCTTTTTTAGCAGATGCTTATGCTGCAAAAGGCGATAAGGCAGAAGCAGTGAAATGGTATTTGATAAGCAAAAGACTGGCGAATGATCCACATTATAGTCAGGAAGTAGATGAGCGGATCAAATCATTACGGTAATACACCGAAGTAATATTCGGCCTACATATTTTAAAAAATTATTTTAAACAAAAAAAGACTAGTTATGCCTTGTGGTAAAAAGAGAAAACGTCATAAAATTGCAACACACAAGCGTAAAAAACGTTTAAGAAAGAACCGTCATAAGAAGAAGTAACCTTTTTCTTACCGGTGCAGGGAATCCTCGTCCCGGCACACATGTACCTGCATTCATTACAACTTATGCTTAGTTGATAAAGTGTGCCGTTGTGTTTTCCTTCCATGATGTAATGGTCTGATAAAAAATTTACGCTTGACCAAGGAACTGATTATAAATGCTGCACCGCAGGGGGTTGAAATTGCCCTGCTGGAAGATAAAAAACTGGTGGAGCTTCACAGCGAAAAAGCTGATGCAAGCTTCGGCGTAGGAGATTTGTACCTTGGAAAAGTTAAGAAATTGATACCCGGGCTTAATGCTGCATTTATAGATGTTGGCTTTGAGAAAGATGCTTTCCTGCATTACACCGATCTCAGCCCTTATGTTCGTTCCATTCTAAAATTTACAAACGAAGCCATCAATGACAAATCTGAAAATGGCGCTGATTTTACAAAATTTAAAGTAGAGCCTGAGATCGTAAAAACAGGTAAGATTGCGGAAGTACTCAATGGCCGTCCAAATGTTTTAGTCCAGATATTAAAAGAACCCATTGCTGCTAAAGGTCCACGCCTTAGTTGTGAGTTGTCTTTACCCGGTCGTTTTGTTGTTGTTACTCCCTTTAATGATATCATTGCCATTTCCCGTAAAATTCATTCCTCGGATGAAAGAAAGCGGTTACATAAGATCATCGAAGCAATTAAGCCAAAAAATTTAGGGGTAATTGTAAGAACCGCAGCAGAAGGAAAACACACTGCCGAACTTCATGAAGATCTGTTGAGTCTTGTAGCTACCTGGAAAACGATACAAACCAATTTAAAAGGAGCAACCCCTCCTGCAAAAATTTTAAGTGAGCAAGGCAAAACAACCAGTATACTCAGGGATCTGCTAAATGAAGATTTTAATAAGATAGTAGTAAACGATAAAAATATTTTCGCAGATACTAAAACTTACATTCAACGTATTGCTCCGGATAAAGCGGAGATTGTTTCTTACTATAATAACGGCTCACCTATTTTTGACAGCTTTGGCATTACCAAACAGGTTAAAGCTGCTTTTGGTAAAACCGTTAACCTCCCCAGTGGTGCCTATTTAATTGTAGAGCATACTGAAGCTTTACATGTAATTGATGTAAACAGCGGATACAAAAGTGTAAGTAATAACCAGGAACAAAATGCCCTGGAAACGAATCTGGAAGCAGCTGATGAGATCGCAAGACAAATGCGTTTAAGGGATTTAGGTGGTATTATTGTTGTTGACTTCATTGATATGAAGTTAATGGAGAATAAAAAGAAACTTGCCGATGCCATGGATAACTTCATGCGGCCAGACAGGGCTAAACATGCAGTGCTGGCAATCAGCAAATTTGGACTGATGCAAATTACCCGGCAGCGCATGAAGCCGGAAATGAATATTAATACCACTGAAATTTGCCCTAGCTGTAACGGCACCGGAAAAATATCATCCACCCTTATATTAGAAGATGAAATAGAAAAGAACCTCAGTTACCTTATTATGCAAAGGCATAAGGGCTTAACCGTGGAGATGCATCCCATTTTACATTCTTATCTTACCAAAGGAATTTTCTTTTCCAAACTTTCTAAATGGAGGCGCAAATACAAACAGCGCATTAAATTGAAAGCTAACTCCAATTATCATCTAACGGAGTTTCACTTTTTTGACGACAGCGATGAGGAAATAAAATTATAATACTGATTTTAGAAATCGCTTTTCACACACTCATTTTTTCCCGTTTACTAATTGCAGAAGCAATTTGTTTTGTTCCTTCAGCAGATCAATTTCTTTTTTCATACTGTTCATTTGCTGCTGCTGCTCCTGCACGGCTTTTACCAATGGCACTACAATAGCTTAACTTAATGAAGGGCTTTATCAGTTTATTTTTCCAAAAACAACTTTTCCTCTACCCCCTGCATACCCAATTGCTCCATTTAAAAAACGTTTGGTAGCCCCATCAATAGTAGTACTATATCCAAAACTATCATTTGGGTTACCGCCCGGATCCGCAACATATTGCAGTCTTTGCCAACCATATCCTATTCGTTGAAAAATACATGCCGAACCTTGACCAACATTAGTTCCCACATCATGTCCCCAAGCTCCTACAATGGCATTGCTGCCCGATATGGAAACACTGTAACCAAAATTATCCCCAGCACCACCTGTACCATCGGTTTTTTTTTCCATCATCACCCAATTGGTTCCATTATACTTATAAATACTTGCAGAACCCTGATCGGCATTAGCGCCAATATCATCATAAGGGGCTCCTACAATGGCATAGTCTCCTGAAATAGATACTCTGGTACCAAAATTATCACCAGCAGCACCGGTGCCATCAACTATTTGTTGCATCCCGAAGAAGATTTGGCCGATCCTTTGAAAGATTCTTGCAGAACCCTGGCCAACATTTGCTCCTACATCGTCACTGCTGGCTCCCACTATGGCATAGGTAGCCGAAATGGATACGCTGTAGCCAAAGTTATCATTAGCAGCACCAGTGATATCAACCATTTTTTGTAACTGTGTCCAGGAAATTCCATCGGTTTGATAAATAATTGCAGAGCCACCATTAGAAGGAACTACTTTATCATCAAATGGCACACCAACGATTGCATAATTTCCTGATATAGAAACACTTAAACCAAAATAATCTCCTGCAGCCCCTGTGGATTCTGTTAATTTTTGCATCAATACCCAACTACTGCCATTGTATTTATAAATACTTGCAGAACCTTGTAATGAATTTGCACCAATTTTATCACTGAAAGAACCTGCAATAGCATAGTTACCTGAAATAGAAACACTGCAACCAAATTTAGCAGGCCCTGAACCTGTGGCGTCAGTTATTTTCTGCATAAACACCCAGTTAGTGCCATCATACTGATAAATACTTATTGAGCCTGCTCCAACAAAATCTCCTGGAGATCCTACAATTGCAAAATCACCGGAAATAGATACACTGACTCCAAAATTTGTACTGCCAGCTGTTGTTTCATCAACAACCGGGTTGTACTCACTAATATTTCCATTGGTAGCACAATCGCCCCAAACCCCAAAACCAACATTACCTGCCGCTGTTGCATTATTTGTTTGCCAGTTGGCATTGCCAGCGAAATCACTCGTTAAAACTTTTCCTGCCCCTGCATTGGGTATTAATTTTAGTGCAGTTGGTTTTAGTGTGTCGGCTTTTATGTTACCAGCTACATGTAGTTTCTCAGCAGGCGTAGTTGTGCCAATACCTACGTTTTGAGAAAAAGAAAAATAATAAGCCGCCGCCATAAAACAAGTAAGCAGTATATTTTTTTTCACGTCTTATTTTTTTTGTTTAATAATTGCATCCGCTTTTTTAGAAAATATTCCCATTCGCATCCAGTCTTAATATCCAGTAATCAGAAGACCCATGACTACTTGCTGAAACATCCCCGTTGGTAGAAGAATTTGAATAGCCGGCCACGATAAATAACCCATCCGTTGTTTGGCGGATGCAATAAGCACCGTCTTCTTTATTTCCTCCATACAATTTGTTCCAAAGAATATTTCCCGTTCCGTCAATTTTCACGATCCAGTAATCTTCCAGTCCATGATTGGTGTAGCTAACATCTCCATTGAGGGAAGAAGTAGCCAAACCCGCAATGATATATCCGCCATCAGCTGTTTGCAGAATGCTGTAGGCAGCATCTATGTTATTACCGCCCAGTAATTTATTCCAGACTATACTCCCCGTACTGTTTAATTTAACGATCCAGCAATCAAAGTTATCTATCCCGAACGCTGATGTTCCGTGATTGGTGGCAGTAACATCCCCACTATTGGAAGAACCCGAAGCTCCTCCTATTATATAACCACCATCTGATGTTTGCTGAATGCTTAACGCCAATTCTGACCAATTCCCTCCCAGTAATTTATTCCACACAATATTTCCTGAGCCATCTAATTTTACGATCCATTCATCAACACCACCATGCGTTGTTCCGGTAACATTTCCGTTAGCAGAAGAGCGTGAAGACCCGGTTAGAATATAACCACCATCTGATGTTTGTTGTAATCCCAAAAAAGTCTCCGTGTCATTTCCTCCCAACAATTTATTCCAGACAATATTCCCTGCGCCATCCAGTTTTATGATCCAGTAATCAGATGAACCATGGTTTGTAGCGGTAACATCGCCGTTGGCGGATGAGGAAGAATGCCCGCCAACGATATATCCGCCATCTGATGTTGGCTGAACACTAAATGCCTCATCATCATCATTTCCACCCAATAACCTGCTCCACTCGATATCTCCCGAACCGTCCGTCTTCAGGATCCAGTAATCCTTTAGTCCATGATTGGTGGCATAAACATCACCATTGGCGGATGAAGTGGAATAACCTGCCATAATAAACCCGCCATCTGATGTTGGCTGAATATCATTTGCACTTTCATTCCCATTACCACCAATTAACCTGTCATTCTCAATATTTCCATAATGATCCAGTTCAACCAACCAGATATCAAGACCGCCATGATTGGTATTGGAAATATCCCCGTTTGCAGATGATGTTGAACTTCCTGCAATGATATAGCCACCGGTTGATATGTTCCGGATGCTCTTTGGCTGTTCTATCTGGTTTCCTCCCAGCAGCCTGTTAGAACCCGGGACCTCTGATTTCATTTTACTCCAGCCGTAAGTTGTATAAATTTCAATGGACTGTGTGGTAGTATTAAAAATGATAAGTCCCGGAACAGGATTAACAATAGCATACCGTTGTGCTGCCGTCATCCGGGGAGGCAACAATCCGCTGTTGGTACTGGTGATGTCCAATTTTGCGCTTACATTGGGCGTGGCAGTGCCAATGCCTATGTTTTGAGAAAATAAATTTGCAGGTAAGTTAAAAACCAGGATAAAGCATACGAAACAAGTTCGTGTAAATAATTTTATCATAATGTCATCTTTTCAGAATATAAACCGTGAGTTATCTATTGAAATTTACTGCATAAAAAAAAATGGTACAGCCCCCTTTCACGAACGGCGGTCTTGATGGTTTTTACGGCATCTTTATTTCTGAATTATAGGTTTACCTTTAGCATTGCCTGAGTTTGCTATTTTATAGCTGGCCAATTTGTATGCAAAAAATTTTCTTCCTTCTGGTTGTTTTTTTTATCCGGCAGACGGTAAGCGCCCAGTTCCAGGAAAAAGATTTTGTACGCTACACAGTTAAAGATGGTTTAAGTGATAACTACATCACCTGCCTGCAGCAGGACGACCGGGGTTATATCTGGGCCGGTACCGATGTTGGGTTGAACCGTTTTGATGGCAACTCTTTTAAAAAATTTTACCAGGGTACGGCAGCCCTGCCTTTATTATCCGGAGCCATCTCTGACCTGAAATTATTTGGCCGGCACCAGATGGGGATACTCAGCAAAGGGGGTTTTCAATTACTTACCACCAAAGATCTTTCACTGCTGAATTATTTTATTCCCGACAGTACTGCGTTCTCAACGCAACTCAATATTCCGTGGGATGCAGTTCAATTATCGGATCAATCGTTTGCGCTTACCAGCATTTCAGGTTTTTATGTTTTTAATAAACCCGGTGAAATTATTTTCCGGCACGATGCATACAGTCTGAAAGATGTGGGTAAAAAGAGAATACTTTACGGCCGGGAGATCTTTTCCATCAACACTAAAGAATACCTTGTTTATACAGAAGAAACGGGCCTCGCTTACTATAATAAGGAAAAAAACAGGTTCCGGGTAATTGACCGAAGTGAAAATGAATGGAAACCATTTTTGCATCCTGTAAGTACTGAAGGCGACCACTTAGTTACAAAATATCAATTAAGCAGCCATGAATTTATTTTCACTTTTCACCTCAAAGACAGCATCACTTTCTACGACCATAAGTTGAAAAGAACTGTCACATCTCCCCTCCCCTTCCATTCATTTGTTGAGCTTAGCTGGGAAAGTAAGATTGAGGCCTTCAATGATTCCACCTTTTTTATCAATGGCGGCTCGTATGGATTTTATATACTGCACCTGAACAGGCAAACCGGCATTATCACATGTGATGGGAAAAAAGAGCTGTCATCGGATAAAATCACCCGCCTGTTTGTTGATAAAGATAAAAGGCTATGGGTTTGCACCAGCGAAGGGCTGTTACAACAAAAACTGAATTCGTCCTTTATCAGTTCTTATCACTTTCCTCCTGCATCCGGTGATACCCTGACGGGTGGTTTCAGGTGTGCCTACAGGTATAAAAACAAATTGTACGCCGGCCGGTATTCATTAAATAAAGGGCTGGTGATACTGAACCCGGAAACAATGCAGCCGGAAAAACAAATAGATCTCTACGGAGGTAATAACGGGTGGAATGAAGTGATGACCATGGAAATGTATCACGCAGATACATTATGGCTCGGAACGAATGCCGGCCTTTTATGGTTTGATACAAAAACAAACCATTATGGTAAAGTGTTTGATGAAAAAAAATATCCCTGGGCTGCCGGCATATCGGTAATACTGGCCCCGGTAAATAAAGATGGATATGCCTGGATGTGCAGTTACCTGGAAGGCCTGGTGGTACGTTATCATATTGCTTCAAGAACCTTTGTCCCTTTTAGTTCATCCACAAAACCTGCCCTGCCATTTGACAGGGTAAAAAATATAGCTTACGACTCGTATGGGGATGTGTGGATCGGCGGACATTCCCTGGCCCGATGGAACAGCCAAATGCAATTATTTGACACATTGATTAATGTTTACAGCGGCATAAATAAGTTTAATGACGACATACTTACGCTGAGTACAGATGAGAATGGGTCGCTATGGCTGCACAACGCCTATAATGGCCTGCTGGAGTACCGCATAAAAGAAAAAAAGTTTGTGGCTTTTACCATGAAGGACGGATTGCCTTCTGATGTACTGGAAAGTTTTAGTCCGGTCATTAACAATAATCTCTGGATTGGCAGTAATAGTCACCTGTCGAAGTTTGAAATACGAACTAAAAAAATTGTTGTGTATGACCAGCAAGACGGGTTACCGGAACATAAACCAACCGGGCGCAGGATGTATTTTGACAGCGACAATAATCTTTTATACCTGTTTGCCGGCGAATACATAGTAAAAATTCCAACAGGACAAACCAACAATTCCGATAACAGCAGCGATCTTATGCTGGAGGACCTGGTAATAAATAACAAGCGGTTTTTTTTTCAACCCGGCAATGAGATACCCCTGAAGTACAATGAAAACAACCTGTTTGTTAATTATACCATTATTGATTTTGAAAAAAGTAATTACCAGTTTGCTTACAAAATAAATAATGCCGAAACCTGGAATTTACTTGGTTCGCAACGGAACCTAAACCTGAATAACCTGCAACCGGGAAAATATTACGTTCAGATAAAAGCCACCGGCAAATGGGGAGATGAGAAAATAAAAGAGTTTACGATCATCATTCAGCCCCCATTCTGGAAAACCACCTGGTTCCTGGTTACCATCGGTCTTTTACTGGCAGGATTACTTTATTACTTATACACGAGGAGGATAAAAAAGGTAAGGCAAAAAGCCAATGTAGATAAACTGCTGGCGCAAACAGAAATGAAAGCCCTGCATGCCCAGATGAACCCGCATTTTATTTTTAACAGCCTCAACAGTATCCGGGAAATGATATTGAGTAATGAGAATAAGGAAGCTTCACACTACCTCGGCAAATTTGCTCAACTGATAAGAATAACGCTCGACCAGTCAGAGCAATCATTCATTTCACTCCGCAATACACTTGACTACCTGCAGCGGTATCTTGAGATGGAAAAAATAAGGAACAGTCATTTTACGTACAGCATAAATATTGATAAGGCATTGGACATGGATGAAACGGTGTTGCCGCCCATGCTTATACAGCCTTTTATTGAAAATGCTATCTGGCACGGCGTATCGGGTAATAATAAAAAGATCAATGTAAATATTGATTTTAAAAAAGAGAGCAACAACCTTGTTTGTATAATTAATGACGATGGAGTAGGCATTGATTATTCCCGTAAGAACAGGGAAGAAAAGGATTACCTGCATAATTCTGTCGGGATACGTAATATCAGAAACCGCATTGCTTTGTTAAATGAAAAATATAACCTGCAGAGCAGTATTACCATAACTGATAAAAAAAATATCCCGGGCGCTGCAGAAACCGGCACACTGGTTACCTTACATTTACCATTAGAGATAAACGGAGAATGAATAAAATAAGAACAATACTGGTTGATGATGAGCCCCGGGGGCTTACCTCCCTGCAAAAATTATTACAAATGAATTGTGAGGAGGTTGAGGTGATCAGTTGCTGTGGCAGCGCTATGGAAGCAAATGAAAAAATCACCCAATTACATCCGCAATTGGTTTTTTTAGACATTGCCATGCCCGAAACAAATGGGCTTGAGTTATTGCGCAACCTTCCGGCAATTAATTTTGAGATCATCTTTGTAACAGCACATAATAATTTTATGACGCAGGCATTTCATTTCAGCGCTGTAGATTATTTACTTAAACCTGTTGATGATGAACTACTGTCTGCAGCAGTAAAAAGAGCCGGAAAAAAGATCGAAGAAAAAAACGGCGGACAACATATAGAAACATTTCTGCACAACATTAAACAACGAAGGGGGTCACAAAAATTGAAACTCTGTATTCCTTCACTCAAAGGTTTCCAGGTAGTGGAGATACAGGAGATCATTTATTGCGAGGCCAGCAGTAATTACACAAACTTTCATTTTACCAACCGGCAGGTCATTTGTGCATCAAAACCTATTCATGAATATGAAGCATTGATGCAGGACTGCAATTTTATCCGCACCCACAAATCATTCCTGGTGAACCTAGAGCATATTAAAGAATATATCCGTGGCGAGGGGGGAACGGTCATTCTTTCTAACAACCATGAAGTTGAAGTGTCGAGAAGAAAAAAAGATATGTTGATGACGAAGATGAAGGAGTATTATAAGTTCTGATAGCCAATTCCGTTTTTTTGATGACAGTGATGAAGAAATGAAACCATAAGAATCCTGCTTAGTTAACGTTTACTCAATTCCCTTCCACCATGCTGTTTTATTTTGAGGATCTTCCAGATCCATTTCTTCACCGATCATTGGATGAATGACAGGGAAATTCTTCCTTTTGGCTTCTTCTGTAACCCGTATGATCGGTTCATCCCAACTGTGCAAGGCCAGTGTAAACTTGGCCCAATGCACCGGCATCAGTTTTTCAGCCTTCAGGTCCTGTGCTGCCTGTATCAATTCTTCCGGCAGCATGTGAATGTGCTTCCAGCTTTTATTATACTGCCCACATTCAAGAATAGCCAGATCAAAGGGACCAAACCGTTTTCCAATTTTTGCAAAGTGTAAATCATAACCTGAGTCCCCACCAAGATATATTTTCATAGTTGGTGTTTGCAAAACAAAAGACAACCACAAAGCCTGTTGTCTTTTAAAACCCCGTCCTGAAAAATGCCTTGCAGGTGTTGTGTTTACATTAAATCCTGTATCCAATATTACTTCCTCATTCCAATCCTTTTCTATAATGATATCATTATCGAAACCCCAATGTTCCAGATGTGCACCAGTACCTAACCCTGTAATTATTTTTTTGATCTTTGGTTTTAATTTCAATACAGTTTCATGATCCAGGTGGTCCCAATGATCATGAGAGATAAACAAATAATCTATCTCTGGTATATCATCTGTGGTATACACGTCAGATCCTTTAAAACTTTTAGTAGTAAACTTTAAGGGAGATGCATTACCACTAAAAACAGGATCAACCAACATCTTCTTACCGTCAATCTGCATGAAATAAGAAGAATGCCCGAACCAGACCAGGATATCTTTACCAGGATCTACTGAAAGCAGATTTATTTTTTTTGAAGGCAATACAACACTTGGCTTACTCCGTTTGCTTTTATTGAACAAGAATTCTTTTAAAACAGAAAATATATTTGCTCCTTCGGTCAGGTCTGGAGTTGGGCTTTGGTTTTGAAATTTACGATCCCTATAATTAGGCGATTCCATTATCCTTTGCAAACGCTTGCCTGAAGGGGATTTCCCGAACTTAGCTTGTTGCATAAAAGCATAAACCACAACTATAAACACAAATACTATCGCTATAATTATCAGCAGCATTTTCTTCTTTTCTTTAACAGACGTGTGAGCAGGAAGTTTATTTTAAAAAAATATCCCCTGAGTTTCAGAGGATAAATTTATTCAGCTTATTTTTAGTTAATGTGCATGATGATGTTGCATAGCAGTCAACTCTTCAGCTGTCACTTCCTTCTCTTTTGCTTTTGCCTGGCCTTCTATCCAGTTAAATAATTTATCAGTAATAAGGCGGCGGTAACTTGCATCTACCTGCTTTTCATCTTTCATCATCCGGTCTATATAGCTTTCTATCCAGCTGGTATCTTCACCTAAATTCATAGACCCAAAATAACGCATGATCTCCATCTTCATATATTCTCTCAACTCTTCGTTACCTACTTCCAGTTTATTTTCTTTAATTAATTTATCACTTATCAGCGTCCATTTTAACTGGTTATTGAAGGCAGGAAATTCTGTTTCAACCTGCTCTGCAGTTTTTGCCTGCTCACCACCGGTTTGCAACCAGCGCTTTAAAAATTCTGCCGGAAATTCCATTTTTGTTTCATCTATCAGGTAATGGTATAACTGGTCCTGTAATTGATTGCGGCTTTGCCCCTCCCAGTAGTTTTCAATTTCTTCTTTAATAGAATCTCTTAACTCTTCTTCGGTTTTAATTTCCTTTGCCGGGTATATTTCTTTAAAAAAATCTTCATTCAATTCACGCTTTTCAACCAACCCGATCTTAACTACCTCCAGGCTAAAATATTTTTTTGCTGCTTCTTTATCATCCTTATCAAAACCAAGATCCTGCAAAATCATAGCCAGTTTATCTTCGTCAAAAGCCTTGCTCAGTTGTACAGTAACGACTTCACCAATTTTCTTACTCATGAATTTTTTCTGTACCGTAGCTGTAAAATATTTCAGAATTACAGAGTTTTCTTTACTTGCTCCACCTTCAATAACATTACCATCTTTATCAGCTTCTGTAAAAAGTATATTCAATACGTTCTCTTCGTTATCGATGATCTCTGGTTCTGTCATCTTACCGCCTTTGATCTGCATCCGGTTAATTTCTTCATCCACCATCACATCTGTTGCTTTCACTTTATGAAGGGTTACTTTTGCTTTGTTTATATCAGCTAAGACATATTCCGGCTTCAGACCTATTTCAAAACCAAACTCATAATCTGCAGGATTATTAATATCCATTTTGCTCAGATCACTGTTTAATGGTAATGGTTGTCCAAAAATTTCAGGCTTCTCCTCATTCAGGTAAGTGTATAATTCTTTTTCTACCGACTTTAAAATCTCATCTGTAAAAATGGAGTTGCCATACATTTTCTTGATCATGCCGGCAGGTACCATTCCTTTTCTAAAACCAGGAATATTTGCTGTTTTACTGTACTCTTTAAGTTTTTTATCAAAGGAAGGATAATAATCATCTTTATTAACTTTTACGATCAGTTTATCGTGTAATAACCCGATATTTTCTCTTACTACTGTTGCCATTATTTATTGAAGTTTACTTTTTAAATAACGAACAAGGAACAAGGAATAACGAATTTTGAAGTTCTTTATTCAATATTCCTTGTTCACATTCGATTGTGCGGATAATAGGGGTCGAACCTACATGGATTGCTCCGCCAGATCCTAAGTCTGGTGCGTCTGCCAATTTCGCCATATCCGCTTTTGGTGCATCTGCTCCCGCCCAAGGCGGGACCACATCCTTTTTATGTTGTGTCTGCTCTCGCCTTAGGCGAGACCACATCTGCTAAAGGGCTGCAAAAGTAAGGCATTTGAACAAAATAGAAAACAGATTTGTTTCCGTAAATTCGTTTGTAACATATGGAAACAACGGTTGACATACCAAAATACAATCTCAGCGAGGAGGATGAAAAGAAAGAGATCCTTCGGCATTATCGTGGGCTTTTACGGGTACTAAAATCAAAACTTAAACCAGGCGACAAGGAATTACTGCGTACAGCTTTCGAAATGGCTGCCGAAGCCCATGAAACCATGCGGCGAAAAAGCGGCGAACCTTATATACTTCACCCGATAGCCGTAGCTAAAATTTGTGTTGAAGAGATAGGATTAGGTATCCGGAGCACTATTTGTGCCTTATTGCACGATACGGTAGAAGATACCGACATCACTTTACAGGATATTCAACGGGAATTTGGCGTTGAAGTTGCCAAAATTGTTGATGGCCTTACCAAGATAAGTTCGGTAATGGACACAAACACAACCCAACAAGCTGAAAATTTTAAAAAAATATTATTAACCCTTACCGATGACCCCCGGGTGATATTAATAAAGCTTGCCGACCGCTTACACAACATGCGCACGCTGGGAAGCATGAAAAGGGAAAAGCAGTTAAAAATTTCCAGTGAAACGGTTTACGTGTATGCACCTCTTGCTCACCGAATGGGTTTATACACTATCAAAACAGAGATGGAAGACCTGGCCATGAAATACATGGAGCCGGATACTTACAAATACATTGCACAAAAATTAAATGATACCAAGAGGGAAAGAACTAAATACATTAACGATTTTGTAAGGCCGCTAAAAGAAAAATTAGACAAGGCAGGATTTGATTTTGAGATTTATGGCCGCCCAAAAAGTATTCACTCCATCTGGAACAAGATGAAAAAGAAAGGGGTGAGTTTTGAAGAAGTGTACGACCTGTTTGCCATTCGTATACTTGTAAATTCTGCCTTGGAAAAAGAAAAAGAAGATTGCTGGAAAGTATATAGCATTATAACAGACGAATATACCCCTTCTCCCGAACGCTTAAGAGACTGGTTAAGTAATCCTAAAAGTAATGGTTACGAGGCATTGCACACTACAGTAATGGGGCCACATGGTAAATGGGTGGAAGTGCAGATACGAACCAAGCGTATGAATGAAATTGCCGAAAAAGGTTTGGCCGCTCACTGGAAATACAAAGAAGGCAAGGATGATGAAAGCCGCTTTGACAAATGGTTTCACCA
>JBDTUK010000188.1:0-5432 GCA_040007795.1 Ferruginibacter sp.
ATGAACATCATTCAAAAACACCCGGTTAATAATCTTGGCTACAACTTTGTAGATAAAAAATATATCCCAAAGGGTAAAGATGAATACTATCTCCGAAATACGCAGAACAAAAATGGTATTAATTACCGGAAATTAACTGCACAGGAAATAGAAGCCTTAATCCGCAACCGCAATACATCAGATGACTGGAATAAAATTTTTGTCTCCAAACATTTTAATCCTGAACTGGTTCGTAACTGCAAATTTTATGGCTTAATACGTATTGGTAAACTGGAACCCTTTTACCTTGAATTTCATAACCTGAGAATGGCCGTTGGTTTATACAACAGTACCATCATCAGTTGCGACCTGGGCAATAATATTTGCATTGATAACGTAGATTACCTGAGTCATTACATTATTGGAAACGACGTAATGATCGTTAATGTAAATGAATTGGCTACTACCGATTATGCAAAGTTTGGAAATGGCATAGTGAAAGAAGGCGAAGATGAGAAGACAAGGGTATGGATTGAATTATGCAATGAGGCCGGTGGAAGAAGTGTTATCCCCTTTAACGGGATGTTGCCTGGCGATGCATGGCTTTGGAGTAAATACAGGGATGATGAAGCATTGCTGAATAAATTTAAAGAGTTTACCGAAAAACGCTTTGATAAACAGCGGGGCTATTATGGGAAAATTGGTGATAGAACTGTTATTAAAAATTGTAAGATCATAAAAGATGTTTGGGTAGGTACCGATGCATATTTTAAAGGTGCTAATAAATTAAAAAATCTTACTGTTAACAGTGATGAACTGCGAAAGTCGCAAATTGGAGAAGGTTGCGAAATAGTAAATGGTATTGTGGGATATGGATGCAGAATATTTTATGGCGTAAAGGCGGTACGTTTTGTTATGGCTTCCCATTCCCAACTCAAATACGGTGCAAGGTTGATCAACTCATACCTGGGAAATAACTCTACCATTTCCTGTTGCGAAGTTTTGAATTCGCTGATCTTTCCGGCACATGAGCAGCATCATAATAATTCTTTTTTATGTGCCGCTGTTGTAATGGGGCAAAGTAATATGGCAGCCGGTGCTACCATCGGGAGTAATCATAACAGCCGTGCAGCAGACGGTGAAATTGTTGCCGGACGTGGATTTTGGCCAGGCCTCTGCGTAAGTCTAAAACACAATTCTAAATTTTCGTCCTTCACCATTATAGCCAAAGGAGATTTTCCTGCAGAATTAAACATACCTGTTCCCTTCAGTTTGGTGAGTAATGATGTGGCACATGATAAGCTTATCGTTATGCCCGGTTACTGGTTCATGTATAACATGTATGCCCTGGCCCGCAATGCCTGGAAATATGTTGACCGTGACAGAAGAACAGAAAAAATACAACGCATTGAATATGATTTCCTGGCACCTGATACCATTAATGAATTATTTGATGCCATAAAATTCCTTGAAAAACTAAAACTCAGTGCAACAGGCATTGCAGAAGTAACCGGTTGGGAAAATACAAACCGCAAAACAGAGCTGCACAAAGTACCACAGGCTATATTGATATTTAAAGAGTTGATACGTTATTATGGAACAATGGAATTATTAAACCATATACAAAAAAATAAACTCTTCACTTTTGATGCGCTTAAAAAAACCTTATCAGCCAAAATACAAAGAAGTGAGTGGCTGAACATTGGCGGACAATTGATACAAAAAGAAGAAGTGGAAAAATTAAAACGGGATGCTAAATCAGGTAAAATAAAAAGCTGGGAAGAGTTACATAATTTTTACCGGCAGCAAGGTGTTGCCTATACTGGTGACAGATTAAATCATGGATATACTTCCCTTCTTGAAATATTAAACATCACACCTAAACAATTAACCCCTGCCCTTTTTAAACAATTACTGCAGCAGGCACTGGATACCAAGGAATGGATGTGCAAAGGCATTTTTGATTCAAGGGCAAAAGATTATAATAGCCCCTTCCGAAAAATGGTTTACGATACCAATAAAGAAATGAATAAAGTAATGGGCAAGTTGGAAGACAACAGTTTCATCCAGCAACAACTGGCAGAATTTGAAGAGATGAAAAAACAAGTGAAATCGCTGGTTAAAAAATTAAAATAATAAATTCGCACCGTGAAAAAACTTCTTCTTGCTTTTCTATTTACCGGATTTTTATTTTCTGCAAAAAGCCAAAGCATTGCAGAGATAAAAAAGATACTGGACACCACCACTAACCCTATTGGCTTTGTAAAATATGTACTGAAGAAAAAATATTTTATTGATACCATCACTGTTGTAAGCACCGCCCAGTTTTTAGGTAAAGCCGACAGCCTTGCCTACCATGGAAAAACCGGTAAAGTGTATGGCCCGTTTAAAAAAGAAAATATATTGGTTAAAATTTTGATGAAGGCTCCCAATACTTTTTACCATATCAATCATATCTTATTAGATACTTCTGTTTTTATTCCTTCTTTTGCAGAATCACTGGCTGACAGCATCATTGCAAAAATAAAATCCGGTGCCAGCACATTTGCTGCACAGGCAAGTATCTATAGTGCTGATTATGGGTCTGCCAGGAAAGGCGGTGATTTAGGCTGGTTCATAAAAGGAGTAATGTTACCACAATTAGATAAGGAACTGGTGAAGCGTAAAAAAGGAGAACTCTTTAAAGTCTGGTCTGAGGCAGGTTTGCATATCGTAAGCATTGCTGATAACCCCAAAGAAGATACAGGCTATGCTTTATTATTAAGAGTAATTTTATAAATTTATTCCAATTAACTAATGGCCGATCAATTAAACGATATTTCTACAGATACAGGTTGCCCTAAGTGCGGCAGCCCTCTTGTTCAACCGGTAAAATATACCTGGTGGGGAGGTTTACTTGGACCGAGATTAATGCATCATACTAAATGTGCGGAATGTAAGTACACTTTCAACAGTAAGACAAGAAAATCAAATACCACAAATATTGTTATCTACTCTGTGATATTGTTTGTAGTTGCTTTTGCGCTTTTTTATATGCTCAGGAGTTCTTTTCAGTAAACCATCTTACAGCTAATTCATACCCTTTCAATCCCAATCCGCTGATCACTCCTTTTGCTTTGCCGGATACGTGAGATACTTTTCTGAATTCTTCTCTTCCGAAAATATTGGATATATGTATTTCGATGACCGGGGTTGTAATAGCTGCAATGGCATCACCAATGGCAACTGAAGTATGTGTATAACCACCCGGATTAAAAATTATACCGTCATAACTAAATCCTATCCTTTGTATTTCATTGATCAATTCTCCTTCAACATTACTTTGAAAATAAGATATTTCCATATCAGCATACTTCTGATGAAGGGTTTTTAAATAACTCTCAAAAGATTGTTCCCCATAAATATCTACTTCACGTTTACCAAGAAGATTTAAGTTAGGACCGTTGATGATTGCGATTTTCATGCCCCTATCCCCTAAAGGGGTATTTATAGATTTTAGAAGATTATGTTTTACAAATAAACAAAAGATAATTGACACCAAGGGCTCCAAGTTCCCCCTTTAGGGGGCGGAGGGGGCATTGATCATTTTTATAAACTCATCAAACAGATACCTGCTGTCGTGTGGGCCCGGCGTAGCTTCGGGATGGTACTGAACGGAGAAAGCAGGTTTATTCTTTATGCGTATACCTTCAATACTTTCGTCGTTTAAATTAACATGGGTTATTTCAACATTTGCATTTGCCCTTACTGCTTTAGGGTCAACTCCAAAACCATGATTCTGTGTAGTGATCTCACTTTTACCACTGATAATATTTTTTACCGGGTGATTTAATCCACGGTGACCATGGTGCATTTTAAAAGTAGGTATATCATTGGCAAGCGCAAGTAACTGGTGTCCTAAACAAATTCCAAACAAAGGTTTGCCAGCGGCTAAAATTTGCTTTACCGTTTTTATGGCATAATCCATTGGTGCCGGATCACCGGGGCCATTGCTGATAAAATACCCGTGCGGTTTAAATTTTTCCAGTTCTTCAAAACCGGTTTTGGCATTATGCACTTTCACATAAGCGCCTCTTTCGACAAGGCAGTTCAATATATTTTTCTTGATACCAAAATCAAGAACAGCAATACGTAAAGAACTTTTCTCATCGCCTAAAAAATAAGGTTCATTGGTACTTACAGCCGATGCCAGTTCCAGTCCATCCATAGAAGGAACCTGCGTTAATTCTTTTTTCAATTTTTCAACGTCCGTGGTCTCGGAAGATATGATACAGTTCATCGCACCCTGTGTACGTATATGAGCAACCAGGGCTCTTGTATCAATACCATCAATAGCTACTACTCCCTGTGCTTCAAAATACTCCTGCAAAGATGCATCCGCCATAAAGCGGCTGTATTTCTCTTCCAGGTTGCGGCCAATAACTGCTTTTACTTTTACACTGTCGCTTTCCACATCCTCTTTTTTTACACCATAATTTCCAATATGGGCATTGTTCATAATGAGTACCTGTCCATAATAACTGGGATCGGTAAAAACTTCCTGGTATCCGGTCATACCGGTATTGAAACATATTTCGCCGGTAGAAGTTCCTGTTTTACCAAAAGCAGTACCATTAAAAATTGTTCCGTCCTCTAAAATTAAAATGGCAGGTTGTTTAGTTGGAAGAGACATGTATTAAAAAGGGTTTTGCAAAGAAAAGAATATAATGGTGTAACGAAAAAATAAATTTTAATAATTAACGTGTTCCTGCGGTCAAGATTGCCTTTATAGTATAAAAAAGCCCCGATATCAATATCAGGGCTATATAAACAGTTGGTTTAGTCTTAAGTAGTAGTGAGCGGAGCCGAACTATGCTTCTTCTGTAGTGGCATCAGTAGCTTCTTCTGTTGAAGCAGCTTTCTTTTTAGCAGCACCGGCACGACGTGTTTTCTTTGCAGGTTCAGCAGCAGATTTTTCAGTGCCTTTACCGTAAATTTCGTTAAAGTCAACCAGTTCAATCATAGCAATTTCAGCATTATCACCGGTTCTTGCACCCAGTTTAATAATACGGGTATAACCACCGGGGCGGCCAGCAACTTTTGGAGCAACTACGGTAAATAATTCCTTTACTGCATCTTTATCATTCAGGTAGCTGAACACAATACGGTGATTGTGCATGATGACTTCTTTACTTGCTGTATGCTTTGTTTTAGTGATCAGTGGCTCAATGTAAACACGTAAAGCTTTTGCTTTAGCCAGAGTAGTAGTAATTCTTTTGTAGGTAATTAACTGGCAGCCCAAATTCATTAACAGGGCTTTTCTATGAGAAGCCGTTCTGCTAAGATTGTTGTTTTTATTTCCGTGACGCATGACATTTTTGTTTTTAATTCGGTTATACCGTGTCAGGAATTATAACCTACTTGTTATTAAGATTCTCCAAGTTCCCCTTTAGGGGCGGAGGGGCATTTTATTC
>JBDTUK010000189.1:0-7815 GCA_040007795.1 Ferruginibacter sp.
TATTCTTAAAGGCTGATTCTAATTTTTCACTTAATGAATTAAACATGGTAATGATTTTTTTTATTGCACTGATTGTTACGGATTACACGAATTAAAACAGAAAGAATCTCCTTATAATTCATGCCATCAAATACTAAAGGCTGTATCAACAATTTGCGCCTGTTCTTTTAAATGTACTTTATTATATCCGCTGGCTGTTGAAGCACTTGGCTGGCGGCTGATAATATAGAAGTTGATAGTTTTCAAATTCATTCTTAAGAATGTTGCAGCGCCCATGTTCAATGGTTCTTCCTGCACCCAGTACCAGATGGCCTTGCTGTATTTTTTATACAAGTCATCTAATTGCTTTTGCGGCAGCGGGTGAATTTGTTCAAGCCTTATTATAGCAACATCATTCCTGTTTTCCTTTTGTTGACGTTCGGCCAGGTCGAAATAAATTTTTCCGCTACAGCACAAAACTTTTTTTACTGTGCTGGAATCACGTATTGTACCATCATCTATCACTTCTTTAAATCCTCCACTTGTAAATTCATCCTTTACACTATAACTTCCGGAGTGGCGGAGATTTGCCTTGGGTGAAAAATTAATCAATGGTTTGCGAAAAGGCCATGCCAGTTGTCTTCGTAACAAATGAAAGAAGTTAGCAGCTGTTGTTACATTGGTTACCACCATATTTAATTCAGCACACATTTGTAAAAAGCGTTCCATTCTTGCGCTGCTGTGTTCCGGTCCCTGTCCTTCATATCCATGCGGTAACAGCATTACTACCCCATTCATTCTTTGCCATTTGGTTTCTGCTGCTGCAATAAACTGGTCAATGATGGTTTGAGCGCCATTACAAAAATCTCCAAACTGGGCTTCCCATATTACCAATGCATTTGGGTTAGCCATAGAATAACCATATTCAAAACCCAACACAGCATATTCACTCAGCAATGAATTATAAATACGAAATGGTGATTGTGTTTCGGTAAAATGATTCAGCCTGTTATATTCGTTATTATTTACTTCATCATACAATGTAGAATGGCGATGGCTAAAGGTTCCTCGCTTTACATCCTGACCACTCATGCGAACATCTTTTCCATCCACCAGTAAACTTCCATACGCCATCAATTCAGCGGTAGCCCAATCTACTTTTTTTTCATCGCTGAATAATTTCAGTTTATCCTGTATTAATTTTTCTATTTTACGCAAGGGCTTAAAATCAGCAGGCCATTTCATCAATCCATCAAAAAGTAATTGAAACCGGTTGCTGTTTATTGCAGTTATTGGTGAAGCATCAAAATCATCTGCTATTGCTTTACGCATACTTTTCCAAACTAATTCAGGAGGTTGGTAACTATAAGGCAATGGATTTTGTTTTACTTCATCAAGGCGTTCCTGCAGATCGGCTAAAAACTTTTGTTCCATTTCTTTTGCCAAAGTTTGTGCATCGGTCTCGCCATTCTGAATGAGGTATTGAGTGTAAACTTCCCTTGGATTAAGGTGTTTTTCAATAAGTGCATAAAGTTGTGGTTGTGTAAACTTAGGTTCATCACCTTCATTGTGTCCATGCCTGCGATAGCAAACCATATCTACAAAAATATCGCTGTTAAACTTTTGCCGGTATAAAGTTGCGATCTCACTTGCTTTTACAACAGCCTCAGGATCATCTCCATTAACATGAAACACCGGCGCCTGTATCATAGCAGCAATACTTGTACAATAATCGGCTGTTCTTGCATCATCAAAATCTGTCGTAAACCCTATCTGATTATTAATAACAAAATGAATGGTGCCACCGGTATAGTAACCTTCCAGGCCACTCATCTGCAACACTTCATAAACCACCCCCTGGCCGGCTACAGAGGCATCGCCATGTATAAGTATGGGAAGTATCTTATCATAGTCACTATTATATAACACATCAGCTTTACTTCTTGCAAAACCAATAACCACAGGATCTACCGCTTCTAAATGCGAAGGATTAGGGCTGAGTTTTAAGTGTATTTTTTTACCGTCGGCTGTTTGCACATCACTACCAAAACCCAAATGATATTTTACATCGCCGCTCCCCATGGTAGTATCGGGTAAACTTGAACCTTCAAATTCACTAAATATCTGCTGGTAGGTTTTGCCCATAATATTGGCGAGCACATTCAGCCTTCCCCGATGTGCCATTCCAATCACTACTTCTTCTACATTATTATTTGCCGATGTATTGATAATAGCATCCAAAGCTGCAATAGCAGTTTCACCACCTTCCAGTGAAAATCTTTTTTGACCAATATATTTGGTATGCAGAAATTTTTCAAACATCACCCCTTCGTTAAGCTTTTGAAGGATTCGTTTTTTTTGCGTTAAAGCAACAGGCTCAAGCATTATTTTTTCAACTGCCTTCGTTAACCAGTCAGTTTTTTCTTTATCTCCTACATATTTAAACTCAACACCAATATGTCCGGTGTAACATTTTTTCAAATGAGCAATGATGTTGCCCAACGTAGTTTTGCCAAGGCCTATCAGTTCACCTGCATGAAAGGACTTATCCATATCAGCATCAGTAAAACCAAAATAAGATGGTTCCAGGTTGGCGCCACGGTCTTTACGTTTTCGAATTGGATTGGTATCAGCCAACAGGTGACCTTTGTTGCGGTAACGAAGTATCATCCGGTAAGCTCTTATCTCACTCATCCAGTCAACCCCTGCAGCAGCCGTACCATTTGAAGCAACAACATTACCATTTACAGCAACTCCATTGGAAACTGCAAAATCAAATCCCTCAAAAAATTTACGCATTTCCAGGTCAACATTATTAGGATCTTTCACAAAATCTTTATACAAACCTTCAATATAACCTGGGTGAGAATTGGTGATGTACTGGAAATCCTTCATTGTTAAAGAGAATTATTTTAGGTAGTTAACTGCCAAAAAACCGACTGCAAATATCGGTTAATTATGCATTTGAAGTGACAGAATTCTTAAGCAGTTTCTCTGAAAACATGGCTACAATACCACTTAATAAAACATACCCGGAGAAATAATAAAACCCTGGTTCTAAAATAGCCCGTGTATTTTGCATGGCATTTGCACCCAGGAATGCTACAAAAATGCTGATGGCAAAAACATCGGCCATGGCCCATTTACTGATAGCGCTTATAAAACGTTGCCATTTTGTATCCGGGTTTTTTGCCAGCAAAATATAGAAGATGAGTGCAGATTTGACAAGAGGGACTATAATACCAAATAAAAAGATTAATAAAAATGGCCAGTAATTACTATCCTTCCATAATCTTTCAAGCATGCCCAATACGCTCCTTTTTTCATTAAATAAATTGATGTTAACAAAAAGGTGGGCCGAAATATCGATCTGAAGAACATTTAATACCCAGCCAAAGCCAAGTAATACCAATGAAATAACATGTAAACTGAGCAAAACATACCTGTTCATAACCTGATTTTATGTCAAATTAAGTAAATACAGGGTTGATTTAAAAATTATTCATAATTCAGACAGAAACTTCACATTGATTCCCCTATCTTTGCAGCCCAAAAAATAGGATTAAATGGCAAACCATTCAGCTACTAAAAAAGATGTACGTCAGAGTACAAAGCGTAACGAACGTAACCGCTATTACGGTAAAACAACCCGTAATGCAATACGTGATTTAAAAGCAGGTGATAAAGCTACTGCTACCAAAGAATTACCAAAGGTGGCTTCAATGATTGATAAGCTGGCAAAACGTGGTACTATCCATAAAAATAAAGCGGCTAATTTAAAGAGCAAGTTGGCTAAAAAAGTTAATGCCCAGGCAAAGTAAATATCTCTTTATTAAACAATATTACCTGCTGGATTTCTTCCAGCAGGTTTTTTATTTATATCAGACATTACTGATATAACTTTACGGTTCAATTGCTTTAAGCATAGTAATGCAAAAAAAAATATTTTTCTTATTTATTATTATCCTGCTTCAGTTAAATTCCTGGAGTCAGTGCATTACTCCAAATGCACCCACTAGTCTTGTGCTTAATGCATCTGATACACAAATGTCCATCTACTTTGATACTTTAGCTGCTGCTGTAAATAAATATCTTGTTATTACAAGTTCCTCCGCATCACTTGGCGCATCTCCTGTTAATGGCACTTTATATAACATCGGAGATAATATTGGAAGTGGGACAGTGGCATTTTACAGTTTTAATTATATCTATAAAATTACCAGCCTTACAGCCAACACTACCATTTATGTTTATGTTTATTCAGCAAGAACAGGATGTGCCGGCGAACCTGCATACAGTGCTACTTCGCTTAATGGAAGTATAACTACTTATAATGGAGCTCCTGGTATTCCTGCAAATTATTATGATCCCGTTGGCGGACTTACCTGCAGCAACCTGAAAACATCTTTGTTTAATATCATTAAACCTGTGGGTTCCCCTAATCCTACTTATACCGGATTATGGGGTGCTTATTACATAAGTGATGATCATTTGAATGATGCTGCCAATAAAACTATAGTTTGGGATATGTATACTGATAATCCTTCAGGAACAGAATGTGAATTTACATTCGGTTCACCATACCAGGATAAAGGGTTATCGGGTACATTGGAATGCCAAAGATATAACCGGGAACATTCTTTCCCGCAATCCTGGTTTGGTTCTGTTGATCCCATGAGGAGTGATATGTTTATTGCAATACCCACAGATAAAAAAGTAAACGGAATGAGGGCCAATTTTCCATACGGAAAAGTTACAAGCCCTACCTATACTTCCAATAACGGAACTAAACTTGGCCCTAATACTTATTTAACTCAATACACAGGAAGTGCTTTTGAGCCTATAGATGAATACAAAGGTGATTTTGCCAGGTCGACTTTTTATGTTGCCACTGCTTACGAAAATAATATTGCCGGATGGCAAGGTAATACCGGTGCAAATGTTGTTTTAAATGGAAGCAGCTATCAATCTTTTAATAACTGGTATCTTAAGATGATGTACGACTGGCATGTGCTTGACCCTGTAAGTACTAAAGAAATTGACCGGAATAATGATATTTACATGATGCAGGGGAACCGTAATCCCTACATAGATCATCCGGAATATGTACTATTGGTTTGGCAATGCACAGGTTTATTGCCGGTAACAATTATCGATTTTACTGCTCAAAAAAATAATGAATCCGTGTTCTTAAAATGGTACGCCACTTATGAAACCAATTTTAAACAATACGAAATTCAAAGAAGTACAGATGGAATTGTGTTTTCTAAAATTGGAGAATTGCCCGGAAAAAACTTAGCGAATTATTCTTTTATAGATAATAAGCTACCTACAACTAACACAGTTTACTACCGTTTAAAAATGATTGATATAGATGGTAAATTCAGTTATAGTAAAACAATTGCTATCCGTATAAATGATAATTTTTCCAATGCTCAGGTTTATCCAAATCCTACGAAAGGAAACCTGACAATAAAACTCCAGCATAGTTTATCCGAAAACAGTAAATTAATCATTGCTGATCTGTCCGGACGCATATTGTTACAACAACAGGTTATTGGCGGACAAAAAAATATCGATCTGGATGTAAGCAAATTCCCTGCAGGCAGGTATTTCATTAAACTCAGCAACAGCATCGAATTAATTAATCAATCCTTTGTTATCATCAAATAATTAAATCGTTTTATTTAAAACGGGCCACATTATTGTAGCCCATTTTTATTTTTTACAAGCGGCAGTTCTTTCAATTAAAATTATTGTAGTTTAACAAAAAATTAAAACTGTATGAGAAAGCTCCTCATTATTTCATTTGTTATTTTCTTTTTTATTAAGTCTGATGCACAGCAGTGCCGTTTTGAAAAAAGTAATGGCAAGGAAAGTGCTACTTATTTTGAAGCCATAGATTGGTATAAAAACTTAGATAAAATTTCGGCACAGGTTCTGGTAAAAGAAATGGGAATGAGTGATGCCGGTTATCCTTTACACCTGGTACTGGTAAGTAATGATGGAAAATTTGATGCAGTGCAATGGCATAAACAAAACAAAGCAGTTATTCTTATAAATAACGGCATTCATCCTGGTGAGCCTGATGGAATTGATGCAAGCATGATGCTGGTAAGAGATATTGTTTACAAGAAAACAAAATTACCTGATAATGTAGCGCTGGCTTTTATCCCTGTTTACAACATTGGCGGATGTTTGAATAGAAATTCTTATTCAAGAGCCAATCAAAATGGCCCGACAGAATATGGTTTTCGTGGCAATGCCCAAAACCTTGACCTGAACAGGGATTTCACCAAATGTGACAGCAAAGAAGCTAAAGCTTTTGCACAAATATTTCATTTACTTGATCCTGATATTTTAATGGATAACCATGTAAGTGATGGAGCAGATTATCAGCACACCATGACTTTGTTGACAACTCAATATGATAAATTGGGGGCAGATCTGGGCAATTGGCTGAAAGAAAATTTTGAACCACAACTTTATAAAGGCATGTCAGAAAAGAAATGGGATATGGTACCTTATGTAAATTTTGAAGGCGCTGATTTTGATAAAGGCATGGATATGTTCTATGATCCTCCACGTTATTCTTCAGGCTATGCAACTTTATTTCAAACTATTGCCTTTGTACCTGAAACACATATGCTCAAGCCTTATAAAGACAGGGTACTTTCTACTTATGCTCTAATGCAAACGATGATAGAAAAAGTAAGTACAAATGCAACTGAATTAATAACACAACGCAATAAAGCAAAGGCCGAAGTGATAAAAGAAAAGTCATTCCCATTCACCTGGACAAATGATACTACAAAATTCTCAACCATAACTTTTAAAGGTTACGAACAGGCTTTTAAACCAAGCGATGCTACCGGGCTTAACAGAATGTATTATGACCGTAGTAAGCCTTTTACCAAACAGGTTAAGTTTTACAATGTATTTAACCCGTCTAATTTTATTGAAGCACCTGCTGCTTATATAATTCCCCAGGGATGGTATAGTGCTATTGATTTACTCAAGATCAACAATGTTGTTATGAAACAATTCAGTAATGATACTTTGATAGAGGTAGAAGCTTATCATATTGATGATTATAAATCTGCAACCAGGCCTTACGAAAAACACCATAGAAATACAGGCGTAAAAGTTTCAGTGATGAAACAGAAAATAAAAATTTTAAAAGGAGATTATTATATATCGGTTAATCAACCTGCTAACCGTTATATAGTGGAGATGCTTGAACCAGCAGGCGATGATAGTTTTTTTTCCTGGAATTTCTTTGATGCAATTTTACAACAAAAAGAAGGATACAGTGATTATCGTTGGGAAGATCTTGCCGCCGAGGTTTTAAAAAATAATCCGGACCTAAAAAAGAAACTGGAAGATAAAAAAATTGCTGATCCAAAGTTTGCAACAAATGGTTCGGCTCAGTTGGATTTTATTTATAAAAATTCTCCTTATTATGAGCCGGGGCATAATAGATACCCTGTTTACCGGTTTATGGGTAAATAGATTTGGTAATAACTTCAATTTTACGCTTAAATGAAAGCCTAATAGAAGCACTGAGGATGAATGGATTGCGACGCAACGATGCTAAATCAGGGAACTGGAGCCGGTACCAAAAAAAACCTCTCAAATTCTTCTGTTATCCTCTCCAATTCTACCTTGAAACCCCTATCTTTGCTGCCCGTTCAAAAAAACGGATTAAATCACATTTTTAACTAAATCAAATCAGGGAAATGAACAACTACGAATTGATGGTGATTTTTACCCCTGTGCTGTCTGAAGAGGAATTTAAAGCCGCTCAGAAAAAATATGCCGACCTCGTTACAGAAA
>JBDTUK010000190.1:0-13852 GCA_040007795.1 Ferruginibacter sp.
CCGGAACAGGGCTTCATTCGGGTATAAATGTGGATATGACATTGAAGCCTGCCAACCCCGGATTTGGTTACCAGTTTCAACGCACTGATTTAGACGGAATGCCAATCATTAAAGCAGATTGTGATTTGGTTACTGATACTTCCAGGGGTACTACATTGGAAAAAGGAGATGCTAAAGTAAGTACCGTAGAACATATTCTGGCTGCCCTGGTTGGTATGGGTATAGACAATTGTTTGATTGAATTAAACGGGCCTGAGATCCCGATCATTGATGGCAGCAGTGAACCATTTGTGGAAATTATTGAAAGGGCCGGCGTATTGGAACAGGACGCTGCAAAAGTCTGGTACAGCATTGATACCAATATATCTTATTTTGATGACGTGAAGAAAGTAGAGATGACTGCATTGCCTGCTACCAGTTATCAAGTGACAACACTAATAGATTTTAACAGCCCGGTATTGGGAACCCAGCACGCCAGTTTGAAAACAATGAAAGAGTTTCAAACAGAGATTGCTCCGTGCCGCACCTTCTGTTTTTTGCATGAACTGGAAATGCTGCTGGATAATAACCTGGTTAAAGGTGGCGATATTAATAATGCCATTGTAGTGGTTGATAAACCGGTAACCGATGAAGAAATGAGCCGCCTTGCAAAAGCTTTTGGCAGAAAAAAAATAGAAGTAAAAAGCGAAGGTTATTTAAATAACCTGGAACTCCGTTTTTCCAATGAACCTGCCCGCCATAAATTATTAGATGTTGTTGGTGACCTGGCCCTCATCGGTTATCCCATTAAAGCACATATTATTGCCAACCGGCCGGGACATAGCAGCAATATAGAATTTGCAAAAAAAATAAAACAGTATATTAAAAAAAATAAGCACACCAGGGATGTTCCTGTTTACGATCCCAACCTACCACCGGTGTACAGCCTGCTTGAGATAGAAAAAACATTACCACACCGCTATCCTTTTTTATTGGTTGACAAAATAATTGAACTGACCGATACAAAAATCGTGGGCGTTAAAAACGTAACCTTCAATGAATATTTTTTCCAGGGACATTTTCCTGGAAACCCGATAATGCCCGGTGTCCTCCAGATCGAAGCGCTTGCACAAACAGGCGGTATTCTTTGTATCAACGCAATGCCCAAAGGAGAATACGATACCTATTTTTTAAAAATTGACAATTGTAAATTCAAACAAAAAGTAGGGCCCGGCGATACTATGTTATTAAAAATGGAATTAACAGAACCTATCAGGCGTGGTATATGCATAATGAAAGGGAATGTATATGTAGGAAATAAACTTTGCACTGAAGCAGATCTTACAGCACAACTGGTAAAAAGAATTACACCGGACTCCTAGCGGGAAATTTGTATTTCATATATTTGACCTGATTTTATTTTTGTTTACGTTAAAAATTATAATACTCCTTTGGGGAGCTGGAGGGCATGATACATCCGCACACATACATACACCCCAACGCAAAACTGGCTGCTAATGTAAAAGTTGACCCTTTTAGTGTAATTCACCAGAATGTAGAAATTGGTGATGGTACCTGGGTAGGAAGTAATGTTACCATTATGGAAGGTGCGAAGATTGGCAGGAACTGCCGCATTTTTCCAGGCGCAGTAATTGCAGCCATACCCCAGGATCTTAAATACGAAGGTGAAGTAACAACGGTGGAAATTGGGGATAATACAACCATTCGTGAGTTTGTAACTGTGAACCGGGGCAGTAAAGACAGGTGGACCACTAAAGTTGGTAACAATTGCCTGATAATGGCATACAGTCATATTGCACACGACTGTATCGTAGGCAATAACTGTATCCTGAGCAATAATACGCAGGTTGCAGGTCATGTTATTTTAGGCGACTATGCCATCGTTGGCGGCATGTGTGCCATACACCAGTTTGTACAAGTAGGACAACATACATTCATTAGTGGCGGTTCACTGGTCGGTAAAGATGTACCGCCCTATATTAAGGCAGGCCGTACACCGTTAAGTTATGCAGGGGTAAATTCTGTAGGGTTAAAACGCCGCGGTTTTTCACTTGACAGGATCAATAAAATACTCGATATCTACCGCATTATTTACAACAAAGGCATGAATACTTCCCAGGCCCTTAACTATATTGAAGAAGAATTACCTGCTACAGATGAACGGGATGAAATTGTAACCTTTATTCGTGAAAGCGGCAGAGGTATAATAAAACGTTTTACCAAGGGAAGTTCGGATGATGAATAACCCCCTCCGCCCTAAAGGAGTAACTATTTATGCAGAAGATTGAAGCGGAGAATAAAATAGTATCTCACCTAAAAATATTATGAATTCAGTAGAATTGATTTCCCCATCCGAGTTCCCTCTCCTTGGGAGAGGGGTTGTGGTTAGGCTTGATAATGTGGGCAAGCGTTTCAACCGTGAGTGGATATTCCGTCGGTGTACTTATGAATTTAATTCTGGAAAAAGTTATGCCATCACCGGACCTAATGGATCAGGAAAATCAACCCTGCTACAGGTTATTGCGGGTGCTATCTTACACAATGAAGGGATCATTGAATACAATAATGGACAACAGAAAACAGAAAGCGAACAACATTATACATACATTTCCATCGCTGCTCCCTACCTGGAATTGATTGAAGAAATGACAGCCAAAGAAATGCTGGAGTTCCATTCAAAATTTAAACCCTTAATACAGTCTGTAAGTATTGAAGATATTTTAAAAATTGTTGGGCTGGAAAATGCAATCAACAAACAGCTTCGTTATTTCAGCAGTGGAATGAAACAAAGATTAAAACTGGCACAGGCATTTTTTAGTAATACTCCGGTTCTTTTATTAGATGAACCAACCACCAATTTAGATGCTGATGGTATTGCATTATACCATACACTCATCAACAACTACACAAAAGATAAACTGGTAATTGTAAGCAGCAATGTTAAACAGGAATATGATTTTTGTGAGGAGGTGATTGAGATTGGGAATTATAAATCAGCGTAATCATTATCGTCTTTTTAATCTGCGATTCATCTCTTACTCGCAATCAACAAATTCAGATCCGTAAATTTCAGATCAAACCTCTCACTCAGGTAAAAATTGGTAAGGCTTCCTTTAAATAAATAAATACCGCTGCGGATATTTATTTTATGCCACACAATATTATCTATTCCACCATCCTCGCCGGTTTCCAGCATCAACGGCATCAGCACATTGCTGATAGCCTGCGAAGCCGTACGGGCAAAGCCACTGGGTATATTGGGCACACAGTAATGTATCACATCGTATTTTATAAACACCGGTTTTTCATGAGAAGTAACTTGGCTGGTCTCAAAACAACCGCCATGGTCAATACTTACATCCACAATAACACTGCCTGGCCGCATACTGCTCACTGTTTCCTCAGTAACTACAATGGGTGTTCTTCCTCCGGCTCCACTCAATGCACCCACAGCCACGTCGCATGTCTTTAACTGCTTGGCCAGTATTTTAGGCTCAATAACCGAGGTCCATAGCCGTACACCAATATTATTCTGCAGGCGTTTTAAACGGTAAATACTGTTATCAAAGATCTTTACGCTGGCTCCCATTGCCAAAGCCGTTCTTGCAGCATATTCCCCAACAATACCTGCACCAATGATGATAACCTTAGTTGGGGGGATACCACTAATGCCACCCACCAAAACTCCTTTGCCATTATTGGTCTTGCTTAAATATTGACCGGCAATCAACATCACCGCACTCCCTGCAATCTCACTCATGCTGCGTACGATGGGATTATGCCCGGTATCGTCTTTTAAATTCTCAAAGCTTAATGCAGTAATTTTTTTATCCATCATCTTCTGCAATATCTCTCTCTTCATTACTGCCAGGTGTATCGGGGATATGATGTATTGATGGGGCTTCAGCAATTCACATTCACTCTCACTTACCGGGGCACTTTTCACCAGTATATTACATTCAAAAACTTCTTTTTTGTCATATGCAATTTTTGCACCGGCATCACTGTAATCCTTATCGGTATAGCTGGCACCATCACCAGCCCTGGTTTCTACCACGACACTATGGCCATTCGCTATCATTACACCAACTGCTTCGGGTGTAAGGGCAATACGGTTTTCATTAAAAGAATTTTCCTTGGGAATACCGATCAACAACTCTGCGCCTTTAGGCTTTATATCCAGGGTTTCTTCGAGGGTTTCATAACTGAATGAAGAGGAGACAAAAGGTCTTGATGAAGCCATACATTGTAAAATTGTAAGGTTACAAATTACAAATTAATTTTCAGCTTTCTTGTATTATCATCAACAGAAGTTATAGTGATGTGTAATGTATCGTCAGGAAAGATACCTGTTGCCTTCTCCGGCCACTCTACAAGGCATATATCACCGGAGTACAGGCAATCTTCAACCCCGGCATTAATGGCTTCATTTTCGTCTTTAATCCTGTACAGATCCATGTGGTAAACTGTTTGCCCTTTGGTTGTTTTATATTGATTGATGACAGAAAATGTCGGGCTTGTAATAACATCTTTAACACCCATTGCTTCACACAGGGCATGAATGAAGGTTGTTTTACCTGCTCCCATTTCTCCATGCAATGCAAAAACTTTATAATTTGCCGAAACGGATAAAAGCTTTAATGCTGTATCCTGTATTTGCTCCAGTGTAAAATTTACCTCCATGTTGCAAAGATATTTTCCTTCATTAGTAATTAAGTCACAATCTCAAAGAATAATTTTGCATTATGGAAAAAGTTGAGTGGAAAGTAGATGGTATGGATTGTACAAATTGTGCATTGACCATAACCCGCTACCTCCAGAAAGAAGGGCAAAAAGAAGTAAAAGTAAATTTCATTGGTGGTGATGTAAGTTTTGAAACAGATGGCAATAAATCAAAAGAGGAATTAACAAAAGGTATTGCAGATTTAGGCTACAGTGTAATAAACGAGAAACAGGAAACGACGAACAAGAAACGAGAAACATTATTCTCCAACCATCTTCAGCGTTTTCTCTTTTGCCTGCCCTTTACTTTGGTTTTAATGCTCCATATGCTTCCATGGCATATCCATTTTTTAATGAACCCGTGGATACAATTAGCGATTTGCATCCCAGTTTTCATTGTTGGTATGGGTTATTTTGGCATCAGTGCTGTTAAAAGTCTACGCCGAGGTATTCCTAACATGAATGTATTAATTGCCTTGGGTGCTTTTGCCGCATTTGTTTACAGTTTGATTGGCACCATTGGCAACCTGGGAATGGATTTTATTTTTTATGAAACAACAGCTACCATCATCACCCTTGTTTTTTTAGGCGAATGGGTAGAGCATAAGTCGGTAGAAACAACACAAAAGGAACTAAACAAACTGGCGGGCCAGCAAAAAGTAATGGCCAATATGATCGCTTTTGATGAAGAACATAAAGAATTAATTTTCCCGGTTGAAAATACAAAGTTGCATGTTGGAGATCTGATCTTAATAAAAACAGGCGAACAGGTTCCCATTGATTGTAAAATTTTATGGGGCGATATGTATGTAAATGAAGCTCTATTAACCGGAGAAAGTAAGCCCATTCATAAAATAAAAAAAGATGCACTTATTGGTGGAAGCCTGGTAACTGAAGGAACAGTAAAAGCACAGGTAACTGCAGTTGGTAAAGATACCGTACTCAGCAATATCTTAACATTGGTAAAACAGGCACAAGGCGAAAAGCCACCCATTCAACAACTGGCAGATAAGATCAGTGCTGTGTTTGTGCCTGTTGTAATTGGATTATCTGCACTTACTTTTTTACTTAACTTTTTTGCATTTGACATCAGCGCAACTGGTTCTTTAATGAGAAGTATTGCAGTATTGGTAATTAGCTGTCCCTGTGCAATGGGCCTGGCAACCCCTGCTGCCATTGCGGTTGGATTGGGTCGTGCTGCTAAGAACGGCATCCTGTTCCGCAATGCAAAGAGCCTTGAATTATTTAAAAATATTAAGACGGTTGTCTTTGATAAAACAGGAACGCTGACAAAAGGCAATTTCCGTGTTACTAATTTTAAATCGCTGGTATTACCTGGTGAGGAATTTAAACAGGTTATTTTTTCAATGGAAAAATACTCCAATCATCCCATAGCAAAAACAATAACTGCTGACTGGAAAATTAATAATACGATCCAATGGAAAAAAATTGAAGAGATAAAAGGCCTTGGTATGAAAGCAGAAGATGCAGCAGGAAATAACTGGCAGTTAGGTTCATACAAAATTGTTGCAGCACAAACAGCTGATACTTCTCATACTGCTTATTTATTGCAAAATGAAAAACTGGTTGGATGGTTTGATATGGAAGACGAAATAAGGCCGGAAGCTAAAGAAGTGATCAGTTACCTGCATTCAAAAAATATACAGACCATTTTACTGAGTGGCGATAGTTTGGAAAGAACAAAAAAAATTGCAGATACTTTAGGCATTGATAAAGTGTATGCAGAAAAAACACCCGAAGAAAAACTACAGATCATTGAGCAGCTGAATAATGAAAGTCCTGTTGCTATGGTTGGCGATGGTATTAATGATGCACCTGCATTGGCGAAAGCTACTATCGGTATCTCTATGAGTGATGCAACACAATTGGCTGTACAAACTGCACAGGTTGTTTTAATGAACAAAGGCATTCAGCATTTACCATTGGCATTGGGTTTGGGCAAACACACTTTCAGCACCATCAAGGGAAATCTTTTCTGGGCTTTTATTTACAATATTGTTGCCATACCTGTTGCAGCAGTTGGTTTATTGCATCCCGGAATTGCTGCCCTGGCAATGGGTTTCAGTGATGTGGTGCTGGCTATAAATTCCATCAGGCTTAATTACAGGAAAGTGGTTTAAAAAGAAAATTCTCCGGTTCTCATATCAATACAGGTAGCTAATGGCTGCATTTTAGGATCATCAATATATGGAATACTATCTACCAGCAGTGGCTTACCAGAAATTGAAATAATCGTAAAGAAAATCCCCGGATTCATAAATACACCTCCGGCCATTATTGTTGCTGTTACTCCTACAGCTACGTCGGCAGCCAAACCTATATTGAAATTATTATTATTACGCCTTGCAGTTTTTTCAACATAGCCGGAAACAATAAAACCGGCATCTTTTTTTTCTATCGGTATCAATGATTGGCCATGGTATTTATATATTTCACCGTTTTTGCAAATGCCCCATACATTCAATGTATCCTTTTGGCCATTTGCTGCTATACTAATTAATGTGATTTTTTTCTTTTTACCAACAACCTTTTCATAATTTCTTATAGAGGGATTATTTGCAAGAAATTCCGCATAGCTGGCATAAGCGCCTTCACGATAATTGCTATCAACCATTATTGGAACAATTGGCTTTTGTACTGCCTGATCGGTTATTTGTTCAACAGTCAGGCCATCCACAGTTTGCTCAAGTACTTCTTTTCCTGTCAGCAAGGTTCTTCTTAAAAGAACTCTTAAAGCATTTTCCAGGTCGGGACCATGCCCCCTTGCCAGGTTTAAAACCACTAATACGGTATCTAAACTGCATACTTTTTTAAATGAATTTCCGTCAGATGAAATATAAGCATCTGCATTAAAGCGGGTGTAGGAGCAATCTATATTACCAATATCTGGCACAATGCGTACAGCAGTATAATCTGAAGCACCCAGTTTTGCACCAAAGCGTAAATCTTTTATCACCCAAAATATGGTTACGCCATCTTTTTTAAACTCATGCTTATACATCCTGCTTACCTGTTTCTGCAAAATTTCAGTAAGTGGTTTCTTAAATATCAATGTTGCAATTGAAAAGTCCAGGCCTTTGTGAGCATAGCCCATTCTTACACTATCACTAACACTTTGTATTACCGTTATCCTCGAAACATGAATAGAATTTTCCGGAAACTCGGCAATGGGTAATTCCGGCATATCAATTTTTACATACTTCTCTTTAAAAGCTCTTTCTTTTTGTGCATTTACTGATAATCCAAAAAATACCAGAATGAATAGAAAAATTGTTTTCATTATTTTAAATTTACGGATCAGCTAAGAAAAAACACATAAGCTGTATTTAATTGATATAGCTAAAATACTTCAAAAGAGTTTAATTTCAACCCACAATTATCAGCCTTGGCCATTCAAGAAATCTTAAAACAATATTGGGGTTATGACAGCTTCCGCCCGCTGCAGGAAGATATCATCAATGCAGTATTGAATGGAAAAGATACTTTGGCTTTATTGCCAACCGGAGGCGGTAAATCAATATGCTTCCAGGTACCGGCAATGGCAAAAGAAGGATTGTGTTTGGTAGTTAGTCCGCTCATTGCTTTAATGAAAGACCAGGTTGAAAATTTAAAACAAAAAGGAATTCCTTCATTAGCCATTTTTTCCGGCATGAATTTTTTAGAAATAAAGAAAACATTACAGAATGCGGCATATGGAAATTATAAATTCCTCTATGTTTCTCCTGAACGATTAGAAACCAATTTATTTTTAGAATACCTGCCTGCCATGCATATTAATTTGCTGGCGGTAGATGAAGCACACTGTATTTCTCAATGGGGATACGATTTCCGGCCACCTTACATGCGTATTGCCAGCCTGAGGGAACAGTTACCCAATGTGCCAGTCTTAGCACTCACTGCTTCTGCAACTAAGATTGTACAGGATGATATTTGTGATAAATTAAGCCCAGCCCCTCCACCCCCCAAGGGGGGATTTGGAGTCCACGAATGGAAAAGATTTCAACAATCTTTTGAACGCCCCAATCTCTCCTACTCTGTTTTTAATGTTCCATCTAAACAAAACAAATTACTGGAGGTTCTTAAAAATGTTACCGGTACTGCTATTGTTTATTGCAAAAGCCGGAAGCATACCAAAGAAATTGCAGATCTATTGTTGATGAATAAGATCAATGCTGATTATTATCATGCCGGGTTAAATAATGAAGACAGGAATATAAAACAGGAAAACTGGATCCGCAATAAAACACGGGTGATTGCTTGTACCAGTGCTTTTGGAATGGGCATCGATAAACCCGATGTACGGGTGGTGGTACATTATGATGTACCCGATTGCCTGGAAAATTATTACCAGGAAGCAGGTAGGGCAGGCAGGGATGGAAAAAGAGCTTATGCCGTATTGCTGTACAATAACAAAGAACTGGAAAATTTACTGGAACAAACCAATATTCGTTTTCCAAAAGAAGAGGATATAAAACAGGTTTACATTTCATTGATGAATCATTTGCAGGTGCCTGCCGGTACAGGTGAAGGAATCAGTTACGATTTTGACATTGCCACTTTTTCAACTGCTTTTAAATTAAATATACTTACCGCTACCTATGCCATTAAGGCTTTGGAACAGGAAGACATTATTAGCTTCAATGAAGTTTTTTTTAAACCATCCACCATAGTCTTTACCACCAGCAAAGAAGAACTTAATGATTTTGAAAATCAGCATCCTGATCTGGAACCACTTTTAAAAGGATTGCTACGTTCCTATGAAGGCATCTTCGATTTTCCGGCAACTATCTATGAAACCCAGTTGGCAAAATTTTTACAGGTTGACACTGGCATCTTAAAAAAGGAATTGAAAAAATTAAATGACCTTGGAATTATCAGTTATACTCCGCAAAAGGATAAACCACAGATCACACTTTTACAAAACAGGATGTATGCTGATAACTACACAATTAATGCAGCTGATCATATAAAACGCAAACAGTATTTTGAACAGCGTGTAAGGGCAATGATCGGGTATATACATAAAAGCACCGGCTGCCGCAGTCAGCATATTGCCTTTTACTTTACAGATACAAATATTAATGCCTGCGGAATCTGTGATAACTGTATCAATGAAAAAGTGATCTATATCTCAACAGAAGAATTTAATGCTATTCAACTTCAAATTCTCAGGCTTACAAAAGAAGTTGCGGTACCGGTTAATGAGATTCTGAAAGCTTTAAAAGGGACCAAAAAAGAGAAGATCTGGAAAGTAGTGAATTACCTGCAGGCTGAGAAAAAAATACACTCAGATAAGGAAGGAAATATTACCCATATATGATGAATGGGGAGGTCTATAAAATAAAAAAAGGGACCAAGATAGAAATCTAGTCCCGCTTTAAAATCCAATATCCTATGAAAAACCGACACGAAGATAACGGGCTTTTATCTATTATGCAACATTTGCATCAAGTATTTTCAAAATACAGGTAAGAAAATGATGTGTAAAAAGTGCAAGACAGCAACAGTCAACAGTCATTTTTTATACTGATAATCAAATACTTAGTAAATTTTTTATTCAGTTTATTTTACACTTTTATACCATCCGGATCTATATAAAAAACTTGCTCCCTGGTACCAGGCAATTGCTTCATTAATGAGGCTATCTGAGCTTGAAGTCGGGTTATTCATTCCAGTCAGGAAATCAGGTTCATACATTTTTACCAACCGTTGAGGAGATAATATGACCAGCTTACCATCTTTAATATACCCCATATCCTGGTAAGTACTGATAAAAGCCCTTTCACTTCCGGCCTGCATATGGTAAATATCATATCCAAAAAAACGGTTGGTATAATTAAGGTTCATTAATCCTAAAATGGTTGGGGCCAGGTCAATCTGGCTCACCAGACGCTCCTCAATAGCCGGTTTAACCAAATGCGGAGCATAAATGATGCAGGGAATATGATACCGGTTTACAGGAAGGTCAGTTTTTCCGGCGCTTTTTGCACAATGATCGGCAACTATTACAAAAAGGGTATTATTAAACCATGCCTTTTTCTGTGCATCTTTAATAAACTTATTGATGGCATAGTCCGTATACTTTACGGCTCCCTGTATGGATTGATGTGACGGCGAAATATCAATTCTGCCTTCCGGGTAAATATATGGCCGGTGGTTGCTCACGGTCATAATATGATTAAAGAATGGTTTTCCACTGTTATAATTTTTATCACACTGCTGTAACGTAAAATCAAATGCAGCTTCATCATCAATGCCCCAGGCCGTAGTAACATGTACCAGGCTGTCAGGTATATCCCTTTCGTCTAAAACGGTATAACTGCTGTTGCTGAAAAACTTGCCCATATTATCAAAAAAGGAATTACCGCCATAGATATAATTCACATCATATCCTTTTAACTTTAATACACTACCCATGGTAAACATATCATCATTATCGGGCCTGCGCACAATGGATTGGCCGGGTGTTGGTGGAATTGCCAGGGATAAAGCTTCCAGGCCTCTTACTGTTCTTGTACCAGTAGCATAAAACTGATCAAACCATAAACTATAAGGAATAAGAGAATCTAAATAAGGTGTTATGTTTTCTTTATTACCAAACCTCTTCATGTAATCTCCGCTCAAACTTTCCACACTAATAAGTATTACATTCCATTTATGTTCGGGACTATCATTTTTTATCTGCCGTTCAATACTTAATGGATCTACAGTGAATGTTGCATTTGTTGCCTGCAACATGTTTCGTAATATTTTAAAATTGGCAGTATCATTACGGGTTGCATAAAATTTATTGTAATCAATTTCATTATTCCAGAAAGCAGAGCCAAATTCATAAATTCCATTCCCTCCTAATTCATTGACATAATTATTGTTGCTGCTGTTTTTGATCCTGTTATTTACTAAAAAATATCCGGCAAGTGGCATTAACATAAACCCTAAAAAAAAGATGGTACGTTTTCCAAAACGCATGCTGCTTTCCTGCGAAGCGATGATTTTTTTTCTGATCAAAAATAAAATTACTGAAACAGCAAGCACAACAGCTGCAGCAATTAATGGAACATTGTATGATTCCCAAATATTACCCAGTACCTCTGTAGTGTATATCAGGTAATCAACCGCTATAAAATTATACCGGACATTAAATTCATCCCAGAAAATAATTTCGCCGCCAACATTAACTACCAGGATCAGTGTTATCAGAAAAAAAAGAAAAAATAAGGGGATACGTTGCCATTTTTTTTGATACCAGCTGTCTTTCATTAACCAGCAATACAAGGCAACAGGAATAGCAAAGAAGCTCCACACTACCAGGTCGTAAAAAAAACCAATGAAAAATATTCCAATGAAACGAAATACGGTCAACTCCAGGTTTGGCCAGCTTTTTATCAATAAAATAACCCTTGTAATAAAACTCAGTGAACAAATGATCAATACCAAAACAAACAAAGGGCCAAAACGGTGTTTAAAGAAGGGTTGCCATTTTCTCATGTTGTAAAAATACGAAGTGCCGGCTTGTAAACCGGCACTGGTCAATAATCTTTAACTTCTTATCAAAACCATCCCTTGCTTTTGGTACTGCGGCTTCTGCCCCCTAATCCTAAAGCGCCGAGAAGTGATCTTACAATAGTATTACCTGCTGTTCTCGCCATGCTTTTAACAACCGTGTTATTAGTTATTTTTTCTAAAGTTGAAGGCTCCTCCTTTCCTGATTTTTTTGTGGAAGTTGTTTCTTCGCTTGTATTTTTTTCCGCAGCCTCCTGCAATTTTGCTGTTAATATTTCATAGGCGCTTTCACTATCGATTGTTTTATTGTATTTAGCAACCAGTTTTGACTTAGTATTTATTGCATCAATTTCAGCATCAGTTAAAACATCCATACGGCTTCGTGGCGCACAAAGCATAGTGTGTGCAAGTGGTGTGGGAATGCCCTTTTCATTCAACATTGTAATTAATGCTTCCCCGATACCCAACTGTGTTATCAGGTCTTCCGTCTTATAATATTCTGTTTCGGGATAATTCTCTGCAGTTTGTTTAATTACTTTTCTATCAGCAGCAGTAAAGGCACGTAAAGCATGTTGCACTTTTAAACCCAGTTGTGCCAGTACACTTGCCGGCACATCCATGGGGTTTTGTGTACAAAAGAAAATACCAATGCCTTTAGAACGTATCAATTTTACAATCGTTTCAATTTGCTGTAACAATGCTGAACTGGCTTCATTAAAAATCAGATGAGCTTCATCAATAAACATCACCAGTTTGGGCTTGTCGAGATCACCCTCTTCAGGACAACTTGCATAAAGTTCTGCAAGCATCTGCAACATGAACGTGGAGAACAGTTTTGGTTTGTCCTGCAGGTCGGTTACCCGTAACACACTTATCATTCCTCTGCCATCATCAGCAATACGCATCAGGTCATCTACTTCAAAACTTTTTTCACCAAAGAAAATATCGGCACCTTGTTGTTGTAGCTCTATCACTTTACGTAAAATAGTTCCGGTTGATGATGTGGAAATTTTTCCATAGGTTTTTTCAATTTCTGTTTTACCTTCATCACCTATATATTGCAATACTTTTATAAAATCTTTCAGGTCAAGTAAGGGTAATTGGTTATCATCGCAGTATTTAAATATCAGCGCCACCACTCCACCCTGCGTATCATTCAACTCCAGGATCTTACTCAGGAGAACGGGGCCAAATTCACTTACAGTTGCCCTCAGGTGAACACCCTTTTGCCCGGTAAGCGTCATCAACTCTGCAGGAAATAAAGCAGGTTTATATTCCATGTTCAGCTTTTGATAACGGTCTTTAATTTTATCATTGGCTGCACCAAGTGCTGCAATACCACTTAAATCTCCTTTAATATCCATCACCAACACTGGTACACTGTTATCACTTAAAAACTCACTGATCACCTGTAAGGTTTTTGTTTTACCTGTACCGGTTGCACCAGCGATCAATCCATGGCGATTCATCGTTTTAAGCGGCAAAAAAATACTTGCTTCAGGTACTAATTCCCCGTCTAATACAGCAGCCCCGATCTTTACCGCTTCACCTTTAAATGTATAGCCAGCATTTATGGCTTGTATGAATGCTTCTTTGTTTGCCATTG
>JBDTUK010000191.1:0-6757 GCA_040007795.1 Ferruginibacter sp.
GCCCTATAAACTTATCCTGGCAGACGACCATATTCTTTTAAGGGAGGCACTTGCAAACCTTATTAATAATTTTGATGAATTTACAGTAATTGCCACTGCAGGTAATGGTGTGGAAGTAATACAGGTAATAGAAAAAGGTTGTACTACCGATATTGTTCTTATGGATTTGAACATGCCAAAGATGGATGGTTATGAAACTGCAAAATGGCTGGTTAAACAACACCCGGAAATAAAAATAGTCATCCTTACTATGTACGACAGTGAAATAGCATTGATTCGTTTGTTACAGGCAGGGGTAAGTGGATTTTTAAAAAAAGATATTCATCCCTCAGAATTAAAAAGTGCATTACTTACTATTGCAGCAGGGGAATATTACTATTCCAATCACACCACAGTTAAGATCGCATCCCTTTTCCGGAAAAACCCGGGTAATCATTCTGCATTGGAAAAATCGATATTAAATGATACAGAAGTTGAATTTTTAAAATTAACCTGCACAGAAATGACTTATAAAGAAATTGCCCATGCCATGCACATGACTCCAAGGCAGATTGATAGCTACCGGGATTCCTTGTTTACAAAATTAGATGTAAAAAGCCGTGTAGGCCTGGCCATTTATGCGGTTAAAAATGGTATAGTTAACTTTTAAAAATCAGAAGAGCCAGCATTAAAACTTCAAAGCTTAATTATTCTATTAATTTATTCCGCATACCATACATGATAAGGCCACCAATGGTTTTAGCATCTACCTTGGTCTTCATATTTTGCCTGATGGTTTCAATCGTCCTGGGGCTGAGAAAGATAATTTTAGATATTTCTTCCGTGGTTTTATCTTCAGACAGAAGCTGGAGTATTTTTAATTCTTTTTCATTAAAATGTACCGGGGTATTACTGCCATAATGCTGGCGCACATTCTTCTTCTGCATCAGCTTACCCATCACCGCTTTGTTTACTAACTCGTTAAAGTAGAAATCGTCGTTCATACAGGTAAGAATGGCTTCATATATTTCCTCGGGGTCTGTGGTCTTGGTCAAATAGGCATTGGCTCCCATTTCCATCATCTTGCTTATCATTTGCTGATCATCATACATGGTTAGTACGATTATTTTTATATCCTCATATTCTTTGCGGATAAGCTGGATACCATTGATGCCATCAATCTCCGGCATCCTGATATCCATTAAAAGCACTTCAGGCTTTTTAATGGCAATTTTGTGCATCATATCCTTGCCGTCTTCGGCCTCCCACAACATTTTAAGGTTAGTTTTACCTGCAAGGGCCATCTTAATTCCATCCCGGAAGATTTTGTGATCGTCAGCTATGGCGATCTTGATTAACTGGTCGGTACTCATAGTATTAGCGAATGGGGGTTAATATAAAAACTTATCCAAGTTACAATTTTCATTTTACTTCTATCAATTCCCTTACCTGAAAGAGTCCCGGTTTTTTCACAGAGGGTTGGTTTTCATTTTAAACAGGAAATTTTACTTAGTAATTTTACGGTTATTTTTATTAGTTAATCTACCTGTTCAAAATGCACTTTTACTCTTATAAAAGTAAATCTTACAAAACCAAATTAGGGCATTAATGCTCTTTTACAGGGGGTATTCCTGTTATACTTTTGTACCAGTTGATTGACATTGGTTCACTAAATGTTCTATATCCAAATATCCAATAGAAATTAAAAGAATTTCCAATTATCCTGAAGAGCCTGTTTGTGCTTGTGTTGCCAGTGTCAATCAACTTATTTTTCCTGAAGCCCGTTTTTAAATCCAATATACTAAGCTGAAATACAACGATTAAGTGTTTTTTTTAATACATTGAAAGGGTGTTTCCTGTTGAAGGCCATTCATTTTAAGATCCAATATCCTGACCAAAACCTAAAAGCCTGGCTTTAAAAGCCCGCCTGGGATTACTACCTTCTTGGAATAGTAAAATTGCTATGGTAAAGATACGTGCATCTTAATAGTAATTTTACTATTTTTATTTAGTATATTTACCCGAAAATAACAAGGCATTTTACTAACAACTTCTCCCCAAACTCTTTACGGTATTGAATTTGCTGAATATTGCCAGATGTATCCTATGCTTGAAGGGGTTGCTAGGTTTTTGCTTTTGATAGAAGTTTACACTTCACAATTACTTAGGAACCTTAAAACTAAATTATTATGCTATCACAGGGAATTATTGATTTACTGGTTGAGTGTTTTGCTTAATTGCAAAATCAATTTATATTTTTGATTTTAAGAACCAATGGTTATTTTTGATTAAATAATCATTTTTTATCTTACAGAATTTAAAATATATTAATCTTTTCACCGAAATTCTACCTTTTATTTTTTGCTTGATCTTCTTAAAAAGGATCAATTCTAAAAGTAAAAAGGTATTTTTTTTATATGCCTTTGTAATTACGGTTCTTGTTTTAGCGGTAATATTTGCCAGATATGTATATAACTCAGTTGAAAGTTATTTTTTAGTTACAAGAGTTTATAATGTAGTAGAATATTCCTTACTAGCTTACTTTTTTTCATTACATATACATAACAGGTTTGTGCGTACCTTATTATTGTATTCTCCCTTTCCATTTATTATTTTCTGTGTTTTTGATTTTGTAAGTGCTAAAGAGCCAACATTAGCGTTTTATCCCCTTATAGTTGAATACTTTGTTCTCTTAATGTTTATTATCTATTTTTTCTTTGAAATAATGCAGGAAAGTGTTGTCGAGCCTATTTATCAAAAGGTAATTTTTTGGATATCGGTTGCATTCATCATTAATTTCTCAGGTAATTTTTTCTTGTTTTTATATTCAAAAACAAGTTACAATGATGAAACATTTAGAAGGCAGTTCACAATCATCAATAGTTCCGTAACAATTTTAAAGAACCTGTTATTATGCATTGCAGTAACCCTAAGAGAAAATAAAAATGATAATCAAATTCTAAATGATCTCTCTGGAAATTCTGAACTTGATACTTACCTCCCTTTTAAAAACCCTAATTAATAGCTCAGCAAAAAATGTATTTTTTACAAACAACTGGCTCGTCAGGAATAACTCCCTTTATGTTCCTAGGAACATTAGGCATGCTTACGCTTGCTATTGCCATTGTTGGGTTTGTTATTTTTCACCAACGAAAGGTCATCCGTTATAACAGCCAGTTAAAAAAACTGGAAGAAGAAAAGCAACAGATATTGCTGAATGCATCTATCCGTTTCCAGGAAGAAGAACGTAACCGTATTGCAGCCGACCTGCATGATGATGCAGGGCCGCTACTGGCAACAGCACGTCTTTACTTAAATGAAAACTTAGTTAACCAGGAAAAGGCACAACAGCTTCAAAGTATTTTCAGCGCCAAGCAAATCCTGGATGATGCAATCCTGCTAATAAGAAACATCAGCCATAGCCTGATGCCCCCAACACTTAAAAACTTTGGGCTGGAAAGCGCTGCCACCGATCTGTTTCAAAAAATTGGAGCCAGCGGAAGTTTAAATGCCAGCGCCCGGTTTCATGATTACCGTACCAGGCTTAAAGTAGAGCAGGAATTATTAGTGTTTCGTATTATACAGGAACTGGTGAATAATATTCTTAAACACAGTAATCCCGGATTTATACATTTAACACAGAACATAAGCGGTAACAAAATGTATTTCCGGATTCACCATGATGGTACCGGTATTGTACAAGCCGATTTTGAAAAACTAAACCACAGCACGCTTGGCTTGGGGCTGAAAAATATTGCCAGCAGGATAAAAGTACTTACCGGCAGGATATTCTTTGAAATTGATCCCAGCAAAACTTATTATAAGGTAACCATAGAAATTCCGAGGGAGCCGGCAATATAAAAGAACGCTTTTTAAAGATATTCCATTATTAAATGAATTTTCTTTTCCGTAATTTTACGGTAGCCTATACTTATGAATGAAATAAAAGTTGCTATTGCAGACGATCATAAAATCTTCAGGAAGGGAGTAATTCTTTCCATGCGGTCTTATACCAATATTAAATTTGTAATGGAGGCCGATAATGGCGAAGAACTTCTTGCTAAAATCCCTGAATCGGAACCCGATGTAGTTTTATGCGACCTGAAAATGCCCATTAAAGATGGCATTGATACCACCAAGCTCATCACAAAAAATTTCCCGAACATTCGTGTTATTATACTTACTATGTACGAAGACGAACGTTTTGTAGGTCATTTAATGGATTGTGGAGCTGCAGGGTATCTTTTAAAAAGTACCGATCCCACAGAAATTAAAAAGGCCATCATGGATGTAGTGCGTACCGGCTTTTATCTCAACCCGTTTGTAAACAAAGTACTTATCAAGAAAAATTATTCCAAGCAAAAATTCAATCCTTCACTTACAACAGAAGTAGTGCTGAGTGAAAGGGAAAAGGAAGTACTTACCCTGGTGTGTATGGAATTTACAGCTTCGGAAATAGCGGCAAAAATGGACATTAGTTCCAGGACAGTAGAAGCAATTAAAGACAGGTTAATGGAAAGGTTTGGGGTTAAAAACTCTGTTGGGCTGGTGTTTTATGCCATGAAAAATTCACTGATAGATTAAACCGAGTCTCTGTTTAAAACAATCCAAACAATTTAGCATCAATACTACTGATTATCTGCCCCAGGTGTTCTTCATTTTCTGCAAATTTATTTTTATCCGCATCTATGATTAATAATGGGCCTTCCTTATAATTATCAATCCAGTTATTATAAAATTCATTTAGTTTTTTTAAATAATCCAGGCGAATATTTTCTTCATACTCCCTGCCCCTTTTTTGTATTTGCGAAACCAGCGTAGGTACGGATGCTTTTAAGTAGATGATCAGGTCTGGCGGCTGCACCATACTCTTCAGTGTTTCAAAAAATTTATAGTAGTTATCAAAATCCCTTTTCCCCATGAGGCCCATATCATGCAGGTTTGGCGCAAAAATATTGGCATCTTCATAAATGGTCCTATCCTGTATCACCGTTTCTGTACCCCTATGAATTTCCAGCAACTGATTCAAGCGACTGTTTAAAAAATAGATCTGCAGGTTAAAACTCCACCTCGGCATGTCTTCGTAAAAATCATTTAAATAAGGATTGTGGTCCACATCTTCAAACTGTGGTATCCATTTATAATGCTTACTCAGCATTTCTGTTAAAGTGGTTTTACCGGCACCAATATTTCCGGCCACCGCAATATGTTTTGGTTTTTTTGTTTTTGCCATTAGTACTTACTTTTATCCGCCAAAAAAAACGCCAGCCCATCACTGACGTTTGCACAAAATAATAAATAATCGTTTCAAAAAATCAATTCTCTAATAATACTTTAGCCCAATTGCCTGCCGGACTAACTGCATAGTAGCCGCAGCACTCTTATTGGCCTTTTCAGCTCCCTGCTCCATTATGGATCTAAGTTTTTTTTCGTCCTGCAATATGGCCTCTCCCTTTTCACGTATCGGGGAGATAAAACTAACCATATCTTCGGCCAATTGCTTTTTTAGGTCGCCATAGCGGATGGTACAGTTATTATAGTCTTCCTCAAATTTCTTTAACACATCCTCAGCGCTAACCAATTGCATCAACAAAAATACATTTTCAATATAATCCGGTTTAGCCGAATTCTTTTCTACCGGGCCACTATCTGTCTTAGCTTTCATCACTTTTTTCCTGATCTCATCATCACTATCCGCCAAATACAAAGTAGCCATCTGGTTCTCACTTTTGCTCATCTTTCCTGTCCCGTCAAGGCTTGGCACTTTTATCAGGGCTTGATTGTAATTAAAAGCCTGGGGCTCCGGAAAAACCTCTTCATACCGATGATTAAAGCGATTTGCAAATGTTCGTGCCATTTCTAAATGCTGTTCCTGATCTTTGCCAACAGGCACATACTTAGCTCTGTGTAAAATAATATCTGCTGTTTGCAGAACGGGATAGGTTAACAATCCTGCATTTACATTTTGAGGATTTTGCCGCACTTTATCTTTAAAGGTGGTTGTTTTCTCCAGTTCCCCCTTATAAGCCATCATATTTAAATAGAGGTAGAGTTCAGCTGTTTCATGTACATGGCTCTGGCAATACAAAGCCACTTTATCAGGGTCAAGGCCACAGGCAATATTCTCTGCTAATACCCGATGCACATTGGCTTTAAGTTCCTTTGTATCGGGATGGGTAGTTAAAGAATGTAGATCGGCAACCATAAAAAAGCATTCAAAATCTTCCTGCATTTTTACATAATTGCGAATGGCCCCAAAATAATTGCCCAAATGCAAAAATCCGGTAGGCCGAATCCCACTCATTACTATTTCTTTTTTCTTTTCCATAAAACTTTGCTCAGCTTCGTTTTACACTGTCAGAGGGCGAAGATAAGGAAATCAGGTAGTTGAAAGAGGCCGGTTACGAGGTTTTCCATTCATAATTATAATCAGCCGGTTGCCATCCCGATAGCAATCGGGAGCCAACTATCTGCTATATTTGTTTATGGAAGTAAATGATGCTTTAGTGGAAAAGTTAGCACACCTGGCAAGATTAAAATTTGATGACTCAGAAAAAGAAGCCATTAAAAATGACTTGCAGAAAATGATTCAATTTGTTGAAAAGCTGAATGAATTAGATACTACAGGTGTTGAGCCTCTATTGCATATGAGCGACAATGTGAATGTTTTAAGAAAAGATGAGGTAAAAGGAAGTATCAGCCGGGAAAAGGGCTTAAAAAATGCAGCAACCCATGATGAGTTTTTTTTTAAAGTTCCGAAAGTTATAAAGAAATAGTT
>JBDTUK010000192.1:0-7916 GCA_040007795.1 Ferruginibacter sp.
TGCAACAATCTCTTCAATTAATTTCTCCAGGTTTTTTGCACGGCCAATTTTTTTACCTTCAAATAAACCAACGCTGCCGCCGGTCAATGAATATTTACCTTTTACGTATTTACCTGTTTTTTCCAGTACCACTGCCCCATTACTGTTGTGTAATGCTTCATCATTTTCTGCAATAAAAACATTGCCCAGTAAATGTTTGGCAAGATTGGCGTATTTACTGTCGATCTCTATAACACTTAGTGCAGGTATTGTTCCTTCCGGCTGATGATGTTCCGGGAAGTCGGTAAACTTATCCTGTAAAAAGAAATTGGCCTTGCCTTTTTTATTATTATCTAATAAATGAATAGCCTGTAAACCTTCTTCTAAATTATTAACCACATAATAATTCAGGTAAGGCTCCAAAACATTTTCAACAGCGGCACGGTATTCTTCTTTTACATAAATGATATCGCTCAATAACGGCGCTGTATGGTTCCACTCCGGGTTATTATGCAGGAACTTCACACTCTCAGGATAACCTTCCATTGAGTCAATCAGGCTCTTCAGCAGGTCGTGCTCATTCTTCTTACTGTCTAATTTCCTGTTCTCATTGGCCAGTTCATTACGCAGGCCTTCCATCCTGTTCTGCGTTTGTAATATTTGTTCTTTAGTAAATTCATGGTGCTGCTGTAATTGCTGAAGGTCATTTTTCTTTTGCTCCAGTTCTTCTTCTTTCTGCTTCTTTTCCGGGTCTAATTGTTGCAGTTGATTTTGTCTTTGCGTTTTTTCTTCCTGTATTTGTGTAACAGTACGTTGTAAATTCAGTATAGAAGTATCAGCAACTGCCACTTTTTTCTCAGCTTCAAACTGGTTGCGTTGTATAGATTGGTTTTCCCTTCTCAATTCATCAATATAGCTACGCTTGTCATCAAATACTTTGCGTTTTTCTTCTACTGCATTTTTTAATTCTACCAGTTTGGTTTCAAATTCTTTTAGTTGATTTTCATCTTCATTTATCTGCTTACTGGTAAATTGAATACTTTCATCAAGACCGCTTAATTGCCCGCCTGCTTTTTGTAAAAAATCCTGCAATCCGCTTTCTCTTTCTTTTAAATATTGTAAGCGCTGGCCACTCAGGCTCTTTTCATTTTCTTTGCTACGAACAGCATCCAGCATATTATTAAATGCATGTTGCATTTGCTGCAATGCTTTTTCTTTTTCAACCAGGCCCAGTTTTTCATGCTCCAGCAAAGCTTCTTCTTTGGCGATCTCTGTCTCCAATTCAATCCTTCTGTCTACTTCTGCTTTTTGTTTTTCATTCAGGTCGTGGTAAGTAACATTAAAACCTTCCAAAGCAGCTTTGGCCAATTCAATACTTACTTCCTTGTATTCTTTTTTTATCTCGAAATATTTCTCTGCTTTTTTGGCCTGGCTTTCTAAACTCTTAAGCTGGTTATTGATCTCAAACAAAAGATCTTCAATACGGGCCAGGTCCTGCTCAGCGGCATCTAATTTAAGTTTGGCTTCTTTTTTACGGGTCTTGTAAATGGTGATACCAGCAGCCTGTTCCAGCATCTTACGGCGGCTGTTGTCTTTGTCTTTAATGATATCATCTACCATGCCCAGTTCAATGATTGCATAGCTGTCGTTGCTGATACCGGTATCCAAAAACAGGTTATGAATATCTTTTAAACGGCAGGCTACATCATTGAGGCGGTATTCACTCTCCCCGCTTTTGTAATATTTACGGGTTACTGTAACTGTGCTGAATTCGGTTGGAAGCAGGTTCTTTGTATTATCAAAAGTGAGGCTTACTTCGGCAATGCCACTGGCACTGCGGTTTTTGCTGCCATTAAAAACAAGGCTCTCCAGGTTTTCACTACGCAGGTTGCTTATTTTATGTTCGCCTATTACCCAGCGGATGCTATCCACAATATTACTTTTTCCACAGCCATTGGGTCCAATTACACCAGTGATGCCTTCATCAAAATTGAGTACGGTTTTATCGGCAAAACTTTTAAATCCTTTGATTTCTAAACTCTTTAAACGCACGGTTTTCCTGTTTTTAGTATAACGGCAAATATACTGGAATGAATGAATAGAAAATTTTGATTTTTTACAGTGAATTTCAATAGTTATTAACAGTTTAAAACCGCCTATTTGATCCTGAATTTTGGGTATGCCACCGATATAATAACCGGGATGGGATTTTTACATGGGAAAGCCCTTGACATTAGGACCTTAAAAACGTACTATTTCGAATCCCAGGCATGAAAAAAAGAACTTTACACTGCATTATATAATACGAATAATCTAATGTGTTTTTAGGGCAATAATATGATTAAAGCTCCCGTTTCAAAGTTGTTAGAAAGCACTTCTATCTAACCGTTTATTTTTTTAACTAAAAAAACTCCTATGAAAAAGAAATTACTTTATTCTGCATTAGCATTTACCATCACATCGGTTGCCATTTTTTCTTGTCAGAAGGCTGATATTACGCCAACAAATAATACTCCGGCTTCTGCCCCTGCACAGGAATATGTTAAGATCCCTCCCATTGATAATGATGGTCCGGTATTAGGAAGGACCGATGAATGTTTACCTACTGAAGTAAACTTAATGGCGGGTCAAACAATGATTGCCGGAACTATTACTGTTACCAATGATTCAAGTTACATTTATGTAACCTATACCACTACTGGTGGCTGGGTTTTAACGCAAACTCATTTGTATGTAGGTGATTGTGCACTTATTCCTGTAAACAATCCGGGTAACCCGATCCCTGGACAATTCCCTTATGGAGGAACACTTAATAATGTTACTACTGTTACCTACCAGATTCCTATATCAAAAATACCAATGGGCGGTTGTGGATGTATTGCAGCTCATGCAGTCGTGAAACAACTTAATTCCTCAGGTGGAACTATCCAAACCCAAACGGGTTGGGGACAAGGAACACTTATTAATATGACAGGAGGTAACTGGGGAATGAAATTTGACTATTGCAGCTGCACCACTCCTTAATAAATTATTTTAATCAAACTGTTTTATTCCGGCACAGGTTTGTGCCGGTTTTTTATTTCTCCCCTGTTAAAATCTTCCCAAACCAAAAGAATGATTTTAATGTTACGAATCAATTCGTATTTTTGACCTCTAACAAACAAAATATGAAAAAAATTATTACACTTGTATTTTCAGCTGCATCTCTTGCAGCCTATGCACAGCCTAAAATCATCACCCAGGCTACCATCACTACAAAAACAACCATTGTTTCACCGGAGGGTGAAGACAATAATGTGCAAACCACCACAGGAGGCCCTGATGGCGGAGAAGTGAGGATGATGCGGTTTGGCGGAGACGGGGAAACAAAGACCACAACCTGGTTGAAGAACGACCTGGTGAAAACTTTTTCGGAAAGCGAAATGGGACGTACTACGGTTATAAGAGATAACAGTAAGAAACTTACTACAACCATTATGGAAATGATGGGAAGAAAAAATGGCTTCTATGCTACCGATGAAGACCAGAAGGAAATGAGCAGGCGAATGGACAGCATGATGAAGACCAGGGGCGGACAGAATGCATCATTCAATAATTCATCTACCCCACCAACTTACAAAGTTGAGTATATAGATGAAAGCAAAAAGATATCAGGATATGAGTGCAAAAAAGCTTTGATCATTGCTACACGGTCTAACGGCAAATCAGATACAACTTCGGTATGGTATTGCCCTGAGTTTAAATTACAAAATTTACCCAGTACAGGTGGTAGTGCCGGTGGCTTTGGAGGGTTTAATACAACATCAGGCCCTAACAGTATGGAACTTTTAAATGGCTTTCCCATGCAGTATGAAAGAAATATGAACCGGGGAAGAACAATGACGGTACAGGTTACCAAACTGGTTATTGATAAAGAAATTGCCGATAAAGAATTTGAGATACCGAAAGATATAGAAGTAAAACCAATGAAGGATATGCAGAATGGCGGAGGACCGGGTAATGTGCAGTTCAGGGTTGGCGGACACTAAAATATTAAGTTCTCATACACGAAAATCCTCCTGCATTTGCAGGAGGATTTTTATTAATAGTCTTTAAAATCAAGCATTATAATTTATCTACCTCGGCTTTTTTCTTTTCATATTCATCAGCTTTTTTTGCATCGCCGTTTTGTTTATAGGCAGCGCTTAAAATATCAAGCATCTGCTTATAATTTACTTTATCCGATGTTTTATATTCTTTTAAAGCAGCATATAATTTAATGGCCTCTTCCCCGCTGGGTATACATTGGGTCAGGGCAGCTTTACTGGAGGCCATCAGCTCAGCTTTCTTTTTTACGTCTTCGGGCTTTGTTCCTTTTATTTTCTGGGCCTCATCAATAAAGTCAAAGGAAGTATTATAATAGAAATTAGCAAGCAGTATATTGGCATCAATGGTGGAATTAATAGAAATTGCTTTTTTATATAACTCCGGAATTTTCTTTTTATATCCCGAAACATCCTTGCCCTTTGAATCTGCTGAGTATACAAATTTATCCAGGTCGTGTCCGTAATTGAAATAGACCATGTAATTGTTAGGGTAACTAACCATCAACTCTTCATATTTTTTAAACAACTCCTCATTCTCCAGTCCTTTGATCGCATACTCAATGCCTACTGCTTCCCAATACGGATCACTTGAAAAATGTTTTTTTGCCTGGGCCAGGTATTTGGCAAACATTTCCTTATTATCGTCTTTCCGGTATTTTTTTATCAACTCATCATAAGCTTCTGCATATTTTTCATCGCCCAGGTCTGCATCGGCAATTCGTTTATAATAAGTAAATACCTCGTCTTTTTTCTTCAGTTCATTTCCTAATACCACCAGGTTCCATACTATATCTGTATCATGTGCCGAAAACTTCACTCCATTGGGGCCAACCAGGTTATGATTGTATATATAATCATGGGCATCAAGCGTACTTATGAACAGGTCATATGATTCCTGGACTTTCTTTTCATTGTACGTTTTTACACCCAGGTCAAAAAACACATAATAGGAGTTATAAATAGTCGTATTTTTTTCTTCGGCTGTTAAGGGTGCTTTGGCATCCATTTCCATGTATTTTTTTACGGCATCGTAACCTTCCTGGTTGAGGTTTTTACGATCGGCGATTGCTTTTGTATCTATTAATGCCAAACCATTATAAACAACAGCTTTATAATACCAGTTCTCAGCTTTCGCCGCATTTTTTTCATTGGCTAAGAATTTATCAAGTTCAGGCTTAGCTTTTTCATATTGCCTTAATTTGATCATATTAGTAATGAGGGTGATATCCTGGGCCTGCCCGATCAATGCACCCAGAACCACAATAAGAAGTAAGAAATATTTCTTCATGCTTTATTTTTTTTGAATGTTAAAGATATAAATTATTGGTTAGATGATGATTTTTGCATCAAATTTTCATAAATCATGCCATAAATTTATATTGATCTATTTTTATACGAGTTTAGGCTTATTATAGTATAGTAAATGCTGTAAATTACAGCCTCATTATTCAAACATTGATATCTCAAAACAGCATACAGCAAATTCTCAGCCGCATCGATATTGTGGAAATTGTTGGCTCCTTTATTAAACTAAAAAAACGGGGAACCAATTACCTCGGCCTCTGCCCTTTTCATAATGAAAAGACTCCTTCTTTTACTGTTTCGCCTGCTAAAGAAATTTATAAATGTTTTGGTTGTGGCCGCAGCGGCAACAGCATCAGTTTTTTAATGGAGGCGGAAAAGTACAGTTACGTGGAAGCCCTTCGCTGGCTGGCCGCAAAGTATAATGTAGAAGTTGAAGAAACAGAAACCAGCCCGGAATATAAACAGCAACAACAGGTAGCCGACAGTTTATACATCATCAATAATTTTGCACAAAAGTTTTTTAGTGATGCATTATTGAATACTGAAGAAGGACAGGACATTGCCTTAAGTTATTTAAAAGAAAGGGGCTTCAGGGAGGAGATCATCAATAAATTTCAATTGGGTTTTAATCCGGAGGCCAGAGATAGTTTTACCAAAGCCGCTTTAGCTGCTCAATACAGCCTTGACTATTTGCAAAAAACAGGATTGGTTAATGTACGTGATGGTAATGCTTATGATAATTACCGTGGCCGGATAATTTTCCCCATACATAATCAAAGCGGAAAAGTATTAGGCTTTGGTGCAAGAATTATTAAGAACAATGACAAGGCACCTAAATATATCAACAGCCCCGAAAATGAAATTTATGTAAAAAGCAAACTTTTATACGGTTCTTATTTTGCACGGCAGGCTATTGATAGAGCAGATGAATGTTTATTGGTGGAAGGTTATACCGATGTGGTTAGTTTGCACCAGGCAGGTATTGAAAACGTGGTAGCCAGTGGCGGAACTTCTCTTACACCCGATCAACTCCGGTTAATAAAAAAATACACAAACAACCTTACCATTATTTATGATGGAGATAGTGCAGGAATAAAAGCTGCCCTTCGTGGCCTTGACCTGGCGCTGGAAGAAAGCCTGAATGTGAAACTGGTCTTGATACCCGATAATGAAGACCCGGATAGTTATGTAAATAAAGTGGGTACAGCTGCATTCATTGATTTTATAAAAGCCAATAGAAAAGATTTTATTTTATTTCAGCTCGGTATTGCGTTAAAAGATGTGGGTAATGACAGTACTAAAAAATCAATTGTTGTTAACCAGATAGCAGAGACCATTTCCAAGATCAATAAGACAGAAGATTTTACCAAACAGCAGGATTATATAAAACAATGCTCTGAAATTTTAAAAATAGAAGAAAGTGGATTGCATGCCCTTGTTAATAAATTTATTCGTGAAAAAGTAAGCAAAGAAGAAAACAGAAGTAACCGGGAACAGCGTTTTAGTGAAGAAAATATTACTACAGAGAACAGCGGTGATGTTGAGACCGATGTAATGGCTCTCTTCAATAAAGATGAGATACATGAGCAGGCCATGATAAGAAGCCTGTTGGAATTTGGGCTGAAGGACTGGAACCCGCCTGCCGGACGGGCAGGTGAAAATCAAAAAGTAGCAGAATATATTTTTAAAGAGATAGAAGATAACCAACTGGAAGAACTGATTGACAACAAAGAACTGGTGAGAATTTTACAAACCTACAAAGCATGGTATGAAGCAGGTATTGAGCCAACTGCCAAAAATTTTCTTTATCACGATGACCTGCAGATGAGTGCACTGGTGGTTAGTATAATGGATTTTAATTACGAGATAAGCCCCAACTGGAAAGAACATTTTGAAGGACATATAGCAACCAGGGAAGAATTATTTGCTGAAGAGGTTTTTTCCACACTCAATTATCTTAAGCTGCGTAAAATAAAAAGGCTGATGGATGAGAACCAGCGTGACCTTGAAAGAACAAATGTGGCAGAAGACCAAATGGTGCTGGTACAAACGCACCAGCACCTGAAACAAATGGAAATTGAACTGACCAAACAACTGGGTACGGTCATTTTCCGGTAAATGATATTCTACAAATTTTGTGCAGTGATCTTAGCTGGTCTTACTCTTTTCCAACTCACATAAATTACAAATACAGCCAGTAGTAAAGGCCAAATAGATATTAATCCTACAAACAGGTCGGCTATCCATCCTGCGCCTGTTTTAAAAGCCCCGGTTACCCTTGTAAAGAATGAAGGCGTGCCGTCAGAAGGTCTATATCCATTAATGGGCTGGTAAAAAGTAAGGTTGATGGTACTGTATGCTGATTGGTGTGAAAGGTATTCCACACGTCCTGCAGCAGATTCTATCTCTTCCTGGATGCTGTTTATTTCATTTTGTACCTGGAGTACCTCTTCCATATTTTTTGATTGCTTCAAAAACTCGAGGTATTTTATCCGCATTTGTTTTTTTGCTTCCAGCCTCGACCGGGTATCCACCACTTCTCCCGTA